>NZ_JBEXXX010000023.1:0-121630 GCF_040630635.1 Streptomyces sp. NPDC005761 | reverse complement strand
GGGCCGGAGACGGCGCGCCGTCTCCGGCCCGCGGCTGCGGGGTGCGACGCCCTTTGGTGATGCGTGCGCATAGGGTGGCGAGATGTCGCTGAGCCGTATAGCCCTGTCCTCCGGCCGTTCGATCGAGCTCATCGAGCTGCGTATGTCCTCGACCTACGGAGGCATGGTGGAGGGCTACCCGTGCAAGCCCATCAACGACATGCGGGTGAGCGGCCTTCAGTGGCAGGCTGAGCGTGCGTTTCCCGACACGCCGGTGCATCAGGTTCCACCCTGCCTGACGTATCCGGACCGGACCGCCGGCGCCTTCGGCCCCGTCGAGGTGCTGCCCTCCGTGGCCTGCATCGGCGCCTTCCGCTCGACGGCGGTCGACCCCGAGGCCAACCCGGTGCTGCACCGTTCCGCTCTCACCGTGGTCTGGTTCCAGACCGGCTTGGGTGCGCCGTCGGCCGACGATGCCGACCTTGCGCTGCGCAGCCTTCGCTGGGAGGAACTGGCCCAGGACTACGAGCTCTAGTTGCCCTTGCCCCGCCATCCAGGACGGCCGCCGGCCGCGACAGGCCCGCCGGATCCAGGGGCGAGAAGGCGGCCCGGCCCCCGGGCGTCGGCCGCCCGTCGCTCAGGGGGCGTGACGCGCTGCGTGGAAGAGCACGCGCCGTCGGACGGGACGGGGCCGACCGGATTCGAACCGGCGTCCTCCCACATGCGGTGAAGGCGCGACGACCACTGCGCTACGAACCCCGTCCCACGCATGATCGTACGGAGCGCCCGCGCCCGCCGCCCCTTTATTACCGGATGCGCGGGGCTGAACCCCCCCTGCCGCGTAACGCGGTTGCGCTGCCACGCACATGCCGGCGACCCGCCCGGAGGGCGCCTCCCGCCCCCACGTGGCCCGCGGCCGTCGCGGATGATGCTCTGCCCCGCCGTCCCGGAGACCGGCTCCACCCGTCGGGCACGGCGCTCGGTAACCCAACTGCGCAGCCCACAGCGACGACAGAGGGCTGCCCGGTCGGTGTCCGGCGGACCGTACCCGCTAATGTCCTGCGTTCCAGGGGAGGAGCAGTTATGCATCACGTACGCGCCCAGAAGCACAAGTACAGACCCGGTCGACGCCTGACGGCGCTGGCCGTCACCGCCGCTCTCGCGGCCACCGGGGGAATCCTGTCCGCCGTCCCGGCCACTGCCGCGACGAGCGGCGGCGACGGGACCGGCGCCACTGCCACCGTTTCGGCGGACGCCGCCGACGAGGCTCCGCAGGAGGCGGTCGTACGATTCCCGCTGAACGCGGAGATCGTCAGCGCCGGGGCCACCGGCTTCCTGTCGCGGACCAGCGCCGCCACCCCCGAGTACCGCTGGACGCGGTACGCGGACGGCACGTCGACCGTGCTTCCCGCCGCCGCCTCGGTGACCGGCGGGATCTCGGACATCGTGGTGACGGGGGACGCGGCGGAAATCGACGACAGCCGGTTCCTGAAGGTCCACAACATGGCGACGCCGTCCGCGAAGCCCGTGGAGGTGGACCTCGCCGCGTTCGGCGAGGGCTCCTGGTTCAGCGGCGCGATCGGCTCCACCCTGATCGTCATGGTGCAGGACGAAGAGGGGGACGTGCTGCCCCACCTCGTCACCGTCGAGGGCGGGTCCGTGACCGACCGCGTGGTGACCGGTATGCCCTCGGGGGTCTGTGACCTCAACGCGACCGCGCGCACCGCGCACACCGTCCTGTTCGACTGCGGCCTCGGGTACAACGAGGTCCGCGGCAAGGTCGTCGTCGATCTCGCCACCGCCGCCGTCGTGTCCCAGCACGTCCAGGCCGGGGAGCCCTGGCGCATGGTCGAGGCCGCCGTCTCCGACACCCATGCGGCGTGGCACGAGGCGAGCGGCGCCGCCCGGATCATCCAGGTCGGCCGCCTCGGCACGAACGAACGCAAGCAGATCAAGGCGCCGGGCTACCACGGCGACGACTTCCGGCTGCTCGGCGACTGGGTGATCCAGGGCGAGCCGCGCCCCCTCGAGTACAGCGCAGGGGTGTACGCCGGCGTGAACCCCACGCCCCCGCGGCCCTTCGTCGCGGAGTCGGCGGGGACCGGCGTCACGGTCCCGCTCCTCACCCACGCCTCGTCCTCCGCCCTCGCCCCCGACGGCTCGCTGATGGTCCGCGGCGGCACCACGGCAACGGGGGAAGGTCTCTACCGGGTCGCCCTCGGCGCTGGCGGGAAGCCCGTCGCCACGCTGGTCGCACCGACCGGCCAGGCGACCGCGGTGTCCCTGCTCAGCAGCAAGGTCCCGGCCGTGATCACCGGTGCGCAGCTCGCCAAGGGCGTCGACATGAGCTGGGACCTGTCCCGCGGCGACGCGTACGTGTGGGCGACGCTGGTCCACGTCGGAACGGGGCAGCGACTGCAGTGGCCGCTCGTGCGCGAAGGCGGGACGCCGGCTCGGCGGACCGTCGCCCTGCACTGGAACGGCAAGGAGCTGACGAGCTTCGAATCGACCCGCCCCGCCCTCAACGGCGAGTACACCTGGGAGATCACCGCACGGCCGGACGACGGCATCGGTCCGGAGCTGAAGGCCACCGGACGGTTCACCGTGACGCGTCCCGTGGCCCCGCACGACTACGACGACAACGGCACGCCCGACGTGTTCGTCCGCGACGAGACCGGCCGTCTGGCCCGCTACGGCATGCAGCCGTCAGCGGCGGGCGACAACCTCGTCCATGAGGGCGGCTGGCAGGTCGGCCCCGGCTGGCAGGTGTACGACCGGATGGAATCCGTCGGCAACGTCGCGGGCACGTCCGTGAGCGACGCGATCGCCCGGGACAGGAGCGGTGTCCTCTGGCTCTACGAAGGCACCGGCCTAGGCACGAAGCCGCTCAAGGCCCGGACGAGGATCGGCGGCGGCTGGGGGATCTACGACCGGCTCGCGGGTGGCGGCGACCTGACGAACGACGGCAGGGCCGATCTGGTCGCCACCGACAAGTCCGGCGTCCTCTGGCTGTACAGCGGTACGGGCAACGCCAACGCCCCCTTCTCCGCACGCAAGAGGGTCGGTGGTGGCTGGGGGGTCTACAACGACCTCACCGCCGCCGGAAACCTCGCGGGCGCAGCCGCCGGAGACCTCGTCGCACGCGACAAGGCCGGCACTCTCTGGCTCTACCTCGGCAAGGGCAACGGCACGTTCGCCGCGCGCACGAAGATCGGGTCGGGGTGGAACTCCTACACGGACCTCATCGGCATCGGTGACGCCAACGGCGACGGCCGTTCCGACCTGCTCGCGCTGAAGCGCGGGACGGGCCAGAGCCCCGGGTCGTACTTCTACGCGGGCACCGGCGACTGGCGCGCGCCGTTCAAGGGTGCGAAGGGGAACGGTGTGTTGCCGACCGACCTCTCCTACGAGAGCGGGTTCTGACAACCGTTCCGACAACTGAGCCCTGAGCGCTGAGGCCGCTTCGGGAGGCGGCAGAGCTCGAACGATGCGTCGAACGATGTGAACGGCGTGAGGGTCCGAGTCCGCGGCAAGGCCGGTTCTGTGATCCGTGCCATCGAGGCCGGCAGGGCGGAGCACCTGCTGCAACAGCAGGGCGCCCGGTACCGCGACGGGTCGCGGCACCGGGCGCGGCTTCCCGTGCTTGCTCCGCGGCTTTCAGGAGTCGCGGGCATCAGAGGATGCTGGGGCACGCGCACGCCCCGGGCATCCGAGGATGCTGGGGGCGCGCTCGCCTCGCCGGGTTACCCGTCAGACCGCGTCGCAGGTCCGCGGATTGGTCCACAGGGCCCGGAACTGATCGATGTACCGGTTGGTGACCCACCCGTCGATGACCCGCAGCATCGTGTCGTTGGCGCGGTAGTTGGAGTTCGAGGTCACGTTGTACGAACCGACGAACACGGCCTTGCGCCACTCCCCGGCATACTTCGCGTCGATCAGCGTCAGCTTGTTGTGGTGCCAGCCGTCGCAGCTGATGTCGCCGCTCGGGACACCGTTGGCCAGCAGCTGGTCCCTGCCGCTTGCCTCCTGGACGACGACCTTGACGTCGCACCCGATGCCGCGCAGCCGGTTCAGCTGAGCAATGATGTCCCGGGAGTGGTCACTGCTGTCGAAGAGGCTGGCTTCCAGCCAGACCCGGTCGTTGCCCGTCGTGCACTCGGTGACGCCCGCGAGCACACCCACCAGCGGCTGCTTGGCGTACTGCGGAAAGAAGTACGCCCGGGAGTTCCCGTTGGTTCCGGAGGGCGACTTGTCGTCGTCGCTCCAGGTCACACCGCCCCAGGACCAGTCCTGGTCGTACAGACGACGCCAGTAGTTGACATATCCCGCGAACAGCTCGGCGTCATCACGGACGATCAGCATGTTCTGCGCGTGCTGAGCCTGCCAGCTGCTCAGATTCATCGAGGTCTGCAGCACCAGCTGCGTGTCGCCCTTTTTGATCACGAAGAACTTGTTGTGCATGGCCCCGCTCCACGCATTGTCGGGGTCCTTCATGCACGCGTCCGCGCAGATGCGCAGATCGATGCCTGCGTTGACGAACTTGTCGCGGAGGGTGCTCTGGATGGAACCCACGACGAGGCGGACGCTGACGCCACTCTGCGCGGCCTGTACCAGCGAGTCGGCGACCTCGGCGCCGTAACCGGTGCTCTCCCAGGTGTACATCGCGCCGCGGATGTAGTCGCCGCTCTGCGCGGCTCCTGCCGTGGCGTCGATCTTCGCCTTGATCTTCCGGGGGATCAGAGTGTCGACATTGCCCTCGCCGCCGTAGGTGACGCAGACCTCGTAGTTGCCGTCCTCGGAGCAGGTGCCCTCTGCGGCGACTGCCGGCGGCACCGAGACCGCTGTGAACAGGACGGACATCAGCCCGAGCAGGGCAAAGCGGAATGACCGGAAACGTCCGGCCCATGGGTTCTTCGTCATGCGACATGATCACACCTTGTCGCTCACGCGTACGAGACGGGGCAGCTATTGGCGGGTTCCCGCCGGTGGACGTTCCGCAGCGTCGGCTATCCGGGCAATGGGCAGGTCAGGGGCCTTCCAGCGAGGCTTCTCCACCCGCTCCGTCAAGGATCCTGGAGCCTTCGGGACGTCCCGGCGAGCGGACCATGGAATCCATCAGGACGTTGTGGCCGTCGGCGCCGAGGCGCGTCGCCGACTGTCGCTGTCGAGGCGGCCCTGCCCTCCTCCCTCACTGATTCACGTCATCGAGCGGTTCGCTCTGCCAGCGCCAGCCGGCTGTGCCGTCGTCGTGAATGTGCAGCCAGAACTCGGCCACCGGGGTTCCGTCGGGAAAGGTCATGGTGAGCGCGCCGCGGATCCGCTCGTAGCAGGCGTCGAGCGTCTCCCAGTCCTCCTCGTCGGCAGCCTTCTCCTGCTCGGCGAAGACCGGGCTGAACTCCTCGAAGCCCGCAAGGGCCTCGACGTCCGCGTGCGTCCAGGGCATGTCTGCGCCGGTCACGGTCAGCCGGGCGATCTCCCGGGCGCCGTGGTGGAGGCGCCAGACGGAGGCGTTGTTCTGGTTCGTGTTGGTCACGGCTCCATGGTGCCGGTCACCACTGACAGCCGAGCATGCAGAACGGCCGATGCCGTACGCGCGGTGCGTACGGCATCGGCCACGAGGCTGGGGGCGAGCAGCGCCCAACTGCTGCGCTGCTCAGCTCTGCGAGCCCTCCCCGCGCGGGAAGGAAACCTCCACGCGGCGGTTCTTCTTGCGGCCCTCTTCGGTGGCGTTGCTGGCGATCGGGTACTGCTCGCCATAGCCCCGGATCTCGAAGGTGACGTTCGAGCCCGTGGACTTCACCAGCACCGACTGCACCGCGTCGGCGCGCTGCTTGGAGAGCACGTCACCGTGTGCGGAGGAGCCGAGGTTGTCCGTGAAGCCGAAGACGCGCACCTTGGTGGCGTTCTGCTTCTTGATCTCGGCGCCGATTGCGGCGATGCGGGAGTTGGCGGCGGCGCTCAACTTCGCGCTGTCCTTGCCGAACAGGACCTCGGCCTGGAGCGCGAACTTGATGTCCGCGTTCGTGTCCTCACGTCGCTCCTCGCCGCCCTCGTCCTCGACTACCTGGATGATGTCGAGAACCTTGCCCGGGGCGAGGGTTCCGCCCTCGGGCATCTTGAGGTCCGGATCGCTGCTGTCGAGCTTTACAGGAGGCTCGGACGAAGCCTCGGTACCTGGTGGCACGCTCGGGCCGTCGTCTGCCAGAGCCGTTGTCGCACCGAAGACCGTAGTACCGGCCAGCAGTACTGCTACGGCAATGGATCGCCCCGCAAGTCGGCTTGGCCGGCGCCGTGTGCGCATGTTGTTCATGTCGGCCATCACCCAGAGATCTTCAGCGAAGTGGTGGCAAAGGTGGGCAGCGTGAAGTCGACCTCGGTGCTGGTTTCCGGAGGTGCCGGAAACTGCATGAAGACAGGCGTCGACTTGCCGGGCTGCAGCGGAAGGATCCCTGTCGTGCACAAGCAGTTCGAATCCGTGTCGCGGAGGATGTAGTAGCGCTTCTTGCCTACCTTGTCCACCAGCGTCGCTCCGGCGACAGAGTTCGGGTTCTTTGCCACTACCGCGCTTTCCGACCCGGCCCAGCCAGCCGTGTTCTTTGACTGGTCACCCTCGTTCTTGATCTCTCCTTGAACGGTGATGAAGCCCCCGGAGTCACGCTTGACCTGATTGATGACGATAGTCAGCCCGCCCTGGCCCTTGGCCTCTGCGAGCTTCGCATTCGGATCCACCTTGTCCCCGGCGGCGGTGTCATCCCCCGCGCCCTTGTCCTCTCCCGACGGCTTGGCAGATGTCGAAGATCCGGCACCTTCCTTGCTTCCACCGTCATCACCACCGCAACCGGTGACAACAAGGGTCAGCACAGCCGCCATGGAGGCAGCTGCCACCACCCTTCGGGACTTCGTGGTGCGCCGAATGCTCATGGGTTCAGGTTCCTTTACTCGTCGTTCGCTGTCAGTCGTCGATCAAGTGCACGGCAAAGATCAGCTTGGTCAGGCCGGCCAGTGGGTCAGGGTCTCCCAGATCGATCGGGACATCCCGTCCGTCACAATCGAGGGTGAGTACGGGCAGGTCCGCCGTACCGCCCTCGTCCGCCTCGTCGTCGTCGCCGGAACCGGGCTCCGGAAGACCACCGACCTTGGGACCGCAGCGAAACTCGATCACTGCCGTGGCCGTGGCCGTCGCATGCGTCTTCTCGGTACCGGGAACGACCGAGTCACCCACTGTGTACTGGGTCCTGACCTTGGCCGTGACGCTGTCCTGCCAATAGCCCGTACGCCAACCGAAGTCGATGAGGTCCGAGCGATTGTCTTGGGCAAGCCACGCGGCTTCCGAACGGCCCGCCTGGAAGTACTGATAGCCCGCCAGGAACTCATTGAGACCATTGGGCTCCCGAAGCGCCTGGAGGAGAGGCACACTCAGGTCGTCCCGGGCCCTTTGAGCGGCAGCGAGAGCAGCAGCATCCGCGGCACCCTGGGCGCCGTTACGCGTGGCAGAGGCCTGACCGACAGCAAAGAACGCGAACGCGAGGAAGAGCAGGCCCGCCACCATCACGATGTAGATGGGGAAGGCCTGCCCTGCGTCGCGGCGATTGCGCAGTTCCACTAGCCGGCGGTGATGGAGCTCACCAGGCCGGTGATACGCGTCGTGATCGCGCTGCCGATGCCCGAGGCCACCATGCCACCGATGATCGCGACGACCACCAGGATGATGCCGAGGTACTCGAAGGCCGTCTGGCCGCGGTCCGCGGTCTCGTAGCGCTTCTGGATCTTGGAGACTGCGGTGTTGGCCCAGCCGTTGACGCGGACGGCGGTCTTCAGGGTGATGTTCGACATGGTGTTCCCCTCCAGATTCGGCCGACCGACTGCCGGCCGACTCGCAAGTTCCTTTGTCGTCACTCCCGTTACCGGCTTCCTCCTGGCCGGTGCCGTTTGCGACATGAGAAACATACGGCGGAACACCATGCCCACCAGAGGGTCCCAGGACCCATTCCAGGGCCCAATCGTCCAGTTGGGCCCTGGGCGCCCGGGGATGGGCCCCCGGCCCCGGGCTGACCACGTCTCGCTCGATCCCCCGAAAGGCCATGACTACCTGTCTCCCCGTGTGGCAGGTCCAACGGTGGAAGCCGTGCCGAGCCAGCGGGCGATTGCCTCACTGCGGCTGCCACTGTGCAGCTTGGTGAAGATGCGGTTGATGTGGTTCTTGACCGTCTTCTCGCTGATGAAGCAGGTGGCGGCGATCTGCTGATTGCTCATGCCGGACGCGATCAGATCCATGACCTCCACCTCCCGTGAACTCAGCCCGTAGCGCTGCCTGTCAGGAGTCGTGCCACGCCCCCCGGACACCGCAGACTGTCCCACATCTGGTTGCAGATGCGAAAGACCCTGCGCGGAGACGGCCAGTCGCGCCCCAGATGAGGACTGTTGAGGGGATGGCTGCGGCATGGGCGAATGTGCATACGCATCGTGTTGTTGCGGCAATCCAGGAGCGCGGACGTCGTACCCGGGCTGCTGATACGGAACACCTGAGGTCAGAGCCGTACCCAGCCCTTCGGGCAGAACCGCTCCCTGCGGCCCCGGACCTTGGCGCATATGGGCCAGGAGCGCGTTCGCTGCCGTAGCGGTGAAGTGGGCGCGGCCGCTCTGCGTGTCGCGTACGGCTTGCACCAATTGGTCTGCGGTGAATTCGCCGTGCACCAGGTAGCCACCTGCGCCCAGCCGGAGCGCCTCGTGGACGATCTCGCTCTCGCGGCTGTAGGTCAGCATCATGACCGGTGCGACCTGGACCAGGTGCGGCAGCGCGGAGATGCCGTCCACGCCCGGCATGCGGACGTCGAGCAGCACGACATCCGGACGGTACTGGACAGCCATGTCGTAGGCCTGGCGGCCGTCCGCGGCCTCGGCGACGACTTCGATGTCGTTACGGCCGGAGAGCAGGGCGCCGAGCCCGGCCCGGACCACGGGGTTGTCGTCGGCGACGACGACCCTCATCGGGCCTGGGGCGGGAAGGCCGGGGGCAGGAGGGAAGGCGGGCATGGTTCCGGATGCCGCGGCCTGTTGAGCAACGGGGAACCCTGGGGAGCTGGATTCGGAAGTGACCGGTGTGCCATGCGAGGACGTGTGCTGGGAGGCGTGGTGCTGTGCGGCCCAGTTCTGGCCCGAGGCACGGGAGACGTCGTCCGACATTCTGCGACCTCCTCTCATGTATCTGTGGGGACGGGTGGGGAGCGGTCAGTCGAGCGGTGAAGCGGGTGATGCTTGGATCAGGGCGGCCATGGGCAGTTCCAGGCGGACTTCCGTGCCGGTGACCGCCTTGCCCTTGCCGATCCGGATACGGGCGCCGACGGACGCGGCGCGTTCGACCATGCCGACCAGCCCGAAGTGGCCGGCGCGTCTGAGGTCATCGAGGGTGATTCCGGCGGGCAGACCGCGCCCGTCGTCGTACACGCTGATCCGCAGGACATCGCCCTTCACTCCGGCGAGGACGACGAGATAGGTGGGGTGGGCATGGCGGTTGGCGTTCTCCATCGCTTCGGAAGCGATGGTGAGCAGTTGCCGGGCCACGACCTGGGGCACGGCCGGGACCGGGGTCTCGTTGAGCAGCCGGAAGCTTGCGGTCAGGCCGTGCCGACGGGTGAAATCTTCCGCGCGCGCCTGCAGTTCGGCCACCACATCGATACCACCGTCGAGTCCCGACTCACGCCGCAGGTCGGACAGCAGCTCACGCGATTCCGCTGCTGCGCGCCGGGCTGAACGGGCGACGAGCTCGGCCTGGTGCTTCACGGTCAGCGGGTCCATCCGGTCGGAAGAGCTGGCCAGACCGTCGGCAGCCATGGCCAGACCGTGAAGTGTCTTGGCGACGGAGTCGTGCATCTCCCGGGCCAGCCGGGTCCGCTCACCTTCGATGGCCTCGTTCACAGCCAGCCGCGCCCGGGTCTCGGTGAGGGCTTGGCTCGCCGTACCGAAGCGCAGCAGCAGATTGCGCAGGGTCACGCCGACCGCGCCGGCAATCACGCAGAAGCCGGGGAGAAGCAGCGCGGTGGCCTCGCTGGCGTGCAGCTGGTCGTCGGTGCCGTACACGCCGAAGATGATCAACGTTTGAAGCGCGGCGAAGACGGCCGCGCCCCGCCACCCGTAGACGAGTCCGGCGAGCAGCGGCGTACAGACCGTGACGTACGCCAGGGTGGATTCCGGTGTGGCCGTGATCAGCAGCAGAGCACCGAAAACGGCGTCGACGCCGAGCAGCCAGGGGTGGCGCAGGAAGAGGGGGCCGAACCGCTCCCAGTCCCGGAACAGGACGTAGGAGCCCATGAAGGTGACGAGAATCGCCGCACCGATCAGCCAGGTGGCGAGGCCGGGTGCTGTGCGGTCGATCGCGAACGGTGTGGCTATGGCCGTCATCGCCAGGCGGAAGCCGAAGACCTGCCGGCACATGGCCTGGAGCGCGTTGAGCTGGATCGCGAAGGCCGGTTGAGCGCCCGGATTCGCCAGGGCCTGGCGTACCTCGCTCGTCAACCCCGGTTTGGAATCGCTGAGTTGAAATGCCATGCGCCTGTCACCTCCGCCAGCTCGTCATACTCATTTTCCCCCGTCACGTGGCTCATCCCTTGATGAACGAGAAGTCGACGTTGGCCCCGTACACGAATCCCACCGTCAGCATGACCAGCGTTCCGGGAAGCAGGAACGAGGTGACCGCGAACGTCGCCTTCGGGACGGCCTTGGCCGCCTTCCGCCGGGCGTTCTGCGCGTCGGTGCGCCGCATGTCGTTGGCGATCTGGATCAGCGTCTCGACGATGGGCGCGCCCAGTTCCTCGCCCTGCTGGAGGGTGGTGACGAACATGGCGACCTGCTCCGAGTCGTTGCGCTTGCGCAGTTCCTCGAAGGCCTGCCGTCGACTGACGCCCATGTCCATCTGGCGCAAGGTGATCCGGAGCTCGTCCGCCCAGGGCCCCTCGTACTTCTCCGCCACGCGCTCCAGCGCCTGGCGGAAGCCCAGGCCCGCCGAGACGACGACCGCGAGGACGTCGAGGAAGTCGGGGAGCGTGCGTTCGATGTGCTCCTTGCGGACGCGGACGGCCGACCAGATGCCGACCTCCACCCAGAAGGCACCGAACGCGAGGAGCAGGATGGAGACGAAGATCTGGCCGCGCATGAGGGTCGACAGGGCGCCGAACACGCCGAGTGCCCCGTAGACCGCACGCCGGGCGGCGTACCGGTCGATGGTGAGTCCACCGGGGTTACCGGCCATGTCGATCTGGTGGCGCTTCTTGTTGACGGCCTTGGGGCCCATCATCCTGAGCACCGCGGGAGCCCACCGCATGCCCATCCGGTCGATTCCGGAGCCGACCGCGCTGGTGCGGCTGGAGCCGACTTCCAGGGCGACCGCGAGGTCGCCGGGCAGCTTGGCGTCGGCCCGGTACATCCGGATACCGGCGATGGCGCCGTACACGGCAAGACCTACAACGAGTGCGAGCAACAAGTCCATGTCCGCTCCTCCCCTCAGACGTCGATACGGGACAGGCGGCGGATCACGATGAATCCGATCGCGTACAGGACGAGCGAGACGATGACCGCGACCTGGCCGATGAACGCACCGGTCATACGGTCGAGAGCACCGGGCATGACGGCGTTCATCAGGAGCATGGCGCCGATGCCGAAGCCGGGGACGGCGTAGGCCGTGACGGTGACCTGCGAGAGCTGCGTCTTGACCTCTCGCCGGGTCTCCTTGCGCTCCTCCAGGGTCTCCGTGAGGTTGCGGAGCGAGCTGACGACCGTACCGCCGGCCCGGTTGGAGAGGACGAGGGTCGTGACCAGGACGACGAGTTCGCGTGACGGCAGCCGCTCGGTCAGTTCGCTCATGGCGTCGTCGAGGGATTCACCGACGCTGAGGCGGCGCGCGACCCGGGCGAGTTCCTCTCCGGCGGGGTCCTCCAGCTCGTCCGCCGCCATGGAGAGCGCGGTGCGCAGGGCGAGTCCGGCCTGGGTGGCGTTGGCGAGGATGCGGGAGAGCTCGGGGAGCTGGTTGATGAAGCGCTCGGTGCGCTTGGTCCGCTGGTAGTTCAGGAAGGCGTTGGTGCCCCAGAGCCCGACCAGCGCGGCGACCGGCCCGAAGAAGGAGGCGAGGATCGACGAGGCGACCATCCACAGGCCTGCCATGGCGATCAGCGCGTAGACGAAGAACTCGCCGGGGGTGATCTCCATGCCGGTGGCGGCGAGCTTCAGCTCGATCCTGCGGCCCAGCCCGGTCTTGCGGAGTCTGCGGTCGACGCCCTGGAAGCGGCGGTGGCGTCCGGCGGCCTGTATCTGGCCGGTGTGCGAGAGGCGGTCGACAAGGGCGTCGCGGTCGGCCTTGCCGCCGGCGTACGCGTGCAGACCCATGACGCCGAGCACGCCGCAGACGAGCGTGACGCCGATCGTGAGAAGGGGGAGATTGGTCATGGGGCGGTACCTACTTGGCCTCTCGGGTGGCGAGCTGTTCGTCGGACGAGGCGACACCGAAGGCCTGGGGAATGGGCTGGCTGGCCATGTAGAGGCGTTCGGCGATCTTGCGCGGGAGCGGGAGGTACTGGAACTGGCCGTAGATCCGCCCGTCGGCGGCCATCGGCTGGGGGATGAAGCGGGCGACGCTGACGATGCGGTAGTTGTCGCGGCCGTGCGAGTCGAGGATCGCGATCTCGGTGATCTTTCGACCACCGTCCGCGTGTCGGGTGAGCTGGACGATCACGTCGACGGCGCTGTTGATCTGGTCGTGCAGCGCCTCGAAGGGGATCTTGATCTCCGACATCGAAGCCAGGGTCTGCAGACGCATCAGCGCGTCCTCGGCGTTGTTGGCGTGGACGGTGGCGAGGGAGCCGTCGTGACCCGTCGACATCGCCTGGAGCATGTCGAGGGACTCGCCGCCACGGACCTCACCGACGACGATGCGGTCGGGGCGCATACGCAGGGAGTTGCGGACCAGGTCGCGGATGCTGATCTGGCCCTTTCCCTCGACGTTCGCCGGGCGGGACTCCAGCCGGATGACGTGGTTCTGCTGGAGCTGCAGTTCGGCGGAGTCCTCGATGGTGATGATGCGCTCGTTGTTGGGGATCAGCCCGGAGAGTGCGTTGAGCAGGGTCGTCTTGCCGGTGCCGGTGGCTCCGGAGACGATGATGTTGAGCTTGGCCTGGACGAGTCCCGAGAGCAGGATCAGCATCTGCTCGTCCAGCGAACCGAAGTTGATCATTTCCTGGAGCGTGAAGGCCCTGGGGAAACGTCGGATGGTGAGCGTGGCACCGGTCAGGGCGAGCGGCGGAATGATCACGTTGACACGCTCGCCGCTGGGGAGACGGGCGTCCACCATCGGGTTGGACTCGTCCACGCGCCGGTTGACGGTCGACACGATGCGCTCGATGGTCTGCATCAGCTGGTCGTGCGAACCGAAGCGCATCGGGAGCTGTTCGACCTTGCCGCTGCGCTCGACGAAGATCTGGTCGGGGCCGTTCACCATGATTTCGGTGATGGACGCGTCCTCGAGCAGCGGTTCCAGGATGCCGAGGCCGAGGGCCTCGTCGACGACCCGGCGGATCAGCTGCGACCGCTCGACGGTCGAGAGGACCGGGCCTTCCCGGCTGATGATGTGCCCGAGTACGCGCTCCAGGCGGGCCCGCCGGTCGGCAGCGGCCAGCGAGGACATCTCCGCGAGGTCGATCTCCTCAAGCAGCTTGGCCCGGTAGGAGGCGACCATGTGGCCGTCTTCCCGCCCCCCGGCTTGCTCCTCGGGGGCGGTGATGCGTGCCCGCAGGCTCATTTCGCTGACTCCTAGATCCGGCTTGCCGGTGTGGTGCGGTGTGGGTGGGGCGGCTGCGCCGCGTCAGTCGCGGGGCATGGTCGAGCTACGTGTGGCGGTGCCGAAGTCGTCGACCCACGGGATGATCGAAGGGATCTTGACCTTGGCGGTGTACGTCACGGTGTCGGCCCCGTACGAGGGAACGAAATATGCGTTGCCGTGCTTGGAGATCCAGCTGCTCATGGCCCGGTGACCTGCCAGCGTCGGCGGAATGTCCGGCAGATCGTGACTGGCCGTACGCGCTGCCGCCCGAGCGCCGGTGCCCGCCTGGTTGGCCGCGTACGCGGCGATGCCCAGCTGGATGGCGCAGAGGCCGACCAGCAGCAACAGCGGGACGAACCCCATGTACTCGAAGGCGACCTGGCCGCGGTCGCGCGGTGACCTTCGCTTGCTCCCGATCATTGGTCAGCCCTCCTTCGCCGAAGCGGCTTCGCCGGTGACCTTCGGCCCCCAGTTGAGTACTCCGGGCACCAGGACGGGCACGGTGAGGTGGACCTTCGCCTTGTACAGGCCAGGCTCGTATCCGCCACAGTCGAAATCGGCCTCGCCCTGCCAGGCGCTCGGCAGGTCCTCCCTCCCGGCCTCCTGGCACGCAGCCGTCTGCCTCCACTGCGAACCGTTCCCGGCCCGCGCTGCCACATCCGCCGCGTTCCCGGCCAGGATGAACGTGTAGCCGAACAGCGCGCACTGCCACAGGGCAATGAGCATCAGGATGATCAGCGGCGTCACCCCGACGAACTCGATCGCCGTCTGTCCGCGGTCGCGTTCACGCCTCCTGCCTATCCGCCCGTCCGCCATCTCTATGGTGGCCATGAATCAACCTGCCCCCTCAGTCGTTTTTGCCACGGCCCGCGGAATCGCCCCGCCTGCGCGAGCGCCCGATCGAACCTCGGTCGTTCTTGTACTTGCCGCCGGCTTCCGCGCCCGCGGGCATCTTCACCAGCCCGAGCTCGCCCGCCAGGGCCCAGAGCGCCTGCTTGACGACGCTCTTCGAGTCGAGCTCGTGCATGCGGCCGGCGTCGACCGCGCCCTGCAGTTCCTTGAAGTTGGCGGGAATCGCGGTTCCCGCGATCCGGGTCCCGGTGATCTTCTGGATCAGCGGGGGCTGGATCTCGGTGTTGCGGCTGTAGCGGTTGACGAGCGTGGTCGTCTCCTCCGCCTTGCGGATCTGGAGCCGGTCCCACATCCGTACGAGCCGCTTCGCGCCGCGTACCGCGACCACGTCCGGCGTCGTGACGAGCAGGGCGAGGTCGGCCATCTCGATGGCTGCGGCGTTGGCGCCGTTCATCTGGCTGCCGCCGTCGATGACCACGACCTCGTACCGCGAACGCAGCGCGCTGACGATCTGCCGGGCGGACCGGTCGCTGACCTCCTCGCCCCGTTCGCCCTCGCCGGGTGCCAGCAGCAGGGCGAGCCCGCTGGGGTGGCTGAACACGGCATCGGCCAGGACGCGGGGGGAGATGTCGCTGATCGCGGCCAGGTCGACGATGGAGCGGCGGAACTGCACGTCCAGGAACGAGGCGATGTCGCCGGACTGCAGGTCCATGTCGACCAGGGCGACGGTGTGGCCGGAGGCCTGGGCGGCCAGGGCCAACTGGACGGAGGTGACGGTCGCGCCGACGCCGCCCTTCGCGCCGCTGACGGTGACGACGGTGCCGCCGGGGCCGGTGAAGACCTCGGCGCCCGCCCCCAGGTGGCGGCGGACTCCGACGGACCAGCCGGCGGCGGCCTGGACGCGCTGGGCCAGTTCCTCGTACGAGAGGGGAAGGCCGACCAGGCCGCGGGCGCCGGAGTCCATGGCTGCGGAGTAGAGCCCGGGGCTCGCGTCGGCGGTGACGAGCACGACCCCGACCGCCGGAAAGCGCAGGGCCACCTCCCGGATCAGCTCAAGGGCTGGAACCGGACCGATCCGCTCGTGCACCAGCACGACCTCGGGCAGCTCGTCCAGTGACTCGGCGGCGAGCCGGGCCAGGGTGTCGAGCAGCGCGGTGGAGTCACCCAGTGGCCCGGCCGGCTCCGCGTCGGGGAGCTGGCTGAGCAGTGTGGTGATGGATCGGGCGGCGTCGGCATCGCCGACAGCCGGGAGGATTCGTGTGCTCATCCGGTCCTCACTTGTTCTTGTCTTCGTCGAGGTTGTAGCTGCCCTCGCCCGGACGGAGCGTGGTCGGGCTGTCGTTCGGCAGCAGGGCCAGCCGGACGTGCTCCGCGAAGGACTCGGCGTAGGCGACGCGCTGCGCGTCGGTGGTGTCCAGGGCGAAGGTGATCGGCACGGCCTCGGTCGGGCCGCTGCGTGAGTCCTCCTTCGGGTCGAGGGAGGTCAGCTGGCCGACGTCGATGACCTTGGCGTTGGGCACGATGACGCGCGAGGTGGGCTGTTCCTTGTCGTTCTGGCCACCGAAGGTCGCGTAGATGTTGACCAGGTTGCCCGGCCGGATCTTGCCGGCGACGCCGGTCGCGGCGTCGATCATGATGGCGATCTCCTGCTGCCCGCTCTCCAGCGCCGGGCGCTTGACGAGCATGTCCTCCTGGAGGAGGGAGCCCTCCCGGAGCTTGGTGACGGCGATCTTGCCGTCCAGCACCGACAGGTCGGTGACGGCGTTCTTGGACAGCCAGCGCTTCGGCATCGAGACCTTCTCGAACTGCCCCGGGTCCAGCGGCCGGTAGGGAAGTATTTCCTTTTTGACCTGGTAGGCAGTCACCTCCGGACCCACCTTCGAGTTCACATCACTGATCACCGAGAGCACACCGGCGAACGCACCGAAGGCACAGAGGACCGAGAGGAGGAGAAGGATGATGCCGCGGCGTTGCCGTGAGTTCATGAGCGGAGCAACCTCGTTGGGAGACGTGGACCGATGAGCGGACAGAGGAGCGGAGCGGGGTCGGGCCGTCGCGGGTCTCGCTGCGGCGTTCCGCCCGTACGGAACGGGGCGGTGCCGTGCGCTGTTCGCCGGGCTGTGGGTGCAGCAGCGGCACACCGCCGTCGCGGTGGCTCACGACCCGTGGTGCATGGGTGTTCCTTGGTTCAGGACACCGGAACCGTGCGTTTGGTTCTCCGGCGGTTTCAGCGGAGCCGAGCACAGGCCGCAGCGGTCGCCGATGAGTTCATTTCCGCACCAGGTGCAGACCTCCCTGCGGACCGAAGAAACCAGCTGATAAATCAGTGAGATATCGGGCAGGAAGGCGGCGAATTCGATCATTTTCGGAGTACCCCACCACGTGGGCGAATCCGCCGGCAAAGCGACTTCGTGAACCGCCTGCACCTGCCAGGCAGGTGCGATCGTGGACGTCACCCAGTCGGACTGCAACTGCCCCTTGGCCACCAGCAGATGGGTGGCGAATTCGGGGCCGGTGAGGTCCCCCGAGCCGATCTTGATCAGCTGGGGGTTCGGATTGGCCAGCACGCCGAACTGCGATCCGGGGACCCATGACTTCGCGTGGGCCTTCAGGCTGACGGGCACCCGGTCCAGTTTGGTGACCGAGTTCAGGAGCCCGCCCGAGTGGATGTAGTGGGAGAGCAGGCGCGCCGCGGAGGCGACGACCCCGGCACTGAAGTCACAGATGGACAACTGCCGCAATTGGCGCACCAGCACAGCCACCCCCAAGGGGGGCAGATCCGACTTGATCAGCGCGATGCGGTCACTTTCCAGCACCGAGCGGATCGTGTGCAGTCGCCGCTCATGGGCGGCAGAGATGCTGGCGGGGTACACCGCGATGACGTAGCCGTGCTGCTCCAGGAGCAGGTGCATGTCCGTCAGTGCCTGGTCGAGCGGCTGCTCGTCCGGCGCCCTCAGGACCACAGCCGTGGGCGTCTGCTGATCGGTCGGAGGCAGCACGAGGTCAGCACTGGTCACTGCTATTGCTGTCGGCACGCTGTTCCCCGTTCGGCTCCGGCCGCCGCGTACCGCCGGCCGCAATCGCTCCTGCCAGGTGCTCCTTGCTCGGGCGCTCCTGCCTCAGCACTTTATCCACGTCCGGGGAGGCAGAGAACACCTTTGGGGGCCCAGTGAGGCAGGGCTCACGAACTCCCCACAGGACGTTCGCCCGACAAATCACCCCAAGTGACTGGTAGTTAAATTCCGTACTATTCGGCGCCTAAGTTGCGAATGCCGAGACAATTCATGATCTTTTTCTGCTTCCGCGCACGTCGGAGGCGTGAGAGCGCGCCCCTTCGGCCACCATCGGCGCTCCCGATGGGCCCCGCGTGAACTCTGGGCCCGAATTGGGGCCCCCGGGCCCACACGGGGTCACGCAGAACCCCCTCGCGGACGCCGAAGGCCCCCGCCGGTCAACGCGACGGCCGCCGGCCAACGCAACGGCCGCCGACAGAAGGCCGGCGGCCGCTCGTCCCGGCGCACGCTCAGCGCGCGGTGTTACTTTCCGAAATCACCCAATTGAGGGAGCAACCGCTCACGCGCCGCCTCCAACTGCTCGTCGTAGTCGGCGGCGAAGATAGCCGGCAAGGACGTCTCAAGGGCTCCGCTGATGACGAACAAAGCGGACCATACCGCCCGGTCGTCGACTTGGGCCGCGAAATCCTTCGTGTGCAGCACCCGGTCCATCCAGTCGGAGAGCACCAGCGCCTGGTCCTGCGACAACTCGATCCTCATGCCGCACCTTCCCGTTGCAGGGCACCCTCACGGCGATTCTCCGCCATCACAGTTTCCCGTCCCGCAGCAAGTACAGGAGCTGGTCGCCGTCCGATCGCCAGCCGCCGAGATACATGCCCACATCCGGCCCGTTCCGGGCGAAGGAGACGTGCAGGCCGGTTTCGTCCACGAAGTGGGTGGCGGGCTTGCCCCGGTACGTTCCCTCGATCCTGCGGGTGCCCGGATTCGTCACCAGGCTTTCGATCGCCTTGATGAACTTCTCCTCGTTCAACTTATTGTAGTTGCCGTGCACCCCGAAGTCTTCGGCGTGCTTGACACCCTGGTTGTTGAGCGACATGTAGTGGTGCGCGGCCCTGTCCTCCTCCATCCAGAAGGTGCCGCACCCGGCCGAAGCGGGCGGTGGCAGGTCGAGGACCCGGAGCAGACCGAAGCTCGCCCTGTCGACGGTCTTGCAGCCACGCTTGAGGTTGCGCAGTGCCTCGTACGACCGGGTCAGCAGTTTCAGCTTGGACTGGACGATGACGTCCGTCGTGAGTTCCGCGCAGGCCCAGAGGTCCTTCTTCATGGCGCAGTTCTCGAGCTGAGTGAGCCCCGTGAGCGTTGCGGTGACCTCCCACAGTTGCTGCATGGCGTCGTTGAAGGCGGGGCCCACGGAGATGATCTGGCACAGAAGTTCGTTCTGCACGCACCACCGGACGGGGTTGTCGGTCATCTCGCAGGTGGGGTCCAGGACACCGCAGCGGTACTGCTTGCGAGCCTGCGCCCCCGGATCGTTCTCCGCGGCTTCCTTGGCTTTCAGCAGTTCCTCGCGCCGGGCTTCCTCCTCCTCCTTGCGCTTCTGCACGGAGATGGTGAAGGCCTGCGTCGCCGCTTCGAGAGCCGCCGCGGAGTCCTTGCCGGCCGCAATGGCCGAGGCGCGTGCCTGATCGGCTTCGAACCATGCCTGGGTGGCGGATGCCTGGGCGTTCTCGGCGGAGACGGTAGCGGTGGTGGCGGATGCGGCCGCGTTGTCGGCGTCACGGTCGGCACGGTCCGCCGCGGCCCGGGCGGTCTTCGCGGACGCGGCCGCGGCGGCCGCCGAGGTCTCTGCGTCCTTGGCGTGCTGCTCGGCCTCGTCGGCGGCTTCCTTGGCGTCGTCGGCCGAATCCTGAGCCTGCTTCGCGTACTTTTCCGCGTCTGCGTCGGCCTTGCGGGCAAGGGCCGCGACCTTCTGCGCGGTGGCCGCGTCCTTCTGCGCGAGCGCGGCGACCTTCACCGCCTCCGAGATCAGTTCCTGCACCAGCGCGAGGTGGGTCGCGGCGAGGAGGTCCTTGCGCTGGGCCATGTACTGGCCCGACTCGATGAACGCGTGCAGCATCTGCGTCGAGCCCTCCAGCGCGATCCGTGCCGCGGACTTCACCTCGGGACCACCGCTGCTGATCAGCTGTGCGGCCCGTACTCGCTCGTCCTCACCGCGCGCTGTGTCCAGCGTGCTCGTCAGGAACGTGCGGTATGCGGCGATCGTCCCGGCCGACAGTGCGGCCCGCCCCGTCCGCTGGACCTCGGGCCCGCCTGTGGAGACGGCCTGGGCGATGGCGACCCGGAAGTCCGACTCACCCGCCTGGTACTGACCCTCCGTCAGGAAAGCCTTGACCTCGGCGGCGCCCCCGTCCAGGGCCACCTCCGCGGCATCCCGTACCGCCTTGATGGAGCTGTCTTCGGCGAGCCGCTCCACATGGGCACGCTCGTCCTGCTCCGCCGCCAGCCGCCATCCGTTACGCAGGTACTCGATGACGACCGCGTCCGTGCCGGTGAGAGCGGACTCGGCGGCGGCCCGCCCCCAGGGGGTGCCCCTCGACATCGTCAGCATGGCCAGTTCACGGCCGTCGGCGGCGATGGCCGCGAAGTCGGCCGCGGGCTGGGCAGCCGCGGTGGCCAGGCGTTGAGCCTCGGCGTCGCGGTCCTTGCTCTCCTGGTCCGCACGGGTCTGCTCGGCCCGACGCGCCTCTTCCTCGGCCTTGGCGTCCTTGGCCAGCTCGATACCCGCGTTGGTGCGGCCCAGCAGCTCCTCCGCCTCGACCTCGCGGGCCAGCGCGTACACGTCCTCGGCCTTGGCAGCCATGGTGGACGCCACATTCGCGGCCGCGGTGGCCGCGTTCGCGTGCGCGGTCGACTTCGTCGCCGCCGTGGCAGCCTCACCCGCATGGTCGGCGGCGTCATCGGCAGCCTCCGCCGCGTTGTTCGCGTGTGTCGCCGCCGACCTGGCCGCGTCACGTGCCTCCCCGGCCGCCGTCGCGGACTTGCGGGCCAGCGCCTCCGCGGCAGCCGCGGCGCGGTTCGCCTCCGTGGCATGCCGGCGTGCGGCCGCGGCCGCGGCTCGCGCTTGCGCAGCCTGCGCGCTGCTCTGACCGGCGTACCCGCTCGCCTCCACCGCGGCGTCCGCGGCAAGGTTGGCGTTCGCCCCGGCACCTGCGGCGGAAGCCGCCGCGTCCCCGGCCGCCGTGGCTGCCACCACCGCCTGATCGGCCGCGTCAGCCGCCAGGTTCGCGCCCTTGGCGGCACCGCGCGCGTTCTCCGCCGCCTTACGCGCCGCCGCCGCGTTGCCCGCGTCCACAGCCGCGTCCGCCGCCGCCCCGCGCGCCTTCGCCGCTGCCTGTGCCGCACCGGCGGCGGCTGCCGCCGCCTGCGACGCGGCACTCGCCGCGATCCGCGCCGAATTGCTCGCGGCATTGGCCGCGTTGATGGCCTTCTGTGCAGCGGCCGCGGCCTGGGACGCGGCCTTGGACGCACGCCCGGCGGCCTGCGCGGCCTTTTCCGTGTCGCCCTTGGCCGCCTCCGCCTCCGCGGCAGCCAGCTGAGCCGCTTCCTTCGCCAGCTTGGCCGCCTCGACCGCCTGCGCCGACGCCTCCTTGGCCGCCGCCGTCTCACCGGCTGCCTGGCGCCCGGCCTCCTGCGCCTGCGCCGCCAACTGGGCAACCGTGGCATGCTCCTGATCCCGGGAGCGTGCCACGAACTGGCCCACTTCCAGGAATTCCGCGATGTCCTGCGCGGTCCCTCCCAGCGCCAGCCGCCCGGCCGCTTGCACGGCAGGCCCGCCCACACTGATGACCTGCACCAGCTGGACCCGGTTGTCCTGCTCACGCTGGCTGTACTGACCGGAGTCCAGGAACTCCTTCACATCCTCGGCCGTGCCGTTCAGCGCGGCCCGCCCCGCCTCCTGGACACCGGGGCCACCCACGCTCATGACCTGCGCCACGAGCACCCGCTGGTCCTGCTCCAGCGGAGACTGCCAGCCGTACAGCAGGAAGTCGTCCAGATCCTCGGGCGTTCCGGCGAGCGCCGCGCGGGCGGCCGCCAGGAGCTCGGTACCGCCGACGCCGGCAAGCTGGGCCGTCAGGACCCGGTTGTCCTGGAGGTCCAGGTCCGAGGAGGCGTCCAGGAACGCCTGCACATCGGCGTCGGTCCCCGTCAGCGCGGCCTCGGCCGCGGCCTTGACGCCGGGCCCGCCCGACTTCCAGAGTTCCACGACCATGCCCCGGTCGGTGGGGACCACCAGCATGGTGCCCGGGACGATCTCGGGCGGAACGTCCTCCGCTGCGGCCGGTGCGGCCCCGAACAGGCCCGCAACCAGAGCGAGCGGCAACAGGGTGGTGATCACTGCGCGTATCGCGCGCGGCGCTCTCCCGGCGCCACCCGGCCCATGCAATCGTCGTTTCAATCTCACGCGTTCCGTCTCCACGTCAACTTGTATCGGTGTGTGCTGAATCGATGCGCGCAGATGATAACTGCGGTCATTTACAAGAGGGTTACCTTCTCGCCACATGGTGCTTTCTTTGGAGAACCTCCGATGGGCGGCTTTTGTTCTCCCTACGAAGGGCTGGCTCCTCGTGCCCGGATCGCACCGAACTGGCTGAAACCAACGGTCAATGTGCGCGAAGGCGAAACAACTCGTCTGCCGTGGACTGCTCTTGACGCCCTGAAAGGTGACGTTTAGCATCCAGCGACATCTTTTCCTGATCATCACATCTTGGCGGGGGCCTCCGGATGCGCAGGCGCCATGCCCGGAAGGACTCCCTGTGGCCCATCGCACCCGTAGAACACTGATTGCCGCAGCCGTGTGCGCACTCGTGGCGGGGGCCGGAATACCCCTGGCCTTTGCCGCCGGTGAGCCCGCCCAGCAAGCCGCTGAGGATATGCCGCCCTTCGCCGTGGAGGACTTCTCGTACCCCGGCGCCGCGAAGATCCTCGCGACCAAGGGCATCGAACTGAAGAAGGGCGACGGGCATGTCCTGCTGGCCGATTGCGACCCCGCGGCCGAGCAGATCAGAGTCCTGACCGTCAAGGACGACACGGTGGGCCGCGCCGGCACCTACTGTTTCCGGGCCACGGCCGCGACGGGCTTCATCACCCTGTCGCTTCCCCGGGTGTTCGCTCTGGAAGCCGCGGACCACCCCATCAGCGCCGACCTCACCGCCAACGGCCAGACGGCCACGATCGACCTGCCCGAAGGCGGCTTCGAGTCCGTCGGAGAGGGCACCGTCGGCGGCGCCCAGTCCGTACTCGTCGAGATCCGCGTCACCGGCTGACCCCGAACCCACGTACCGATCCCGGAAACGCCGCACGTCCGTGGACGGCCTGCCGCACCGGAACCAAGCGGACATCCGTCCAGCGCGGCCCCTCGCCTTCTGAATCAGTCAAGGAAAATCGTGCCCGAAAGAAGATCTCGTACCTCGTGGACGATCGGCCTGCTCGCGACCTCCGTGGCAGCCTGCCTGCTCTCCTCCGCCGCCGCGGTCGCGGTCGGTGGCGACACGGTCAAGACCGGTGACTACGCCTTCACCGCCAAGCTCGACATCGCGAACGGCGAGCGCAGCTGTTCGGGAGCGCTGGTCGACCCGGTATGGGTCCTGACGGCCGCCAGCTGCTTCGCCGACAGCACCGGCCGGGTCCCTTCCGGGGACGCTCCGGAAGGGACGACGGTCACTGCGGGTAGGCCGTCGACCCTGCCCATCACGGTCACGGCCACCAAAATCATTCCCCACCCGGACCGTGACCTGGCCATGGTCCGCCTGAGCTCGTCGTTCCCCTTCACCATCCATCCCGTGTTCCAGGCCGCCCCGATCGCGGTCGCCTCGACACCGGTGACGGCCGGCGAGGACATCCGGGTCACCGGCTACGGACGCACGAAGACCCAGTGGGTGACGGACAGCGCTCACACCGCGACCCCCACGCTCACCGCCGTCGACGAGACCAGCCTCTCCCTGAACGGCACGGCAACCGATAGCGTGGGCATCTGCAAGGGCGACGCCGGCGGTCCCACTTTCCGTACGAGGGCGGACGGAACGCCGGAACTGGTGGGCATTCACTCCCGCTCCTGGGGATCCGGCTGTTACAACTCCGAGGAAACCCGTGACGGTGCCGTGGACACCCGCGTCGACAACGTCAGTTCCTGGATCGGGCGGACCCGCCTGACCAACGTGGACCACCTGACCACCAAGACCGTCACCTCCGCCGACTTCAACGGTGACGGCCGCACCGATGTCGCCGCGGTGCTGACCGACGGCACCCTGCACGCCTTCTACGCCGGAACGGACGGGATCCTCGAATACGGCCGGCCCCTGTGGAAGGACGCGACCTGGAGCGCCTTCTCCAGGATCATCGGAGGTGACTTCAACGGTGACGGCACGGGCGACGTGGCCGCGATGTCGAGCGACGGTCAGTTCTTCCTCTACCCCGGCTCCGCGAACGGATACCTCGGCGCCCGGATCTCGATGTGGAAGGACACCAGCTGGAGCACCGTGCGGCACATCGCCCGCTACAAGGCCGACGCCTCCGGGCGCGACGGCCTGATCACCGTCTGGGGGGACGGCTCGCTGTACGCCTACACCACCGGTCCCAGCGGCGCTCTCACCGGTACCAAGCGAAACATGTGGCACGACAGCACGTGGGGTGGCAAGACACACTTCGCCACCGCGGACTTCAACGCCGACGGCCGGGACGACATCGCGGCGGTCAATGCCACCGGAAGGCTCGACCTGTACGTCGGCAACGCGAGCGGTTCCTTCGCCGCGGCCCGGCAGATGTGGCACGACAACAGCTGGAGTGGCATGGAAGCCATAGCCGGTGGTGACTTCAACGGTGACGGCAAGGGCGACCTGGCCGCCTACTGGTACCTGACGGGTCCGGTCATCTTCCCCAAGCACAACTTCAGCCTGTACCGGGGAGACGGCACCGGCGCCCTCGCCGTCGGCACCACTCTGTGGCCCGCGGACTCCTGAGCCCCCGGCCCCGCAGATGACCCACGTACCGCCCGAACCGGCGACTGTCGGTCCGGGCGGTACGTCGCGTCGGCCCCGATGAGGCGTCGACCGTTACGGCTCGCGATCCGCGGACCGCCTCGGCGTCGACCGAACTCACCCGTCCCGCATGTTCCTTGTCCGCCTCCGGCTCGGCCTGAGGTGACGTTCCCGGCCCACAGATACGCTCCGATCGCCGCGTCCAGCGTGGCCACGCACCTACGGGCGCACACGACCGGCACACGAGCCCGCACCGGTCGACCGGCTTCGCGCGGGCGAACCGGACCGAGATGCGCAGCTCCCCTTCGCGACGCTTTCCCCCATGCTTCGCGACGCTCTCCGGGACGGCTCCCCGACACGATCACGACGCTCTTTGCGCCCGGACGCTGCCAGAGGTCTTGACAACTTGATTGGTCTGGACCAGTTTTAGCGCCCAGCGGTGGCCACCGTTCCTCGATTCCACACCCCGGCACCCCCGTGCCGCACCCCCGGCATCCCCGTGTCGCTTCCCCGCCATCCCCCGACTTCCCCACGGAGGCAGCAAGTGGAACGTTCCCCCGCAACCAGCCGCAGAAGACGTCACACCCGCCCGCTCCTCGGTTCCGCCATGGCCGTGGTGGCCGCGGGCGCGCTGACCCTCACCGGTCTCGTCAGCAGCGCCGAGGCCGCCGACGTCAACGTCGCCAAGAACGCCGGCTTCGAGTCCGGCCTCGCCAACTGGACCTGTTCCGGCGGCAGCGGTGCCACCGTCTCCTCCCCCGTGCACAGCGGCACCGCCGCCCTCAAGGCCACGCCGGCCGGGCTGGACAACGCCCAGTGCACGCAGACCGTCGCCGTGAAGCCCAATTCGACGTACTCCCTGAGCTCCTGGGTGCAGGGCTCCTACGTGTACCTGGGCGCCAGCGGCACCGGCACCACCGACGTCTCGACCTGGACCCCGGGCTCCAGCGGCTGGAGCCAGCTCTCGACCAGCTTCACGACCGGGCCCAGCACCACCTCCGTCACCGTGTACACGCACGGCTGGTACGGGCAGCCCGCCTACCTCGTCGACGACGTCTCGGTCACCGGGCCCGACGGCGGCGGTGGCACCGACCCCGCACCGACGGTCCCCGCGGCCCCCGCCGGTCTCGCCGTCGGCACCGCGACCTCCTCCTCCCTCGCCCTGTCCTGGAACGGGGTGTCCGGCGCGACCGGCTACACCGTCTACAAGGACGGCGCGAAGGCCACCACCTCCACCGGCGCCTCGGCGACGATCACGGGGCTGTCGGCCGACACGGCCTACCAGTTCGCCGTCACCGCCACCAACGCGGCCGGTGAGTCCGTGAAGTCCGCCACCGTCAGCGGGCGTACCGCCAAGTCCGGCGGCGGTGAACCCAACCCCGGCACCTCGGTGCCCAAGCACGCCGTCACCGGCTACTGGCAGAACTTCAACAACGGCGCGACCGTGCAGAAGCTCAGCGACGTGCCGGCGAACTACGACATCATCGCGGTCTCCTTCGCCGACGCCACGGCCACGCCCGGCGCCGTCACCTTCAACCTGGACTCGGCGGGCCTGAACGGCTACACCGTCGCCCAGTTCAAGGCCGACATCAAGGCGAAGCAGGCGGCCGGCAAGAACGTCATCATCTCGGTCGGCGGCGAGAAGGGTTCCGTCGCGGTCAACAGCGACGCCTCCGCCACCAACTTCGCCAACTCCCTCTACTCCCTCATCCAGGAGTACGGCTTCAACGGCGTCGACATCGACCTGGAGAACGGCCTCAACTCCACCTACATGACGAAGGCGCTGCGCTCGCTGTCGCAGAAGGCGGGCTCCGGCCTCGTCATCACGATGGCCCCGCAGACCATCGACATGCAGTCCACCTCGGGTGAGTACTTCAAGACGGCGCTCAACATCAAGGACATCCTGACCGTCGTCAACATGCAGTACTACAACAGCGGTTCGATGCTCGGCTGTGACGGCAAGGTCTACTCGCAGGGTTCGGTGGACTTCCTCACCGCGCTGGCGTGCATCCAGCTGGAGGGCGGCCTGGCCCCGTCGCAGGTCGGCCTCGGCGTCCCCGCCTCCACCAGGGGTGCGGGCAGCGGCTACGTGGCCCCCTCGGTCGTGAACGCGGCCCTGGACTGCCTCGCGAAGGGCACCGGCTGCGGTTCCTTCAAGCCCTCGAAGACCTACCCGGGTCTGCGCGGAGCGATGACCTGGTCGACCAACTGGGACGCCACATCGGGCAACGCCTGGTCGAACGCGGTCGGCCCGCACGTCCACGGCCTCCCGTAACCCGCCTTCGCACCAAGCCTGTTGAACCAGGCGCATCACTGACCAGCAGCGCCGCCGCTCCCCCGGTGGCGCTGCTGCACGTCCGGGGTGCGGCAGGCGTCCCGGGCCTGTACCGGCCCCGCAACAGAGTGAACGGGAATTGCCGCATTCCATGGCTGTTCGGGCAGCCTCGTGGCACCGTTGTCGGGCGCGGTGGTGGTGCGACAGGGGGAGTGACATGGCCGGGGCGCGGGTTCAGGCGCTGAGCGGGTACGATCCGGCGACGCTCGGACCGTACCGGTTGATCGGACGGCTCGCGTCCGGCGGCATGGGACGGATCTATCTCGCCCGCGGCGGGGATCGCGGCGGGCGGGGCCTCGTCGCCGTGAAGACGCTGCTGGCCGAGGGGAGCGTCAGCGACGTCGACCGGCGGCGCTTCGCGCGCGAGGTGGCGGTCGCGCAGCGGGTCGCCAGCGCGTACACGGCGCGAGTCCGGGACGCGGACCCGAACGCGGAGCGGCCGTGGATGGCGATCGACTACATCGCCGCGCCCCCGCTGTCCGAACTGGTGCGGACCTGCGGGGTGTTGCCCGCCTCGGCCGTACGGTGGATAGCCGCCGGCACCGCGGAGGCCCTGGTGACGCTCCACGGCGTGGGCATCGTCCACCGCGATGTGAAGCCGCAGAACGTGCTGCTGCCGCTGGACGGCCCCCGCGTCATCGACTTCGGCATCTCGCACGCCAGCGATCTCACTCTCACGGGCCTCACGCTCGGCACGATCGCCTTCACCTCGCCCGAGCAGGCGCGTGGCGAGGAGTCGACCGCCGCTTCCGACGTCTACTCGCTGGGCGCGACCCTGTTCCTGCTCGCCACCGGACGGCCGCCCTACGCCTCCGACGGCGACACCCTGCGGCTCCTGGCCCGTGTCCAGCGCGGCGAACTCGACCTCGGCGGGCTGCCGAAGGAGCTCGTCACGACGATCCGGCCGTGTCTCGCCGTCGACCCGGGCCGGCGTCCCGAGCCCGCCGGCCTGCTCGCCCGCTTCCGCGAGGCCCAGGCCCATCTGCCCGCCTCCCACAGCGGCACCCGGTGGCTGCCTCCGCGGTGGACGGCGCTGATCGGCGCGTACGCGACCCAGGGCCTGGAGCTCGCCGACGACCGCCGGACGAGCCGACCGCGGCCGCCGACGTCCAACCCGGCGGCCCCGACCCTCATCCAGCGCACGAACGTGGTGCCGCCCCCGCCGCCGACGCTGATCTATCCGCCGGAGCGCCAGGCCCGGGCGGCCCGCGACCGCACACGCCGCGACCGCACACGGCAGGAAATGGCGGCACTCGCGGAACTGGCGGAGCGGCAGCGCGCGGAGCAGGCCGAACAGGAGCGCGCCGAACGGGAACGCGTCGAGGCGGCCCACCAGGAGGCCGAGCGGCAGGCGGCCCAGCGCCAGGAGGCCGAGAGCGCACGGCGTGAACGGGAGCGCGCGGCGCAGGAACAGGCGCGTGCCGAGCAGGAGCGCGTGCGCAGGCGTGCCGAGCAGGAGCGGGTCCAGCGGGAGCGCGCGGCGCGGGAGCGTGCCGAGCGGGAGCGCGCGGCAAGGGAGGAGGCCGCGCGGGCGTCGAGGGTACGCGCCGAACAGGAGGCGGCGCGGCGGGCCGCCCGGGCGCGCACGTCCTCGCCCAGCACCGCCCCGACCGGGCCGGGCGTGACGCGTCCGACGCCTCCGCGGACCGGTTCCACGGGGAACTCCTCTGCGCTGGGCTGGCTGGTCGCCGTGGCCGTCGTCATCGGGCTGCTGGCCTGGCAGCCCTGGGAGACGACGGGCAACGGGAGCGGCAGCGGAGGCAGTTCGTCCAGCTCCGGTGGCAGCGGCTCCGCATCGTCCGACACCGGCAGCGGCACCCGGTCGGACGACACGGGTACGGGCACCGACAGCGACAACACCTACGACGACTCCGGCAGTGACACCGTGGACGAACCGACGCCGACGCCCACTCCCACGCCGACCCCGACCCCGACCCCGACTCCGGATGCCGGCGACCGGGCGTTCGCCGCTGTGCGGGCCGGTGACTGCCTCGACGTGTACAACGACGGGCACGACGACATGAGCGCCGACCGCCCCGTCCGGGTGAGCTGCAGTGCCTCCAACGCGTACATGCACGTCAACCGTGTGAGCACCCGTTCCGGAGGTTCCAGTTCCTGCGACACCGGCGCCGGCTTCACCTGGTGGAGCAGATCCGGTGACGACGGGGTCGACAGGACGCTCTGCCTCGACCGGGTGTACCAGGTGGGCCAGTGCTTCCCCGCGGACGTGACCGGGGCCACCAACGCCGATCTCACGGTGGTCTGGCGCTGCAACGCGTCGACCGTGCCCAAGGCGGGCCAGTCGATCCTGCGGATCACCGGGTTCTACCGCGCTCCCACGGCGGGCCAGAACTGGACCTGCCCGTCGGGGCGCGGCGAGAAGTTCTGGTACTGGCAGGTGAACAAGGGCCGGAGCATCATCTGCGCGTCGGCGGCCTGATCCGGCCGGTCACCGTGCCGGACCGGGCCGCCCACGGGTCTCAGATCACCAGGCTGAGCAGCGCCGCCACGGCGAAGCCCGCGACCGACAGGACCGTCTCCAGGACCGTCCAGGACTTCAGGGTGTCGCGCTCGGAGATGCCGAAGTACTTCGACACCATCCAGAAGCCGCCGTCGTTGACGTGCGAGGCGATGATCGAGCCGGCCGAGATCGCCATGATGATCAGCGCCAGGTGGGGCTGCGAGAAGTCCTGGTCCTCGACGAGCGGGACCACGATGCCGGCGGTCGTGACGATGGCGACCGTCGCCGAGCCCTGGGCGATGCGCAGGACCGCCGAGATGAGCCAGGCCAGCAGGATGACGGGCAGCCCGACGTCGTTGAAGGTGTCGGCGAGCGCGTCCGCGATGCCGCTGCTCTTGAGCACGGCTCCGAAGATGCCGCCCGCACCGACGACGAGCAGGATGTTGCCGACCGGCTTGAGGGACGAGGTCGACACGGATTCCAGGGACTTGCGGGACCAGCCGCGCCGGATGCCGAGCAGGTAGTACGCCAGCAGCAGCGCGATCGTCAGGGCGACGAAGGGGTTGCCGAAGAACTCGATGACCGAGCGGAGCGTCGAGGGGTCGAGCGCGATGGAGGAGAACGTCGCGGCGAGGATCAGCACCAGCGGGGTGCCGATGATCGCGAGGACGGTGGAGAGCGCGACCGGTGACTCGTGCGGAGTGACCCCGGCGGCCCGCTGCTCGGCGACGACGGCGGCCTTCGCCTCCGCGGCGGCTTCGACCATGTCCTGCGGTACCTCGACGAAGATGCGCTTCCCGATCCAGGCGGCGTAGCCCCAGGCGGCCAGGACGGACGGGATGCCGACGACGGCGCCCATCAGGATGACCCAGCCGAGCGAGACGTGGAAGAGACCGGCGGCGGCGACCGGGCCGGGGTGCGGCGGCAGGAACGCGTGGGTCATGGACAGGCCCGCGAGGAGCGGCATCGCGTAGAGCAGGATCGACTTGCCGGAGCGCTTGGCGGCCGCGTACACGATCGGCGCGAGGACGAAGATCCCGACATCGAAGAAGACCGGGACACCGAAGATCAGACCGGTCAGGCCCATGGCGAGCGGGGCGCGCTTCTCCCCGAAGAGGTTCAGCAGGCGTGCGCTCAACACCTCTGCGCCGCCGGAGACTTCGAGGATCGCGCCGAGCATGGTGCCGAGCCCGATGATGATCGCGACGTGGCCGAGGATGCCGCCCATGCCGGACTCGATGACGGAGACGGCGGCGGACTTCTGCACCGTGCCGAAGAGCTCCGTGACGGAGAGCCCGGCGCCCAGGCCGACGGCTATGGAGACGGCGAGCAGGGCGACGAACGGCTGGAGCCTGACCTTGATGATCAGGAAGAGGAGGAGCGCGATGCCGAGGGCGGCGACGGTCAGCAGACCGGCCGTCCCGTCTATGAGGAGGAGGAGTCCACCGGTGTGGGGTGGCGTCTCGACCGGTGGGGGGCTTGCGGCGAGCAGCATGGGTAACTCCGTTGTCGTCCATGGTTTCCGGGCAGGGCGGACCGCGGCACGGCGCCGCTGGGGTGCGGGGCGCCGTGCCGGGCGCTGTGGGGCGGTGGAGCAGGTAGGGCAAGGGGATCGGGCTCAGTGGGTCCGGATCAGCCGAGGACCGCGAGGGCGTCGATCTCGATGAGCAGTCCCTTGGGCAGGCCGACGTAGACCGTCGTGCGGGCGGCGGGGGCCTCCTTGAGGTTCTGCTCGCCGAAGTAGGAGTTGTAGATCTCGTTCATCTCGGCGAAGTGGTCCACGTCCGTGAGGTAGACGCGCATCATCATCACGTCGTCCCAGCTCGCGCCGCCCTCCTCCAGGATCGCCTTGACGTTGGCGAAGGTCTGGAGGGTCTGCTCGCGCAGGGTCGGACCGGCCGGTGTCGGCGCCTGGCCCTCCACGGCGGGAAGGAAGCCGACCTGTCCGGCGACCTGGAGGATGTTCCCCTTCTTCACCCCGTGCGAGAACTTCGCGGGCGGGGTGGTGTGGGTGCTCGGGGTGAGGGGGGTCTTCACGGTCTTGTCGGTCATCGCTGATCAGGCTCTCTTGGGTCGGTTGGTGCCGGAGTACTCCCGGCTGATGGTGTCGGCGGTGCGCCGGACCAGGGGGAGCAGGGTGAGGAGTTCCTCGGCCGTGACGACCACGTTCGGTGCGGAGACCGACATCGCGGCGACGACGCGCCCGTCGGCGCCGCGAATGGGGGCGCCGACGCAGTTGATGGACTCCTCGTGGCCGCCGAGGTCGGTGGCCCATCCCTGTTCGCGCACGGTGGCGAGTTCCTTGAGGAAGGCGCCGGGGCCGGGGGTCGAACGGGACGTGTACATGGGGTAGTCGAGCTTCTCCGCGATGGCGCGCCGCTCGGCTTCGCTCAGGTCCGCGAGCAGGAGCTTGGCCACCGCGGCGACGGTGATCGCCACGGGCTTGCCGATGCGGGAGTACATCCGGACCGGGTAGCGGCTCTCGACCTTGTCGATGTAGAGGACCTCGTTCTCCTCGTACACGGCGAGGTGGACGGTGTGTCCGCAGTTCGCGTTGAGCTCGACGAGGTGCGCGTGGGCGATCTCCCGTACGTCGAGGTTCTCGACGGCCTCCTGGGCGAGGGCGAAGAGCCGTGCGCCCAGGCGGTAGCGCTGGTCCTGCTGGCGGTAGACGAGCCCGTGCTCGTGGAGCGTACGGAGCAGCCGCAGGGCCGTGGACTTGTGCACGCCGAGCCGCTCGGCGACCTGTCCGAGGTCGGCGGGTCCCTGGGCGAGCAGCGGCAGGATGCTCAGCGCCCGGTCGACGGTCTGGCTCATGCGTCCGCCTCGCTGCCCTCGGTCCGGCGTTCGCCGATGACGCCCCTCTTGTCGGGTCGCTCGCTCATCGCGTATGTACCTCCGTGTCGTCCCCCGTCCACCCGGGGCCGAGACGCAGTCTCCCCCAGTCGGTGTCGTCGAGGGCGGCGAGGCGGTCGGCCCGGTCGCGCGCGGGCGGGGCGGTCAGGTCGCCGGGGACGGTGAGGACGGCTGCGGCCATCAGGTGGCCGTGCCGGGCCCGGTCGCGAACGGGCAGCCCGCGCAGGGTGGCGGAGAGGAAGCCGGCGGCGAAGGCGTCACCGGCGCCGACGGGGGCGACGACGTCGACGTGGAGGGCGGGGACGTCGGTGACGGTGTCCGGGGCCGCGGCGTCGGGGGCGGGCCGCTCCCCGCCGCGCGGGGCCTCGCCCCGTCCCGAGAAGACCGTCGCGCCGTCCGCGCCCCGCTTCACGACCACCACTGCCGGCTCCGGGAGCGCCTCGCGGATCGCGTCGGCGCCCTTCACCCCCCACGCCTCCTCCGCCTCGTCCTCGCCGACGAAGACGAGGTCCGCGCCGCGGGCCAGGTCCAGCAGGACGCCGGGGGACGCGTCGGCGCCCCGCCACAGCCCCGGCCGGTGGTTGACGTCGAAGGAGACGAGCGGGCGGCCGGCGCGGGGGGCCGTCAGCTCGCGCAGGAGCTCCAGGCAGCCTGCGGAGAGTGCGGCCGTGATGCCGGAGAGGTGCAGGACCCGGCCGGCGAACAGTGCCTCGTGCGGGACGTTCGAGGGCGACATCGCCGAGGCCGCGGACCCGGCCCGGTAGTACGCCACCTCGTGGACATCGGTGCCGCGGTCCGTCGCCGTACGGAAGTAGATGCCGGTGGGCCGGTCGGGATCGCGCCGTACGGCGGAGGTGTCGACCCCGTACGCGGAGATCGCGCCGACGAGGTGGTCGCCGAAGCCGTCCGCCCCGACCCGGCTCACCCAGGCCGTGCGGTGCCCGGCCGCGGCGAGGGCGCAGGCCACGTTGGACTCGGCGCCGCCGATGCCGCGGCCGAAGGAGGGGACGTCGGCGAGGCGTCCGGGCTGCGAGGGCAGGAACGTCACCATGGACTCGCCGAGGCACACGACATCGGTGGCCGCTTCGGCGTCGGTCCTGGCCGGGGTTCCGGACACTCGGGCTCCTCGTGGTCGGGCGGGCGGTGCCGGTCTCGTCATTGACCGGGCGTCGGCTCGGATGTTAGACAGCCCTGAGCGATATACGCAATGGGTGTTGCATATGTTGCAACGACAGCGCAGTGGCCTGCCGCATTCACTTCGCACGAATCAGATCGAGGAGGCACCTCCATGGCCGCCGAACACCCCGTCGCCGGACACACCGCACACACCGGCCTCGCCGGACTCGCCGCCGAGCGGGTCGACCACCGGTTCAAGGCACTCCCGCCCGACGCGGCCGGTCTGACCGTCGGCGACCTGGCCGCCGAGCGGCGCAACCTCTTCACCGGCGGGTTCACCACCCCGGTGCTCGCCCTGTCGGCCGAGTCCGTCGAGCACAACCTCGCGCTGCTGGAGACGTACGCGCAGCGCCACAGCCTCGCCTTCGCACCGCACGGCAAGACCTCGATGTCCCCTCAGCTGTTCGACCGCCAGCTGCGGCACGGCGCGTGGGGCATCACCGCCGCGGTCCCGCACCAGGCACGCGTCTACCGCGCGTTCGGGATCCAGCGGATCTTCCTGGCCAACGAGCTCGTCGACGCGGCCGCGCTGACCTGGCTCGCGGGCGAGCTGAACGCCGACCCGGACTTCCGCTTCGTCTGTTACGTCGACTCGGTGCGCGGCGTCGAGCTGATGGACGAGGCCCTGAGCGCGGCGGGCGCCTCCCGCCCGGTGGACGTCGTCGTGGAGCTCGGCGCGGGCGAGGGCGCCCGCACGGGTGCCCGTACCGAGGCCGACTGCGCCGCGGTCGCCGACGCGGTGGCCGGTGCCGGGACGCTGCGCCTGGTGGGCGTGGCCGGTTACGAGGGCGAGGTGCCGGACGCGACGGGCGAACGGGTGCGGGACTGGCTGCGCCGGCTCGTCGCCCTGGCCGCGGACTTCGACGCGGCGGGGCGGTTCGCCGCGCTGGAGGCCGGTGAGCCGGTCGTGATCAGCGCGGGCGGCAGCGCGTGGTTCGACGCGGTCGCGGACGTGTTCGCGACGATTCCCGAACTCACCTCCCCCGTCCTCAAGTTGCTCCGCTCGGGGGCGTACGTCTCGCACGACGACGGGCACTACCGCCACCTCACCCCCTTCAACCGGGTCCCCGAGGAGGGTGCCCTGCAGCCGGCCTTCCGGCTCTGGGCCCAGGTCGTGTCGCGTCCGACGGGCGAGCAGGCGTTCCTCAACGCGGGCAAGCGGGACGCCGCCTACGACCTCGACCTGCCCCAGGCACAGGTCGTGCGGTCCGGGCGCGACGGCTCGGTGCGTGAGGCGTCGGGGATCGAGGTCACCGGCCTGTCGGACCAGCACGCGTGGGTACGGACGGACGAGGGCGCCGAGCTGGAGGTCGGGGACTGGGTGGGGATGGGGCTCTCGCACCCGTGCACGAGCTTCGACAAGTGGCAGCTGATCCCGCTGGTGGAGGCGGACGGCACGGTCACGGACTACATCCGCACGTTCTTCTGATCCCTGCGGGCCGCTTCCCCGGTGGGGTGTTTCCCCTGCGGGGAAGCACCCCCGCCCCACCCCACCCCCCTTCCCGTGACCGGGGCTCCGCCCCGGGCCGCGCCTCACACGCCGGCGACGCCGGATTGCGAAAGGCACTCCCCATGGACCTGGTCATCCGCGACGCCCGCGTCATCGACGGCACCGCCACCCCCTCCTACCGCGCCGACGTGGCCCTCGTCGACGGCCGCATCGCGGAGATCCACCGCGAGGACTCCCCCGGCCCGCGCCCGGCCGCCGCCCGCATCCTGGACGCGGACGGCCTCGCCCTCTCCCCCGGTTTCGTCGACATGCACGCCCACAGCGACCTCGCGCTGCTGCGCGACCCCGATCACAGCGCGAAGGCCGCGCAGGGCGTCACCCTCGAAGTCCTGGGTCAGGACGGGCTGTCGTACGCCCCCGCCGACGACCGCACCCTCGCCGAGGTCCGCCGCGCCATCACCGGGTGGAACGGCGACGGGAGCGACATCGACTTCGACTGGCGCACCGTCGGCGAGTACCTCGACCGGCTCGACCGCAACTTCGGCGGGCAGGGCATCGCGGTGAACGCCGCCTATCTGATCCCGCAGGGAACCGTCCGGATGTACGCGGTCGGCTGGGAGGACCGGCCCGCCACCGAGGCCGAGCTGACCCGGATGAAGCAGCTCGTCGCCCAGTCCATGTCCGAGGGCGCCGTCGGCATGTCGTCGGGGCTCACCTACACCCCGGGCATGTACGCGGACGACGCCGAACTCACGGCCCTGTGCCGGGTGGTGGCCGAGCACGGCGGCTACTACTGCCCCCACCACCGCTCGTACGGCGCCGGGGCCCTGGAGGCGTACGAGGAGATGGTGCGCCTCACCCGCTCCGCGGGCTGCGCCCTCCACCTCGCCCACGCCACCATGAACTTCGGCGTGAACGAGGGCCGCGCCCCGGAGCTGCTGGGCCTCCTCGACCGCGCCCTCGACGAGGGCGCCGACATCTCCCTCGACACCTACCCGTACACCCCGGGCTGCACCACCCTGGTCGCCATGCTGCCCAGCTGGGCGAGCGAGGGCGGGCCGGAGTCGGTCCTGACACGCCTGGCCGACGACGCCACGGCCGCGCGGATCCGTCATGACCTGGAGGTCGTGGGGTCGGACGGCTGCCACGGGGTGCCGATCGAGTGGGACACCATCGAGATCTCCGGCGTCAGCGTGCCGGCCCTCGCCGCGTACGTCGGCCGTACGGTGGCGCAGTCCGCGCGCCTGCGGGGCGAGGAGCCCTGGGTGACCGCGCGGCGGCTGCTCGTCGACGACCGGCTGGGGACGACGATCCTCCAGCACGTGGGCCATGAGGAGAACGTCCGGCAGATCATGCGCCACCGCGTCCACACCGGCGGCAGCGACGGCATCCTCCAGGGCGACAAGCCGCACCCCCGCGCGTACGGCACGTTCCCGCAGTATCTCGGACGGTACGCGAGGGAGCTGGGCATCCTCTCCCTGGAGGAGTGCGTCGCCCACCTCACCTCCCGGCCCGCGGCCCGCCTGCGGCTGCCCGACCGCGGGTACGTACGCGAGGGCTACCGCGCCGACCTGGTCCTCTTCGACCCGGCGACGGTGGCGGCGGGCTCGACGTTCGACGAGCCCCGCACCCTGCCGACCGGCATTCCGCATGTCCTCATCGACGGCCGTTTCGTCATCGAGGACGGAAAGCGGACACAGGTACTGGCGGGCCGGTCGGTGCGGTCCGGCAGGGCGGCCGCCGCCGCGGCCCGGTAGTTTCCCGGCTCCCGGCCGGGGCATCCGGCTGCGTATGAATATCTCTGCGACAGCGCGAAGAAGCCAAGGAAAGGGAATGAGCGGAAAGGCGAGACGGGCAGGTAACAGTTCGGCCGTCGAGGCGGGCGGCCGTGCGGGCTTCGTCGCCCGTGGAGTGATCTATTTCCTCGTCGGAATTCTCGCTCTGCGCATCGCGTTCGGCGACAGCGGAGAAGCCGGCGGCGGAAAGCAGGCGGACCGGGGCGGGGCACTCGCGGAGATCGCGCAGAAGCCCTTCGGCTCCGTCCTGCTGTGGGCCCTGGGGATCGCCCTGGTGGGCATGGCCCTGTGGCGGCTGTCCGAGGCGGCGTTCGGCGCCGCCGGCCCGGACGGGCGCAAGGCGACCAAGCGCCTCGCATCGGCGGGGCGTGCGGTCTTCTACGCGTTCGTGTCGTACTCGGTCCTGACCTTCGCCGCCGGCGAGCGGGGCAGCGGCAGCGGTTCCGGTGACAGCCAGTCGAAGGACGTCACGGCGAAGGTGCTCGACATGTCGGGCGGGCGCTGGATCGTGGGGGCGGTCGGCGCGGTCATCGTCGGCGCGGGCCTGTGGATCGCGGGCCGTGCCGCCCTGCGGAAGTTCCACAAGCACCTGCGCATGGGCGAGATGTCGCCCGCCGTACGACGCACGGTGGACATCACCGGGGTGTTCGGCGGCGTCTGTCGCGGACTCGTCTTCGCGGTGGCCGGCGGATTCGCCGTGGCCGCGGCGGTGAAGGCCCGCTCGGGCGAGGCCAAGGGAATGGACGACACCCTGCGGTCGTTCAGCGCGACTCCGGCCGGCCCGTGGCTGCTGGCCCTGATCGCCGTCGGACTGGCCGCCTTCGGCGTCTTCTCCTGGGCGAATGCCCGATGGCGCAAAATCTGACCCGGGAGGCCGACAGCGGGGCGGACGCACCTGCCCTTCCGCCCCGCTCACGCCCTTACGGCTTGGGCAGTGTGCACCCTGCACGGTTGAGGTCGAAGACGTTGCCGGTGCCGATGCACGGCACGATGCCATAGGTCTCCTGGGCGTAGTTGATGCCCTCGCGGACCGTCACCCGCCCGTTCTCGTCGACCTCGCACGGGTTGTTGTCCGTGCACTCCTGCCCGTCCTCGTTACCGGTGTTGTTGACGGCGACCACCTTGCCGGTGGCGTTGTCGATCACCGGCGAGCCGGACGTGCCGCCGATGGTCTGGCAGGCGGAGGTGTACCGGACCGAGTCCTTCCAGGTCCACTCCCCTTCCTTGAGGCGGTAGACGAACCCGTCGATGTTGCAGCTGTACGTGCGCTTCCAGTACCCGGACGCGACGGTGATCGCGGTGCCCTGCACGGGGTGCGCGGTGTTGAGTTCCAGCGCCTTGATGCCGTAGGTGTTCTCGATCTGGGCGTACGTGGAGGTGAGTTGGTACACCGATATGTCGGTGTCCGTCATCGTCCCGTACGCGATCTTGCTCGCCCGGACGGTGCCGATGCCGCTGCCCGAGGCGTTCAGCAACGTGAAGCTGCGGGTGGACCGCTGGTTGAGGACGACCTCGCCCGGGCCGGGGAACCCGGACTCCATGCAGTGCCCGTTGGAGAGCACGAGCGCGGGGTCGCCCGGCTGGGAGCCGGGTGTGCGGACGACCGATCCCGAGCAGTTGCTGAGCGCCACGGTCCCGGCGAAGCCGATGGCCTTGGGCCTGACCTTCTGCGCCTGAACGGCCGCGTGGCCGGATGACGCCGCGTCCGCCGCGGTGCGGCTCGCGGTGGCCGCTGCCGCCTTGACCTTGCTGGGTGCTGCCGCGTCGTGGCTTGTGGCCGCTGACGCGGGCGCGGTGCCGGCTCCGAGGAGCAGCACCGCGAAGAGCGCACCGACGAGAGGCTTTTTCATGTGGGGGTCCCCTCAAGTGACCTGCGCAGAGCGTGGGAAGCCTCTGCGACCGAAGTTCTTCCGGTTTTGACATGCGCATGGTGGCGCACTGGAGGGAACCCCACAAGGGGCGAATTCAGGTCACCAGGCCCTGGCGGAAGGCATAGACGACTGCCTGGACGCGGTCGCGGAGGCCGAGTTTGGCGAGGATGCGTGACACGAAGGTCTTCACGGTCTCCGGGCTGATCAGGAGGGTCACGGCGATCTCGCTGTTGGAGAAGCCGTCCGCGATGAGGCGCAGGACCTCCAGTTCACGGGGGGTCAGCGGGATGTCCTGCGGGGTGTCACCGGTGGGCCGGATCCGGGCGGCGTACCTGCCCACCAGACGGCGCGTCACCTCGGGGTCCAGCAACGCCTGGCCCGTCTCCACGGTCCTGATCCCGTGCAGCAGCTGGGAGGGGGGCGCGTCCTTGAGCAGGAAGCCGCTCGCCCCGGCCCGCAGGGCCTCGTAGACGTACTCGTCCAGATTGAACGTGGTCACCACGAGCACCTTGACGGGATGGTCCACTCCGGCGCCCGCCAGCAGACGGGTGGCCTCGATGCCGTCGAGCACCGGCATGCGAATGTCCATCACGACGACGTCCGGGCGCAGTCGCAGGGCCATCTCCACCGCGGTCCGCCCGTCCCCGCACTCGCCCGCCACCTCGAGGTCGGGCTGGGCGTCGATGATCGTGGCCAGCCCGGTGCGTACCAGTACCTGGTCGTCGCAGACGAGGACCCGGACGGGCGTGGTCACGAAGGGCTCCCGGCGGGTATGCGCGCCCGGACGACGAAGCCGCCGCCCGTACGAGGGGCCGCGCTGAAGTCCCCGCCCAGGACGCCGACGCGTTCGCGGAGCCCCACGAGGCCACGCCCGCTCCCGCCCGCGACCTTGGCCCGTGAGCCGGAACCGTCCGTGCTGACCTCCACGGTGATCTCCCTTTCGCTGTGGTGCACCTGGACCGAGGTGTTGCTGCCCTGCGCGTACTTGAGGGCGTTCGTCAGGGCCTCCTGCACGACCCGGTAGGCCACGAGGTCGGCACTGCCGGTCGACTCCGCGGGCGTGCCCCGCTCCGTGAACTCCACCGCCTGCCCTGCTCGACGGGTCTGTTCCACGAGGGTGAGGATCCGGCCGACGGTCGGTGTCCTGGCCTCGGCGCCGTGGCCGGGGTCGAGCAGATCGAGCAGATGCCGCAGGTCGGTGATGGCCCGTCGGCCGGTGTCGGCGACCGTGGCCAGGGTCCGGTCAAGCCGGTCGGGTGCGGCGGTCAGGCAGCGGGCCGCCTCGGTCTGCACGACCATCGCCGTCACATGGTGGGTCACGATGTCGTGGAGCTCGCGGGCGATGCGGGCGCGCTCGGCGACGCGGGTGTCCTCAGCCACCCGACGGCGGTGTTCGGCCTCCAGGGTCCGGGTGTACCGCAGCCACGACCCCGCGCCCCAGGCGAGGGCCAGAGCCAGGTAGAAGGCCCCGAAACCGGCCAGGCTCTCACCGGGACCGAGCCGGGAGAGGGCGACCGCCAGCGCCACGTACGCCGAGGAGAGGACGAGCACGATGGCGCGCCGGTGCCGTTCCAGATGGGACCCCCCGCTCAGGAGGGCGATGGGCAACGCGGCACCCGCGAGCAGGTGGTAGCCGCTGAGCTGGTCCAGCACGAAGCCGAGCACCACCAGGCCGAGAGCGACCGGGGGAAACCGCCGGCGCACGGCGAGCGGGAGGCTCTGCAGGCAGACGGCGACCACGCCCAGGGCGTCGAGGGAGCGGGCCGGCATGCCGCCGATCTCCGTCCCGCGGTTGTGGAGCGCCGGCAGGAGCGACGCGGCAAGGAGGAGCAGCCCCAGGGGGAGATCGCGAACCGTGACGTCCAGCCGGCGCCACACTTCGGGAAGACTCCGGAGTCTGGTCACCCGGAAACCTTAGTGGCGGTACCGGTCCCGGCGCCGCGCCGGCTGCGCCGGGGCACCAGGTGGCCTCGACGACGGGCCAGCCACATGAACACCACCGTCAGCACCACACCGAACGCCACCGAGTACACACTTGCCTCGGGCCCGAAGTCGCCGCCGGTGATCAGCTGCGGGCCCGAGGTCGCGGCGTCGAGTATTCCCTGCGGAGTGTCACTGCCCGAGACCTCGGTGCTGAAGAGGCCGGAGGCGGCGAAGTTCCAGCCGAAGTGCACGCCGATGGGCAGCCACAGTCTGCGGGTGGCCGCGTACGCGGCGCCGAGCATGCCACCGGCCTCGACCGCGATGGCGGCGGCGCCCCACAGGTCGGCGTTCGGGTTCAGCAGGTGCATCAGGCCGAACAGGGTCCCGGTCAGCGCGAGCGCGATCCAGGTCCCGCCGCGTTCCTCCACGAGCCGGAACAGCGTCCCGCGGAAGACCAGTTCCTCCGTCACGGCGGCGGCCGCCATGAAGCCGACCAGCCCCACCGCGCCGGTGACCGAGCCGAGACCGTTGACGTGGTAGTTGCCGGAGAAGGCCAGGTTCATGATGACGGCCCCGAACAACGCGACGCCGATCAGCACCCCGCGGCCGGTGGCCGCCCCCGCGCCCTCCCGGGACAGCTCGCTGACGGCACGGTGCTCGGTCCGCCGCACCGCCCACCGGTAGGCCGGCACGGCGAGCGCCGCGGTCAGCAGGCCGAGAACCAGCGTGAGCCACGGATTCCCGTCCGCTGCGGCAACGCACTGACCCCCGATCATCCACACGGCGACGACGGTCGAAAGCTGCAGGACGACTCTCATGCGCACTCCTCTGCCGGGCCCGCGGACGTCTCCCCGCGGCTTCGCTCCGACGCTACGGATCCGGCGGGCGGGAGTCGTCACCACACGGTGGACACCTGTGTGTAGCTCGCACGGGGGACGTCCCCCGGCGCACGCCCCTGCCAACGGGTCGTGCGCCGGGGGCCGTTCGGCAGCCTGACCGGCGTCAACGCCCGTCAGGCACCGGTGCGTTCCACCGGGATCCACAGCTGCGCGTCCGCCTGCTTCCCGTCGGGCGAGACGCGGACACGCAGGATCTCCGGTCCCGGCCTGCTCCGGTACGGATTGGACGGGAACCACTCGGTGAAGACGTCCCGCCACAGGAACTGGAGCGCCTGCGGGAAGGCGCCCGAACTGTCGAACACCGCCCAGGCGCCCGCCGCCACGGCCAGCGCGTCCATGTCCTCGGGGACCGGCGCCGAGCTCACCACCCCGTGGTAGTAGTCCAGTTCGGTGCCCTCCGCCCTGCTGTCCGCGAGATCGTCACTCACCTGGACGATCCCCTCCGGCTCCTGGTCGGACAGGCTCTTGATGCGCTCCACGGTCTCCTTGTCGATGCTCCGGACGAACGTGGCGATGGCCGGGTTCATCCCCTCGTGCACCAGCGGAACGCGCGCCTTCCTGCCCACCACACGGAACTCCTCCTTCTCCACGATCCGGTATCGCATGCTGCTGGTCCCTTCGACGACGAGGCGGAAGGACATCCGGGGCTGGGACCGCAACGCGGCCCCGGTGCGCCTGGCCTCGCCCGGACCGATGCCGTGCACGGCACGGAACGCCCGGGCGAACGCCTCACCCGAGGCGTAGCCGTACCGCACCGCGACCTCCAGCAGCGTCCGCTCACCGGCCAGCACCTCGGCGCCCGCGACCGTGAGCCGCCTGCGCCGGATGTACTCCGACAGCGGGATCCCGGCGAGTGCGGAGAACATGCGCCGCAGGTGGTACTCCGACGTCATGGCGATCCTGGCCAGCTCGGCGGCGTCGATGCGGTCGTCGAGGCGGTGCTCGATGTACTCCATGGCCTCGTTCAGCCGCTCCAGCACCCGGGTCTCCTTCCCTTTCGTCCACCACGCTAGGAAAGGACCACCCTGCCCCACCCGACATCCTGTGCCCGGTCCGGTCGGGTGCCCGCCGTGACGCCGGTCGTGGCGGGGGATTGTCGGACCCGGCTGTCAGACTTCCGTCATGACCGATGCAGTGAAGGGCCCAGCGAGCTATTTCCCGTCGATCGAGCAGAAGTACGGCCGCCCCGTCGCGGAGTGGAAGGACCTGATCCGCGCCTCGCCGTTGACGAAGCACATGGAGCTCGTGGGCTGGCTCAAGTCCGAGCACGCGATGGGCCACGGCCATGCCAACGCGCTGGTCGCCCACACTCTCGCCGAGGACAAGGGAACGGACCAGGGCAAGTAGAGGGAAGAGCGGGTCCTGCCCGGGGACCAGGACCTGAGGACCACGACGTCGCGACTCCGGAAGGACGCGCCCGGCCGGTTCGGCTGCGTACCGTCGGAGCATGACTTCCGACCACGCCCTCGACCTCGACGCCTACTTCGCCCGCATCGGCTGGAGCGGGGAGCGCAGGCCCACCGTGGGCGTGCTGCGCTCCGTTCACCGTGCGCACGCGCTGGGCATCCCGTTCGAGAACCTGGATCCCGTTCTCGGCACCGTGCCCTCGCTGGCCCCGGCCGATCTGGAGGCGAAGCTCGTACGGAGTGAGCGCGGGGGCTACTGCTACGAGCACAACACGCTGCTCGCCGCCGCGCTGCGGGCTCTCGGCTTCGAGGTCACGCTGCTGTGCGCCCGGGTCGTACTGGGGGCCGGACCCGGGGACGTCCGGCCGCGGACGCACATGCTGATGCGAGTCGGGGTACCGGGCGAGGCGACGCCGTTTCTCGCCGATGTCGGCTTCGGTGCGGCGGGTTCGCTGCTGGAACCCATCCCGCTGACCGCGGGTGCCGAACTGCACGACACCCCGCGCCACCACCGGCTCGTCCACACCCCGCACGACGGGCCGCTGGAGCTGTGGGAGCTCCAGGCCCGAGCGGGCGACGGGATGTGGCAGGGGCAGTACGCGTTCACGGTGGAACCCTTCGAGGCTCCCGACTTCGAGGTCATCAACTGGCACATCGCGACCAACCCGCGCTCGCCGTTCGAACATCTGCTGTACGTCCAGCGCACCACCGGCGACGCCCATCTGTCGCTCACCGGCCGCACGCTCGTGGTGACGGCCGTCGGCGGCGGGCGGGACGAGCGGGAGCTGGCGGACACCGCGGAGGTGGTGCGCGTCCTCGCGGACACGTTCGGGATCCGGCTTCCGGAGGGCGCCCGGCTGCCCGGGTGAGCCTGGCAGCCGGCACCGGGCCTCGGCACGCCGTGGCGCATGTCACCCGGCCCGGTCCGTCACGTCCCCGTTCCACCCCATTCCAAGCCCCGGCCCGGCCCGCGCCCCGGGTTCCCACGGTCCGCGGGCGCGGGCGCATGGCGATGGAAGCCGGGGCGGCGGATGGACGGACCCAGGTGGGTCAATGCGTACGGAAAGGCCGGGCAGCCCGTGAAACACAGTCGTAAGCTCGCAGACATGCAGGTCATCCAGTCCACGAAGCTCGCCAACGTCTGTTACGAAATCCGGGGCCCCGTGCTCGAGGAGGCGATGCGGCTGGAAGCTGCAGGTCACCGCATCCTCAAGCTGAACACCGGCAACCCTGCCGCGTTCGGTTTCGAGTGCCCGCCCGAGATCCTCGAAGACATCCTGCGCAACCTCTCCGGGGCGCACGGTTACGGCGACGCGAAGGGCCTGCTGTCCGCGCGGCGGGCGGTGATGCAGCACTACCAGACCAAGGGCATCGACCTCGACGTCGAGGACGTCTACCTGGGCAACGGCGTCTCCGAGCTGATCCAGATGTCGATGCAGGCGCTGCTCGACGACGGCGACGAGGTGCTCGTACCGGCTCCGGACTACCCGCTGTGGACCGCCTCGGTCTCGCTGGCCGGCGGCACGGCCGTGCACTACCGGTGCGACGAGCAGTCGGACTGGATGCCGGACCTGGCCGACATCGAGCGGAAGATCACCGACCGCACCAAGGCGCTCGTCATCATCAACCCGAACAATCCGACGGGTGCGGTGTACGACGACGAGATGCTGCGCGGGCTGACGGAGATCGCCCGGCGGCACAACCTGGTGGTCTGTTCGGACGAGATCTACGACCGGATCCTGTACGACGGAGCGACGCACACCCCGACCGCCACCATCGCCCCCGATCTGATGGTGCTGACCTTCAACGGGCTGTCCAAGAACTACCGTGTGGCCGGTTACCGCTCCGGCTGGATGGCGGTCTGCGGGCCGAAGGCGCACGCCTCCTCGTACATCGAGGGGCTGACGATCCTGGCGAACATGCGGCTGTGCGCCAACATGCCCTCGCAGCACGCCGTGGCCACCGCACTCGGCGGACGGCAGTCGATCAACGACCTGGTGCTGCCGGGCGGCCGGATCCTGGAGCAGCGCGACGTGGCGTACGACCTGCTGACGCAGATTCCGGGTGTGACCTGCGTGAAGCCGAAGGGGGCGCTGTATCTCTTCCCCCGGCTCGACCCCAAGGTCTACAAGATCAAGGACGACCGGCAGATGGTCCTCGACCTGCTGCGGGCCGAGAAGATCATGGTGGTGCAGGGGACCGGGTTCAACTGGCCCGAGCCCGATCACTTCCGGGTCGTGACGCTGCCCTCGACGAAGGACCTGACGGACGCGATCGGCCGGATCGCCCGCTTCCTGGACGGGTACGGCCAGGTGTAGCCGGAGCAGAGTCTCGAAGAAAGACAACTTTAGACTGAATCCAAGCTAGGATGGTTCTCACAGCACCACCAGGAGGCCATCCATGTACGAACCGATCCGCACCAAATCGGTCCACACACCGGCCGACCACGCCGCCGACTTCCCGCACCGCACCCGCGAGGAGGAGCTGGACATCCAGCTCGCCGGACACCTCGCCGCGCTGCTCGCGGTCACCGACGAGCTGGGTCTCGGCGAGGCGGGCGACCGTATCGCCGAGCAGGTCGCCCGGTTGCGCGGCGCACCGCCCGCCCGGCACGCCGGCCTGAGCGACGCGTCCGCGACCACCCTCCACCGTCGTGCCCACGCCCTCGCGGGCCGGGCCCTGGTGGTGGCGGCGTCCCGCGCCGACACCGTCGTCGCGATCCTCTCGGCCGAACGTATGGACGCGCACACCGCAGCGGTGTCGGCCGCTGCCGCCGACTCCCCCGCCACCCCGTCGCGGCTGGTCGGCGCCCTCTGACGGCCTCGGTCCACGTGCCGCCGAGGCGCGTGGACCGGGTGCCACCCCTTCACCGCGTCGCGCCCGCCGACTGCCGGGCCAGGGCTGTCGACAGGAAGGTCACGTCGGCGAGCACGCACTGAGGCGTGCCCCGATGGCCCCCCACAACCCCCGCACCCCCCGGCGCGGCCCCGTCGAACGTAGGCCGGGGCGCAGCCCGCCGACAGCTCCGGCCGGTCACGACCCGGCCACGAAGAGGGCCGGATGACGCGCGGACGGTGTCCGGCGCCGCCGGGAAACAGGGCCGGCCCCCGGAACCGTATGAGGGTTCCGGGGGCCGGCCCAGGGGCGTGTTCGTGCACGCCCCTGCCGCGGCGGGCCTTGACCCCCACAGGTCAGGGCGGTTGTCGGGAGCCCGGCCGCGGGCGTTCAGGGGGCGGGATCAGCCCAGGCGCTGGACCAGCGCCCGGTACTCGTCCCACAGCGCCTTCGGCGTGTGGTCACCGAAGGTGTTGAGGTGCTCGGGGACCAGCGCCGCCTCCTCGCGCCAGACCTCCTTGTCCACGGTGAGCAGGAAGTCCAGCTCGGACTCGGAGAGGTCCAGGCCCTCGGTGTCGATCGAGCCCTTGGCCGGCAGGATGCCGATCGGGGACTCGACGCCCTCGGCCTTGCCTTCCAGGCGCTCGACGATCCACTTCAGGACGCGGCTGTTCTCGCCGAATCCGGGCCAGACGAACTTGCCCGCGTCGTTCTTGCGGAACCAGTTCACGTAGTAGATCTTCGGGAGCTTCGACTGGTCCGGCTTGTCCGCGCCGACCTTCAGCCAGTGGTTCATGTAGTCGCCCATGTTGTAGCCGCAGAACGGCAGCATGGCGAACGGGTCGCGGCGCAGCTCGCCGACCTTGCCCTCGGCGGCGGCGGTCTTCTCGGAGGCGACGTTGGCTCCGAGGAAGACACCGTGCTGCCAATTGAAGGACTCGGTGACCAGCGGTACGGCCGAGGCGCGGCGGCCGCCGAAGAGGATGGCCGAGATCGGCACGCCCTTCGGGTCCTCCCACTCGGGGGCGATGATGGGGCACTGGCCCGCCGGGACGGTGAAGCGGGCGTTGGGGTGGGCGGCGGGCGTACCGGACTCGGGGGTCCAGTCGTTGCCCTTCCAGTCCGTGAGGTGCTTCGGGAGCTCCTCGGTCATGCCCTCCCACCAAACGTCGCCGTCGTCGGTGAGCGCGACGTTGGTGAAGACGGAGTTGCCCCACATGGTCTTCATGGCGTTGGCGTTGGTGTGCTCGCCGGTGCCGGGCGCGACGCCGAAGAAGCCGGCCTCGGGGTTGATCGCGTAGAGACGGCCGTCCTCGCCGAACCGCATCCAGGCGATGTCGTCGCCGATGGTCTCGACGGTCCAGCCGGAGATCGTGGGCTCCAGCATGGCGAGGTTGGTCTTGCCGCAGGCGCTCGGGAACGCGGCGGCCACGTACTTCGACTCACCGCGCGGCGGCGTGAGCTTCAGGATCAGCATGTGCTCGGCGAGCCAGCCCTCGTCGCGCGCCATGACGGAGGCGATGCGCAGCGCGTAGCACTTCTTGCCGAGCAGGGCGTTGCCGCCGTAGCCGGACCCGTAGGACCAGATCTCGCGGTCCTCGGGGAAGTGCGAGATGTACTTGGTGGAGTTGCAGGGCCACGGGACGTCCTCCTGGCCCTCCTCCAGGGGTGCGCCCAGCGTGTGGACGGCCTTGACGAAGAAGCCGTCGGTGCCGAGCTCGTCGAGGACGGCCTGGCCCATGCGCGTCATGGTGCGCATCGAGACGGCGACGTACGCGGAGTCGGTGATCTCGACGCCGATGGCGGAGAGCGGCGAGCCGACGGGGCCCATGCAGAAGGGCACGACGTACATGGTGCGGCCCCGCATGGAGCCGCGGAAGACACCCTTCTCCCCCACGAAGATCTCCCGCATCTCGGCGGGGTCCTTCCAGTGGTTCGTCGGACCGGCGTCCTCCTCCTTGGCGGAGCAGATGAACGTCCGGGTCTCGACGCGCGCGACATCGCTCGGGTCGGAGGCTGCGTAGTAGGAGTTCGGGCGCTTGATCTCGTCGAGCTTGGTGAACGTGCCCTTGGCGACGAGCTCCCCGCACAGGCGCTCGTACTCGGCCTCGGAGCCGTCGCACCAGACCACTCGGTCCGGTTCGGTGAGGGCTGCGATCTCGTCGACCCAGGAGACGAGCTCCTGGTGGTTGGTGGGAACAGTGAGGGGAGCCGCGATGTCGCGCGCCACGATCGCTCCTTGATGAGGGTGTTTGTTTGGTAGGCCCCGTGGGGGCTGCGACCCGGATGCTTCTACCCCTTCGAATTCCCTGGCGCTCATCCGGTGCCGACCGCACTCATTTGATCATCCGACCGTTCCGCCCATATGTCCAGGGGGCCGCCCACGTGAGCATCGCCACTCGAATTCGATACCTACGGAGGCGTAGGTACGATGCGGGAATGACTGCTGCCTCCGCCGCCGCACCCGAACCCGCCGGGCTGGAACCAGCCGGAACCGTCGACGTCGAGCTGAAGCCACGCATGCGCGGCTGGCTGCACGCCGGGATGTTCCCGGCCGTCGTGATCGCGGGCATCGTGCTCATCGCACTGGCGGACAGCACCCGCGGCAGGATCGCCTGCGGTATCTACATCCTGAGCGCGTGCCTGCTCTTCGGCGTGAGCGCGGTCTACCACCGCGGCACGTGGGGGCCGCGCGGCGAGGCCGTACTGCGCAGGCTCGACCACGCCAACATCTTCCTGATCATCGCGGGCACCTACACCCCGCTGACCCTGCTCCTGCTGCCCGAGTCCACCGGGACCCCGCTCCTGTGGGCGGTCTGGGCGGCGGCGGTCGCCGGCATCGCCTTCCGGGTCTTCTGGGTCGGCGCCCCGCGCTGGCTCTACACGCCCTGCTACATCGCGATGGGCTGGGCGGCCGTGTTCTTCCTGCCCGACTTCATGCGGACCGGCGGGATCGCCGTGCTGGTGCTCGTCGTCGTCGGCGGGCTGCTCTACAGCGCCGGCGGTGTCATCTACGGCATCAAGCGCCCGAACCCGTCACCGCGCTTCTTCGGCTTCCACGAGGTCTTCCACTCCCTGACCCTCGCCGCCTTCGTCGTCCATTACGTCGGCATCTCCCTGGTGGCCTACAACCACGACTGAGCACCCACGACGCCCCGCCGAAGAGGGCCGCGGCTGACGAGCCGCGGCCCTCTCGCATGTCCGGGCAACTTGATCAGATTGACACTCACCATCTTTTGAGAGTTACTACCACTTGACTGCAACTCTCAAAGGAGAAGCCCATGAACCGACGCTGGTGGGCCCTCGGGGCGCTCGTGGCGAGCATGCTCGTCCTCGGCTTCGACATGACGATCCTCAATGTGGCGCTGCCGACCATGGCGGGCGATCTCGGTGCCACCACGGGTGAACAGCAGTGGATGGCCGACGCCTACGTCGTCGTGTTCGCCGCTCTGATGCTTCCGGCGGGCCTGCTCGGCGACCGGTTCGGCCGTCGGCGGATGCTCATCACCGGCCTCGGCGTCTTCCTCGCCGGGTCGGTCGCCGGGACCTTCGCCGACGGCGTGCCCGCCGTGATCGCCGCCCGCTGCGTCATGGGTGTCGGCGGCGCGCTCGTCATGCCACTGGCCCTCGCCGTGCTGCCCTCGCTCTTCGGTGAGCCGAAGGACCGGATCAAGGCCATCGGCATCGTCTCGGCCGCCTCCGCGCTCGGGATGCCGCTCGGCCCGATACTCGGCGGCTGGCTCCTCGACCACTTCTGGTGGGGCTCGATCTTCCTGGTCAACGTCCCCATGGTCGCCATCGGCATCACCGCCTGCGTGTTCCTGCTCCCCGAGACCCGGGACCCCGCCTCCCCGGAGGTCGACGTCGTCTCCACGGCACTGACCGCGGCCGGCCTCGGCGCCGTGATCTACGCGATCATCGAGGCGCCGGGCCGCGGCTGGGGCGACCCGCTGGTCCTCGCCGTACTGACCGCCGGTGCGGCACTGCTCGCCTCGCTCGTCGTACGGGAGCGCAAGGCCGTCCGCCCGATGCTCGACATGTCCCTGCTGCGGCAGCGGGCGTTCCTGCTCAGCACGCTCGCCGCCACGCTCGTGATGTTCGTGATGGCGGGACTGATGTTCATCCTGCCCGGCTACCTCCAGGCCGTCCTGGGGCACGACGCCTTCGGTACGGGGCTGCGGATGCTCCCGATGATGGGCGGGCTGATCATCGCCGCGAAGGCCGGCGGGCCGGTCACCGAACGGTTCGGGGCCCGCGCGACCATGTCGGCCGGACTCGTCGTGCTCGCCTTCTCCGCCCTGCTCGGCAGCCGTACGACCGTCGACAGCGGTTACGGCTTCACCGCGCTCTGGCTCTCCGTCGCCGGCATCGGCTTCGGCTTCGCCGTCGTCCCCGCCATGGACGCGGCGCTCGGAACCCTGCCGCCGGACCGCGCGGGGAGTGGGTCCGGGCTGCTGATGACCGTGCGGCAGACAGGCAGCGCCCTCGGGATCGCCCTGCTGGGCAGCCTGCTGGCCGGGGCCTACGGCGGCCGGCTCGACACCGCGGGCGTCCCGGCGGCCGCAGCGGACACGGCCGGGGACTCCGTCGTCGCCGCCCACGCCGTCGCCGCCCGGCTCGGCGCGCAGCGGCTCGCGGAATCCGCCGACGCGGCATACGTGCACGGGATGAGCCTGGTCCTGCTCGTCATCGGTGCGACGGCCCTGGTCAGTGCCCTGCTCGTCGGGGCGTTCCTGAGCACGGCGGACCGGCGGCCGGCGGAGCGCGCGGACGTGGCCGCCGCCCCCGTCGATGCCTGATAATTGCCACCATGGCCGCCACCTCCCGTACGCCCTCCTTCGCCGCACCCGATGCGCAGCCCCCGATGGGGTTGCGCGAGCGCAAGAAGCTCAAGACGCGGGTCGCGATCCGGCAGGCGACCTACCGCCTCATCCAGGAGCAGGGCTACGAGGCGACGACCATCGAGCAGATCGCGGAGGCGGCCGAGGTGTCGCCGAGCACGGTGTTCCGCTACTTCGCGACGAAGGAGGACATCGTCCTCACCGACGAGTACGACCCCATCATGGAAGCCGTGCTCCGCAGCCGTCCGCTGGACGAACCTCCGCTGGAGTCCCTGCGGTTGATGATGCGCGAAGCGCTGACGTCGTTCGTCACCGCGGAGGACGAGGAACTGCGCCAGCGCACCCGGCTGATGGTGGAGATCCCCGCCATCCGGGCCCGGATGACGGAGAGCATGTCCGACACCGCCAAGTTGCTCTCCGGGGTACTCGCCGACCGCACCGGCCGCAGCGCGGACGACCTGCGGGTCCGCGTCTTCATCGCGGCGGTGCTCGGTGCGCTGCGCGAGGTCACCCTGTACTGGGGCGAGCACGGCCAGGAGGGCGACCTGCTCACGATGATCGACGAGGCGCTGGACGCGCTGGAGGGCGGCCTGCGGCTGTGAGCCGCGTGCCGGAGGCTGCCCGAGCGTCCTCCGGCTGTGCGCCGCCTCAGGATCCGGTGGCGCCCAGCGCGCGGGCCAGCGCCTCCGGGTCCGTGGTCGGCGCCTCGCAGACGAAATGGCGGCACACGTAGGCGGTCGGCACGCCGTCCAGCATCGGGCGTTCCGCCAGCAGCGGGAACTCCGACCCCGCCGTCTCCCCCGCCGCGACCACCGCGCCGGGTGCCCGCCCGAGCAGGGCCGTACGGTGCATCGCCCCGCCGACCGGTCCGGCCACCGCCACCTCGCGCGGCCCGTCTAGCAGCGCCTCGGCCACCGCGAGCCCCCAGCCGATGAACCGCGGCGCCCGCGGACCCAGCGCCTTCACGACACCCAACGCCCCTTCCGCGGCCGTGCGGTGGGGCTCCGATCCGGTGTACGCCGCGTACGAGAGCAGCGCACCGGCCGCCGCGGTCCAGCCGGCCGGGGTCGCGCTGTCGGTGGGGTCCTGCGGGCGGCGGATCAACTGCTCGGCGTCGTCCGCCGTGTCGTACAACTGTCCGCCCTCGCCGGTGAAGTGCTGGAGCACGATGTCGGTCAGGAAGCCCGCGAACTCCAGCCAGGCCCCCTCGCCCGTGACGGCGCCCAGGGCCAGGAAGCCCTCCGCGACATCGCCGTAGTCCTCCAGCACCCCGGCGTGCGCACCGGCGCGGCCGTCCTTCGAGGTGCGGACCAGCCGGGCGACCGGGCCCATGTGGAGTCGGACCAGCAGGTCCGCCGCCTCGGTGGCGCGCTCGACGAGGTCGGGGCGGCCGAAGTACGCCCCGGTCTCGGCGAGCGCGGCGATCGTCAGCCCGTTCCACGCCGCGACCACCTTGTCGTCGCGGCCCGGCCGCGCACGCAGCTCACGGGCGGCGAGCAGCCGGGCCCGCACATCGGCGGCCCTGTCGGCGTCACTCACGTCCGGCCGCGGGAGCTGGAGCACCGAGGACCCCTCCTCGAAGGTGCCCTCCTCCGTCACCCCGAAGTACTCCGCGGCGAACACGGCGTCCTCCTCGCCCAGCACCTCGCGCAGCTGTGCGGGCGTCCAGACGTAGTAGGCGCCCTCGACGTGCCTGCCGTCGGTGTCCTCGCTGTCGGCGTCCAGCGCGGAGGCGAAACCGCCCTCGGCCGTGCGCAGTTCACGGACCATGAAGTCGGCTGTCTCCAGCGCTGCCCGGCGGGCGGACTCCGATCCGGTGGAGCGCCACAGGTGGGCGTACACGCGGCAGAGCAGCGCGTTGTCGTAGAGCATCTTCTCGAAGTGGGGCACCAGGGCCCCGTCCGCCTGCTGGCGCAGGACGTAGCGGTGGAAGCCGCCGCCCAGCTGGTCGTAGAGGCTGGAGCGCAGCATGGCGTCGCAGATCCCCCGGGCCATCTCCAGCGCCCCCTCGGAGTCCGTCCGGGCGTGGTGCCGCAGCAGGAACTCGATCACCATGCTCGGCGGGAACCTGGTGTTGCCGCCTCCGAGCCAGCCACTCCCCGGGTCGTACTCCCGGGTGAGCCCCAGCAGAGCCTGGGCGAGCTCCTCCTCGCCCGGAAGCTCTCCCGTCCCGTGCTCCATCTGCCGCGCCGACAGGTCGCGCGTGATCTTCCCCGCGACCTCGCCGACCTCGTCGCGCCGACTGCTCCACGCGGCCTCGACCCCCTCCAGCACCTGCCGGAACGACGGCATGCCGTGCCGGGGCTCCGGCGGGAAGTAGGTACCGAAGTAGAAGGGCTCGCCGTCCGGCGTCATGAAGACCGACATGGGCCAGCCGCCCTGCCCCGTCGCCGCCTGCACCGCCTCCATGTACACGGCGTCCACGTCGGGGCGTTCCTCACGGTCGACCTTGACGTTCACGAAGTGCTCGTTCATGTACGCGGCGGTGACCTCGTCCTCGAACGATTCGTGCGCCAGGACATGGCACCAGTGGCAGGCGCTGTATCCCACGCTCAGGAAGACGGGCACGTTGCGCCTGCGGGCCTCCTCGAAGGCGGCCGGCTCCCACTGCCACCAGTCGACGGGGTTGTCCGCGTGCTGCAGGAGGTACGGGGACGTGGCGTGCACGAGTCGGTTGGCCATGGTCCCCATCCTTGCGCACGCCCCGAAGCACCGCCTACGCGCCACGGGGGCATGCGCGTGAGTCAGCTGCGAGGGGCGGTCCTGGGGAGCTTCGGGCCGGTGAGGGTGGGCGGTGGCGGCGTACGTGGCCCGGAAGGCGTCACCGCGGTCCGTGGCCGCCGTCCACGTCTCCGCGGTCTCGTCCCGGGACGGTTCGGCGGCCCCGGTGGAGGACGGCGCGTCCTCGTGGAGCTCGGGCGTCCGGGCGATCCGCACCGCGTGGCGGATCTCCTCGCCGGGGCGTACGTCCACTCCGGTGCGTACCCCGTCTCGTCCGGCACCGGCAGATACACGTGTGACTCGATGTCGCAGTGGACGCCCGGGTACCGGTTCCCGTATCAGGTGCCTCCGAAGTCCCCGCCCTCTTCGACGATCCGGACGCGGCGCACCCCCTGCTGCGGCATCCGTGCCCCGCTTCCTCCGAGGGCCTGATCGGCGCAGTCTCGCTGACTCCCTGTCGCACACCGGCCCCAGGCAGGAGACTGATAGCTCGTGCGGCCGGATGCGGGACCGGCCGAAGGGGCAGGAACCGAGGGGGACTCATGCCGATGCGGGACAGCCACCGGCCGGAAGCCGAACGGCTGTTGGCACGGGCCGTGGAGGAAGAGGTGCGCCGCTCGGGCGGCCGGACCGACCCCGGCCCGTTGATGGCACGCGGTCGCGCCGCGCTCGACTCGCTGGCGGCCGGGGCGGGCGAGGAGTACGCCGCGTACACCCAGGCTCTCGACGCCGAGGCGGCCGGACAGCAACCACTGGCGCGACGGTTCAACCGGGCCGCGCTCGGAACTCCGTTGCTGGTCACGGGGGTTGCCGCCGCAGCGGCCTTCGGGGCGGACGTGGCACTCGGTACGGCCTCCGGACTGGCGCTCGGCGCGGGCGCGGTCGTCGCGGTCGCCGGCGCCACCGCCACCGTCGCCAAGGTCACCGCCTCGCACTGGCCGGCAGCGCACCGCCGGGCCGGAGCCCTCGGGCAGCCCGGCGGCACGGAACAGCTGCGCCTCCAGTGGCTGACGGCCCTGGAAGTACGGGGCATCCGCCCCTTCGTCGACCAGCAGCGCATGCTGACCGCCTCGACCCGCGCCCCGGCGAAGAAGAAGGCCGCAGCCGACCGGTCCGCACCGCAGCTGCGCGGCGGCGACCGCAGCGCGGCAGCCCGCATGCGCTCGCTCCTCGATCAGTCGTTCAGCCATCTCCCCACAACGGACGGCACGTTCGCGGGCCGGCGGGCCGAACTGGCGCGGATCGCCCAGTGGGTGCAGGCCGCCCGTGCGTCGACGGAGACGAAGCCGACCCTCGTCGTGCTGCACGGACCGCCGGGCGCCGGACGCACCACTCTGGCCGTGCGGGCGGCGCGCAGCCTGAAGGACCAGTTCCGGGGCGCGTGCGTGGTCGATCTGCGCGGCGGCGCGGACGACGAACCACCGCTGCCGACCCGGGACGCCCTGCTGCATCTGCTGAACCGGCTCGGCGCGCCCCGTGAGCAGTTGCTGTTCCGCGACAGCTCCTCCGCCGAGCAGCAGGTGCGCCGGCTCAGCGAGCTGTACCACCAGCACCTGACGGGCACCCCGGTGGTGGTCGTCCTCGACGACGCGAGTGACGCCGAACAGGTCCGCACCCTGATCCCGGAACGCTCGGACAGCCTCGTCCTGGTCACCGCCCGTGAACCGCTCGTCCTGCCGGAGTCCGTGCCGGCCCGGGTGCATCAGCTGGAGGTCGGGGCGCTGGACGCGGCGGGCGCCGAGGAACTGCTCCGCGAGGCGTCCCAGGAGGACGGGCAGGGCCCGTACGACTACCCGGCCGGCGAGGCGATCACCGAGCTGTGCGGCGGCCTGCCGCTGGCCCTGCGGATCGCGGGCTCCTCGCTCGGGGAACGCACCCCGGGCACCCTGGCCGCCGGCCTGGCCGCGTACGGACCGGTCCCACCGGTCGAGCGAGCCCTGTGGCTGCGCTACACCGATCAGTCCGAGCAGGCGCGGCGGCTGCTGCGCCGGCTCGCGCTGGCCGGTCGTGCCAGCCTCGGCGCCGCAGCGGCCGCAGCGCTCCTCTCGGCCGACGAGCAGGAGGCCGGACGGCTGCTGACCGCCTTGTCCGAGGTCGGCCTGCTGGACCATGTGCGGGGCTCGCGCTACCGGCTGCACGATCTCGTACGGGGCTTCGCCCTGGCCCGGCTGAACGACGAGGAGGAGGCCGCGGACCGCACGGCGGCGCAGGAGCGGCTCATCGCGAACTACGCCGAACTGGCGGGTGCGGTGATCCGGATGGTCGACGGCAAGATGTCCACCCGGGCCGGGCAGTTCGGACCGCACGGGTTCGGCTCCCTCGACGCGGCGCTGCGCTGGCTGGACGACGAGTCGAGCTTCATCACCTCGGCGCTGCGGCACAGCGAGGGCGTCGACCAGGGCGCGGTACTCGACCTGCTGGGCGCGCTGTGCGACTACTGCCTGCTGCGCGGGGACCTCTACCGGCTGGGGGAGATCAGCGAGTTGACGCAGGCGGTCGACCAGGGGCTGCTGGAGCGGTCGGTGCAGTGGCGGACCGGTATCGCGGCCCGCCAGCTCGGCGAGCTCGACAAGGCCCGCACCACGCTGTCGTCCGTCGTCGGCCTGTACCGCGAGGCACAGAACGACTCGGGTACGGCCCTGGCGCTGTGCTCGCTCGGCATCACCCTGCACCATCAGGGCAACCTGACGGAGGCCGCGGCCAGGCTGCGCGAGGCGATCGAGCTGCAGTCCTCCGCGGCGCAGGCGGAGGACCGGGCCTGGTCGCTGCACGCGCTGGCCGCGGTGGAGCGCGACCGGGCCCACCTGGCCGAGGCGCTGGAGCTCCTGGACACCGCGCTGGTCCTGCACCGCGAGGGCGAGTCGCTGCACGGGGAGGCGTGGACGCAGTTCCAGCTGGGGCAGGTGTGCCTGCGGATGGGCGATGTGGAGCGGGCCGAGCGCGCACTGCGTACGGCCCTGGATCTCTACGGGCGGACGCGGGACGAGCGGGGCGAGGCGTGGGCGCTGACCCAGCTGGCCCGGGCCCGGCTGCTGGACGGCGATCCGGCCCCGGCGGTCGAGCAGCTGAACACCGCTCTGGCCCGCCACCGCGACAGCGAGGACGCCCGGGGCGAGGCGTGGACCCTCTACTACCTCGGCCAGGCCCTGGAGGAGGCCGGCGACACCGACCAGGCGGTGCGGCAGCTGGAGCGGGCCCGCACGATGTTCTCCCGGATGCGGGACGTGTACGGGCTGGCGTGCGCCCGCCACCACTCGGGGCGCGTCACCCGCGACCAGCGGGCCGCCCAGACGGGCAACCTGCGCAATTCCGGCTTCGCCCGCCAGCTGCTGGTCGACGCGCGGGCCGACTTCCGCCGCATCGGGGTCGCCCACGGGGAGGCCTGGACGGCTCTGGAGCTGGCCCTGATCGACGCGGGAAACCAGCGCGCGCCGCAGGCCCTGGAGCTGTGCGGCGAGGCGGCCGCGCTGTTCGACTCGTACGGCGACGCGCGGGGCGCGGACTGGGCCCGTTTCCTGCGCTGCACGCTGCTTCCGTACGCCTCGCCGGGCGGCATCGAGGTGGGCACGGTGGTGGCCCAGCAGGAACTGGCCGACCTGACCGCGGCCGGCCATCCCACGCGGGACACGAAGCTGGAGGACTGCGCGGAGGCGTTCCGGGTGGTCCTGAACCGGGGCGTGGACCTGGAGGACGGCTGGCAGGCATGGCGCCTGGGCCTCATCCCGTCCCGCCACGCCCGGGAAATCATGGGGGTGGCGATCCCGCCAAGGCCTTGACCGGCCCACCCCGGCTCCACCGGGCCGGGGCCCCGGCCGCACCGGGCCCGTCGGCCGGGGCGGGCTCCAGGCCCCTTGGCCACACCCGGACCGCCCGGCGATCGAGGGCGTCTTTCAGCCCGCTCAGGGGCTGAGGGCAGCCTTCAGCCCGTCCGGCGCTCGAGGACGTCCCGTCACCCCGGGGCGGGGGCACCGGCCACCCGGTACCCCCGCCCCACCACCTACTTCCGCTTCGCGGAACCCGCGGGCTCCGCCGCCCCCTCCGCGGCGCCGGCCTCACCCGGCTCCTGCGGCGACTCCTCGAAGTCGACCTTCCCCATGTGCCGGTTCATGGACTTCATCAGCAGCCACACGCCCACGGCGAGCGCTGCGAAGACGATGAAGCCGAGGACCCCGGGGGTCACCTTGTTCTTGTCCAGTTCCTCGGCGAGCGGGACGAGGTGCGTCAGTGCCTGAGTCGCGTACATATCAGGCATTGTCGCGGATGCCCGCGAAGAGGTCGCTCTCGGGGAGGGAGGTATCGACGAGAGACTTCGCCAGCTCGTACTCCTCGGTCGGCCAGACCTCCCGCTGGATGTCCATCGGGACGCGGAACCAGCCGCCGTCCGGGTCGATCTGCGTCGCGTGGGCGATCAGTGCCTTGTCGCGGATCTCATAGAAGTCCGCGCACGGCACGTGCGTCGTCAGCGTGCGCTCGGCGCGCTCGAACTCCTTCCAGCGCTCCAGCCAGTCCCCGTACGGCGACTCCAGGCCGCGTGCCAGCAGCGCCTCGTGCAGCGCGACCGTGCGCGGCTTGTTGAAGCCCTGGTTGTAATACAGCTTCTGCGGCGTCCAGGCGGGACCGAACTCCGCCTCGGGGAACTTCTCGGTGTCCGCCGCTCCCTCGAAGGCGATCATCGAGATGGTGTGGGTCATGATGTGGTCGGGGTGCGGGTAGCCCCCGTTCTCGTCGTACGTGGTGATGACCTGCGGCCGGAACGCACGGATCTTCGCGACGAGGCGCCCCGCCGCCACCGTCTCGTCCTCCAGCGCGAAGCATCCCTCGGGCAGCGGCGGCAGCGGGTCGCCCTCGGGCAGGCCCGAGTCGACGAAGCCGAGCCACTCCTGCTTGACGCCCAGGATCTCCCGGGCCTCGTCCATCTCCTTCTTGCGGACCTCGTGGATGTTCTCCTCGATGTACGCGTCCCCCTGGAGTTTCGGGTTGAGGATGGAGCCGCGCTCGCCTCCTGTGCAGGTCACGACCAGCACGTCCACCCCCTCGGACACATACTTGGCCATGGTGGCCGCGCCCTTGCTCGACTCGTCGTCGGGGTGGGCGTGTACGGCCATCAGTCGAAGCTGCTCAGTCAAGACTCGATCCTCAGTGATTGGTCGCGAAGTGCAACTTCTATAGTGACCGAACCGGGGGGTGGAAAATTCCTCGATCTCCGGTACGGGAGGAACGATCATGACGGCGGTGCGCGAGGCGCTTCCCGAGAACCGCTACGGCCGCTCCGCGGACCAGCGCGCGGACCGCAAGCTCAAGATCATCGGCTCGGTCCTGGGCGTCGCCCTGCTGGGCGTGGTCGGCTGGATCGGTTACGGCTATGTGAGCGGCCAGGGTCTGAGCGCCGAGGTGATCAAGTTCAAGGTCGTCTCGGACGATCGCGTCGAGGTGCACCTGGAGGTCCGCAAGGATCGGGACGCCAAGGGCTACTGCACGCTCCGCTCGCAGAGCGAGGACGGCGCGGAGGTCGCCCGCAAGGACTTCCGCTTCGACGGCCCCACCGACCGCATCGACCAGGTCCTCACCCTGCGTACGACGTCCAGGGCGACAGCCATCGAGCTGCTGGGGTGCACGGACGACGAAGGGGCGTAGCGTTGACCGCCGCACGGGTGACCTGAGCGACTCCCGGCCGCCCTGACCTGTGGTTCAACACTCTCAGCCGTTTACCTTCTCCCCCTTTTCCCGGCGAATTGTTAGGCTCGTGGTTTCGCCCACCCGTGGAAGCGCATGCTTCGGGGTAGGGCGATGCTTTGTATTCCCAGTACCGACGAGGAGCACCCTGTGACCCAGACCAGCGAAAACGTCACCTGGCTCACGCAGGAGGCGTACAACCAGCTCAAGGCCGAGCTGGAGTACCTGTCTGGTCCCGCGCGCACGGAGATCGCCGTCAAGATCGCGGCGGCCCGTGAAGAGGGCGACCTGCGCGAGAACGGCGGATACCACGCCGCCAAGGAGGAGCAGGGCAAGATGGAGCTCCGGGTGCGCCAGCTGACCCAGCTCCTGGAGCACGCGAAGGTCGGCGAGGCGCCGGCCGACGACGGCGTGGTCGAGCCCGGCATGGTCGTGACGATCGCCTTCGACGGCGATGACGACGACACGACGACCTTCCTCCTGGCCTCCCGCGAGTACGCGAGCGCGGACATCGAGACCTACTCCCCGCAGTCTCCGCTCGGTGTGGGCGTGAACGGCAAGCGGATGGGCGAGAGCGCGGACTACGAGCTGCCGAACGGCAAGACCGCCACGGTGAAGATCCTTTCGGCGAAGCCGTACTCCGGCTGATCCGCGCACCTCACGCACAGCGGGAAGCCCCGGCCGGACGAGACGGCCGGGGCTTCCTGCTGTGCTGCGCTCAGACGGCGACCGAGCGGTACTTGCGGACCGAGAGGGTCCGGAATACCACGATGATCACCACGGACCAGATCAGCGAGGCCCACACGGGATGCACCATGGGCCACGCGTCGGAGGGAGAGACACCCGGATTCCCGAACAGCTCGCGGCACGCCTGGACGGTCGCGCTGAAGGGGTTCCACTCGGCGATCGGCTGCAGCCAGCCGGCCATGTTCTCGGTGGGTACGAACGCGTTCGAGATGAACGTGACCGGGAACAGCCAGATCAGCCCGCCCGAGGTCGCGGCCTCGGGGGTCCGGACGGACAGACCGATCAGGGCGCCGATCCAGGAGAAGGCGTAGCCGAGGAGGAGCAGGAGAGCGAAGGCCCCCAGTGCCTTCGGGATGCCCTCGTGGATGCGCCAGCCGACGAGCAGGGCGACGACCGTGAGGACGACGACGGTGAGCGTGGTCTGGACGAGGTCGGCCAGTGTGCGGCCGGTGAGGACCGCGCCGCGCGCCATGGGCAGCGACCTGAAGCGGTCGATGAGTCCCTTGTGCATGTCGTCGGCGATACCGGCGCCCGCGCCGGCCGTGGCGAAGGTGACCGTCTGGGCGAAGATGCCCGCCATGAGGAACTCGCGGTACTCGGCGGCGCTGGTCGAGCCGCCGATCACCATCGAGCCGCCGAAGACGTAGCTGAACAGCACGACGAACATGACCGGCTGGATGAGCCCGAAGAGGATCATCTCCGGAATCCGGCTCATCCGGATCAGATTGCGACGGGCGATGACCAGCGAGTCACGGACGGACTGGCCGACGCCGCCGCCGGAGCGGGGCGCGGGAGTCGCGGTCGTCTCGGTAACGGCACTCACTTCTCTGCCTCCGTCGGGGCGGCGGTCGGCGTGACCGCCCCGTTCTCGTCGTTCTTCTCCTGCTCGGCGGCGTGGCCGGTGAGGGAGATGAACACGTCGTCGAGGGTGGGACGGCGCAGTCCGATGTCGTCGATCTCCACACCGCGGCCGTCCAGGTCCCGGATGACCTCGGCGAGGAGCTTGGCGCCGCCGTCGACCGGGACGGTCAGCTTGCGCATGTGCGGGACGACGGCGACCTCGCCCTTGCCCAGATGGGCGAGGACGTCGCGGGCCGCGTCGATCCGGTCGCGCTGCTGGACGACGACCTCGATGCGCTCTCCGCCGGTGCGGGCCTTGAGCTGGTCGGAGGTGCCGCGGGCGATGACGAGGCCGTGGTCGATCACGCAGATGTCGTGGGCGAGGCGGTCCGCCTCCTCCAGGTACTGCGTGGTCAGCAGTAGCGTCGTGCCGCCGGCGACGAGCTCCTCGATGACCTCCCAGAGCTGCTGCCGGTTGCGCGGGTCGAGTCCGGTGGTGGGCTCGTCCATGAACATGACCGGCGGGGAGACGACGAGCGCGGCCGCGAGGTCGAGCCGGCGGCGCATGCCGCCGGAGTAGGTCTTGGCGGTGCGGTCGGCCGCGTCCGCGAGGTTGAACCGCTCCAGCAGTTCCCCGGCACGGGCCTTCGCGGCGCGTGAGGACATCTGGTAGAGCTGGCCGACCATGTGCAGGTTCTCACGGCCGGTCAGGTACTCGTCGACGGCGGCGAACTGGCCGGAGAGCCCGATCGAACGCCGCACCTCGTTGGGATTCTTCAGTACGTCGATGCCCGCGACGAAGGCGCTGCCGCTGTCGGGCCTGAGCAGCGTCGTGAGGACGCGTACGGCGGTCGTCTTGCCGGCCCCGTTGGGGCCGAGAAGTCCGAGGACGGTGCCTTGCGGCACGTCGAGGTCGACGCCGCCGAGTGCTCGTACGTCGCCGAAGGTCTTCACCAGACCTTCGGCGTAGATGGCGCCTGGCATATGGGATTCCCCCAGTGCGTTCGGGTGACTTCCTCACAGATCCTAGATTTGCCCGAGTTTCCGCGCCCGGTGAACACGAGACGAACGCGCGTACGCCCGGGTCGGGCGGAGGCACACTAACGCGATACATCGCGACCGACAAGGGGTCAGCCCATCACGAGATATCCCGCCCCGCGCAGCGCCGCCGCGACCTCTTCGCAGTGCTCCGGGCCCTTCGTCTCCAGATGCAGTTCCACCTCCGCCTCACTGAGGCCGAGGCGGGGGTCGGTACGCACATGGCTGACGTCCAGGACGTTGGCATCGGCCAACGTGAGCACGCCCAGCATGGTCGCCAGCGCGCCGGGACGGTCCGTCAGACGCAGCCTCAGGCTCAGATAGCGCCCGGCCGCCGACATGCCGTGGGTCAGGATGCGCTGCATCAGCAACGGGTCCACGTTGCCGCCGGACAGCAGCGCCACCACCGGCCCGCGGAACGACTTCGGGTCGCTGAGCAACGCGGCCACCGGGCTCGCCCCGGCCGGCTCCACCACCATCTTCGCCCGCTCCAGGCAGAGCAGCAGGGCGCTGGACAGCTCGTCCTCGGAGACCGTACGGACCTCGTCGACCAGCTCCTGGACCAGGCCGAACGGCACGTCGCCGGGGCGTCCCACCTTGATGCCGTCCGCCATCGTCTGCAGCGAACCGATCGACACGGGGTGGCCGGCTGCCAGCGACGGCGGGTAGCAGGCGGCGCCGGCCGCCTGCACACCGACGATCCGCACCTCAGGTCTGATCGCCTTCACCGCCACGGCGATCCCCGCCGCGAGCCCGCCGCCGCCGATGCCGACGACGATCGTGCGCACCTCGGGGCACTGCTCCAGGATCTCCAGGCCCACCGTGCCCTGCCCCGCGATGATGTCCGGGTGGTCGAAGGGGTGGATGAAGACCGCGCCCGTCTCGTGCGCGTACTCCTGCGCCGCGGCGAGCGTCTCGTCGACGACATGACCGTGCAGCCGCACCTGCGCTCCGTACTCACGGGTCGCGGCGACCTTGGGCAGGGGTGCTCCGACCGGCATGAAGACCGTTGACCGTACGCCGAGGAGTGCAGACGCGAGCGCTACACCCTGCGCATGGTTTCCGGCGCTCGCGGCGACGACACCCGCAGCCCTTTCGACCGGAGTGAGACCCGAGATACGTACGTACGCGCCCCGCAGTTTGAACGAACCGGTCCGCTGCAGGTTCTCGCACTTGAAGCGGACGGGTGCACCCACCAGCGCCGACAGATGGCGGCTGCCCTCCAGCGGAGTGACCCTGGAGACCCCGGAGAGCATCTTCTGCGCCCCCCGGACGTCATCGAGGATCAGCGGGGGAAAACGGCCGGGCGGCGGGAAGTTCATACCGCAAGTCTTGCAGCTGAAAGGGGTTGCAGCCGCCGCGGCCGGTCCCCTCCTGCGTCGATGTCCGCAGGTTTGTGCGGCACTGGTACGCGTTGCCCCGGGGCCGCGTACTCTGTCCCCCACCCATCCGACACCGCACGAAGAGAGCTCCCGGCCATGCCCCCTCAGGACATGACGACTGCCGCGTCTCCTTCCGGGGGCGCCGCCCCGGAGAACCCGGGTCACCATCACCTTCTCGACGCTCTGCAGCACCAGGTGGCGGTCTTCGCCAGGCGTGCCGAGCAGACCCGCCTCGGCGGCGTCGGCCAGGTGCGCAACTCCATGGACCGGGCCGCGTATCTGCTGCTCAACCGGCTGGACCGGGAGGGCCCCATGGGCGTGAAGGCACTGGCCGCCGGCATGGGGATCGACTCCTCGACGGTGACCCGGCAGGTCGCACCGCTCGTGGACACCGGTCTGGTCAAGCGCACCTCGCATCCGGAGGACGGCCGTGCGGTCGTGCTCCAGTTGTCCCCGCGCGGTCAGGCGCGGCTGGAGGAGGTCCGGGCCTCGCGGCGCGAGTTGATGTCCCAGGTGACGGACGAGTGGACCGAGGACGAACGGGACACGTTCTGCGCGCTGCTCACCCGCTTCAACGGTGCCCTCGCCGCCCGGCAGGCGGCGCACCAGCCCCCGTCGGCGGGCTAGGGCCTCTCGCTGCGGAGGGCTCGATCCCACCGGGCCCCTGGGGGTTGACCCGGGGCCCGAGGAGCGCTCCGATGGACCTCGTGCGAGAGCGTCAGGCGGTCCTGCAGCGGCAGCGTGCCCGGGAGTTCGAGGCCTTCATGGCGGGCGCGGCGGGCCGGCTGCTGCACACCGCGACCCTGCTCACGGCCGAACCGGTGGACCCGCCCGGGGCCAACAGGCGCGCGCAGCGGATCCTGACGGCCGCGCTGGCCCGGACGTACGCGGACTGGGACCGGCTGCACGGCGAGGACCCCTACAACCGCACCCGGCAGGACCTGGCAGTCCGGTTCGCCCGGGAGACGTGGCGCCACCACCGGCCGCGCGGCGGGCTGCTGGACCGGCTGACCCCGCAGGAGCGGCTGGTCCTGGTGCTGCGCCTGTACGAAGGTGTCCCGGAGGAGCAGACGGCGGCGCTGCTCGGGGTTCCGGTGGACCGGATCCGCGCCGTCTGCAACCGCGCGGTGGCCACGATGCGCGGCACCCGGGTCCCGACGGTGCGACGGGGCCGCTCCCGGTCCTCGCGGGCCGCGCCGTGAGCGGTACCGGGCGCAGGGAGGACGAGGTCCGGCGGATGCTGGAGGCCTCCCGTCCGCAGGTGCCGGCGGACCTGCCGGCGCGGGCGGTGGAGCGCGGCGCCCGGCTGCTGCGCCGTGGGCGGGTGTTGCGCCGGCTGTGGCTGGTGACGGCGGGCGCGGCAGTCGTGGCGTTCCTCGTGTGGGCGGTGATGGTCCAGCCCTGGCAGGTGCCGCCCGCCGAGACGACGCCGCCGCTGGACGGCTGGTAGGGCGGCGGACCCGGGAATCACCCAACGGCTCCCCTACGCTCGTCCGCGAACTCGGGAAAAACAATGCGGCCGGCGATGTCGAGAACCCGTGACCGGCTCCGTCCCCGGGGTGAACGCGACCACAGCGGGTCGCACGAGCACCAAGGAGATCCATCATGGCCAAGTACCTGCTGCTGAAGCACTACCGCGGCGCCCCGGCCGCGGTGAACGACGTGTGCATGGACCAGTGGACGCCGGACGAGATCTCGGCCCACATGCGGTACATGAACGACTTCGCGGCCCGGCTGGAGAAGACCGGGGAGTTCGTCGACGGCCAGGCGCTCGCCCCCGAGGGTGCCTGGGTCCGCTACGACGGTGAGGGGCGCCCGCCGGTCACCGACGGACCGTTCGCCGAGACCAAGGACCTCATCGCCGGCTGGATGATCATCGACGTGGACAGCTACGAACGCGCCGTCGAGCTGACCGGGGAACTGTCGGCCGCTCCCGGCGCGGGCGGCAAGCCGATCCACGAGTGGCTGGAGCTGCGCCCGTTCCTGACCGAGCCGCCCACCATCTCGGAGTGACTCCCGGATGAATCCGATGGATGAGGTCTTGCTCAGGAGCCTCACACCGGGCGTGCTCACCGTCCTCGTCCGCCGCGGAGCCGACTTCGCGGCGGCCGAGGACGCCGTGCAGGACGCGATGGTGGAGGCGCTCCGGGTCTGGGAGGCCGACCCGCCCCGGGATGCCAAGGGGTGGCTGATCACCGTGGCCTGGCGCAAGTTCCTCGACACGACGCGCGCCGACACCGCGCGCCGCCGCCGCGAGGACCGGGTCGAGGAGGAGCCGGTGCCCGGGCCGGCGCCCGCGGGGGACGACACGCTCCAGCTCTACTTCCTGTGCGCCCACCCGTCGCTGACCCCGGCGTCGGCCGTCGCGCTCACCCTGCGCGCGGTCGGCGGGCTGACCACGCGCCAGATCGCCGCGGCCTACCTGGTGCCCGAGGCCACCATGGCCCAGCGCATCAGCCGGGCCAAGCGCACCGTCTCCGACGTGCGGTTCGACCGGCCCGGCGACGTCGCCACCGTGCTGCGCGTCCTCTACCTGGTCTTCAACGAGGGCTACTCCGGCGATGTCGACCTGGCCGCCGAGGCCATCCGGCTCACCCGGCAGCTCGCGTCCGCCGTCGACCACCCCGAGGTGGCGGGGCTGCTCGCCCTGATGCTGCTCCACCACGCCCGACGGGCGGCCCGGACCGCGTCCGACGGCAGCCTGGTGCCGCTCGCCGAGCAGGACCGCCGCCGGTGGGACACCGCGTCGATCGCCGAGGGCGTCGGGATCCTTCAGGCGGCTCTCGCCCGCGACCGGCTGGGCGAGTTCCAGGCCCAGGCCGCCATCGCGGCCCTCCACGCCGATGCGCCGGCCGCCGAGGAGACCGACTGGGTGCAGATCGTCGAGTGGTACGACGAGCTCGCGCGCCTGACCGACAGCCCGGTCGTCCGGCTCAACCGCGCGGTCGCCGTCGGGGAGGCCGACGGGCCGCGCGCCGGACTGGCGGCACTGGCGGCGCTGGACACGTCACTGCCCCGCCACACTGCGGTGGCGGCGTACCTCCACGAACGTGACGGCGACCTGGGCAGGGCGGCGCGGCTGTACGCGGAGGCGGCCCACCGGGCTCCCAACCTCGCAGAGCGTGATCACCTGACGCGCCAGGCCGCCCGGCTCAATGCCCGCCGAGGTGACTGACGGGTCGCGCGGGGCCACCCGATTTATCCTGGAAAGGCATCGGCCGAGGAGGCTGTGATGACCAGGAAGATCGCCGACTGCCGCAAGTATCCGAGCGTGTCGAACTGCTCGCTGACCATCTCCGGCGAGGAGGAGGAAGTCGTGCGGGCCGCGACCGAGCACGCGGTCTCCGTCCATGAGCACACCGACAGCCCCGAGCTGCGGGAGCAGGTCAGGGCCTCGCTGGAGGACGAGAAGGTCTCTGTCTGAGGACGGGAAGGTCAGGAGCGGGACCGGGTCGTCCGGCCCCGCCCCTGACGGATCACGCCGAAGAGGCGCATTCCGGCCCCCGCGGGGCCGGCGCGGCATGATCCGACGGCAGGCCTCAGCCGAGCGCCTGCGTCAGGTCGGCCAGCAGGTCGTCGCCGCTCTCGATGCCGACGGAGAGCCGGACCAGGTCGGCCGGGACCTCCAGCGGGGATCCGGCGGCGGAGGCGTGCGTCATCCGGCCCGGGTGCTCCAGCAGCGACTCGACGCCGCCGAGCGACTCACCGAGCGTGAAGAGCTTCGCGCGGTTGCAGACCTCGACGGCCGCTTCCTCGCCGCCCGCGACGCGGAACGACACCATCCCGCCGAACGCCTTCATCTGCTTGGCGGCGATCTCGTGCCCCTGGTGCTCGGGCAGCCCGGGGTAGAGGACCTGGGTGACCTTGGGGTGGCGGGTCAGCAGGTCGGCGACCTTGGTGGCGTTCTCGCTGTGCCGGTCCATCCGGACGGCGAGGGTCTTGATGCCGCGCAGCACCAGCCAGGCGTCGAACGGCCCGGCGACGGCTCCCATCGCGTTCTGGTGGTACGCCAACTCCTCCGACAAGTCGGGGTCGTTGACGATCAGTGCGCCGCCGACGACGTCCGAGTGACCGCCCATGTACTTCGTGGTGGAGTGGACCACGACATCGGCGCCCAGGGCGAGGGGCTGCTGGAGGTAGGGGCTGGCGAAGGTGTTGTCGACGACCAGGCGCGCGCCCGCCGTGCGGGCCACGTCGGCGACGGCCGCGATGTCGGTGATGCCGAGCAGCGGGTTGGACGGGGTCTCCACCCAGATCGCCTTGGTGCGCGGGGTGATCGCCGCCCGTACCGCCGCCACGTCCGAGGTGTCGGCGACCGAGAACTCCACGCCCCAGCGCGAGGCGACCTTCGCGAACAGCCGGAACGTGCCGCCGTAGGCGTCGTTCGGGATGACCACGTGGTCGCCGGGCGTCAGCAGCGTACGGAGCAGGCAGTCCTCGGCGGCGAGGCCGGAGGCGAAGGCGAGTCCGCGGCGGCCGCCCTCCAGGGCCGCGAGGTTCTCCTCCAGCGCGGTGCGCGTGGGGTTGGCGCTGCGGCTGTACTCGTAGCCGCCGCGCAGACCGCCCACACCGTCCTGCTTGTACGTGGACACCTGGTAAATGGGCGGAACAACGGCGCCGGTGAGGGGATCGGCGGTGTTTCCCGCATGGATCGCGAGAGTCTCGAAGCTGTGCTGGTCGCTCATGGGCACCGAGCGTAGTTCGTCGTGAGGGCGCTCGACCGGGCACCGTGCCGTCCGGTGACAATGGGGGCATGGAGATTCTGTGGTTCCTGCTCGCGCTGTGCATGCTTGCCGCGGTCGTCGGCCCCTTCGTGCTGCGCCGTCGCGGTGGTATCCGGCAGGTGGCGCCCGGTTCCCCGGACGCCGCCGACCCGGACACCTATGGCTTCGTGCGTCAGGAGGAGCTGGACATCCGGATGCCGGGCCCCGACCAGGATCTCCTTGATGTGCTCGATGTCGTCCAGCACACCCAGGAGTGGCGGGCCGCGTCGCAACTGCTGTCCGGTACGCCGAAGGACGGCGAGGTGCGGTGGCAGCGGGTCCAGGCGTTCGCCGGGGCCGCCTCGCTGGAGCTGATGCAGCGGCCGGGTGCGGGCGGGGCGTGGCTGCGCAAGTGGCGGGCCGAGGCGCCGAAGGACGCGGGCGGCGCGGCCGTGCACGCGGAGTTCCTGGTCCAGCAGGCGTGGCGTTCGTCGACGGCCGGTACGGACGACTTCCGGATCATTCTGGAGGAGGCCCGCACGGTGGTCGGCGAGGCGGCCCTGCTGGCGCCGGGCGACCCCGTCCCGTATCTGGTGGAACTGGCGGTCGCCCGTGGACTGGGCTACTCCCACGAGGAGTTCGACCAGCTCTGGGCGAAGATCATCGACCGGGCTCCGGCCCACATGGGCGCGCACATCGCCGCGCTGCACTTCTGGTGCGAGAAGTGGCACGGATCGCGCGAGGAGGCCGACCGCTTCGCGACCGCGGCCGCCGCCCGCGCCCCGCAGGGCTCGCTGCTGGCCGCGCTGCCGCTCTTCGCGGTGTACGAGCACCTGCCCGAGGTCAATCTCGTGCAGGGGTTCTACCGGAGCCAGGTGGTGACCAGGGCGGTCGAGGGCGCGATGTTCGCGGTCCACGCGGCCCGCGCCGACGACCCCATGCTCGCGCATGTCCGCCATCTCCTGGTGCTGTTCCTGGTCCGGATGGAGCGCTGGTCCGAGGCGATGAACCAGCTGGTCCACATCGACGGACACGTGGGCGCACTGCCGTGGACGGAGAACTCCGACCCGGCCGCCGAGTACACCGTCTACCGGGCCCTGGCGGTGGCCGGCTACGAGGCGAACGGCGGCAGCCCGGCCACGCTGCCGCACTAGGGCGTGTTTCGAAAGTAGCGCCGTCCGCCCGGCCGGACAGGCGGGGCTTTCGAAAATACGCCCTCGGGCCTCGGCCCTCCCCCGGCCGCCGGTGTGCGACCGTGGAGGCACCGACGCCGCGAAGCAGCGGCCGACCCCGCGACAAGGACCGGTGTTCCCGTGGCACGACTGATACCCCTGATCCTGATCGGCCTCGGCCTCTACTTCTGGTTCAAGGCCCGCAAGCGCGCCGGCGCCTACGTCGAGTCCGTCGAGTCCGAGGACGGCACACCGCGCCGCTGACCGGGGCGGAGGAATCCTCGGCGGCCCTGGCGCGTTCTAGGGACAGCACGCCTACCCCAGGAGGAGCCCCCGCATGTTCCTGAACCGCCGCACCCCGCAGCTCCCCACCCCGGAGGAGGCTCTGCGCGGCCGCACCACCCCGGAATTCACCGTCCCGTCCCGCCACACGGTCCTGGGCAACGCCCTGCTCGGCCCGTACCCGGAGGGTCTGGAGGTGGCGGACTTCGCGATGGGGTGTTTCTGGGGTGCCGAGCGCAAGTTCTGGGAGACGGACGGCGTCTGGACGACGCTCGTCGGCTACCAGGGCGGCTACACGGAGAACCCCGCGTACGAGGAGGTCTGCTCGGGCCTGACCGGGCACACGGAGGCGGTCCGCGTCGTGTACGACCCGAAGACCGTCACGTACGCCCAGCTCCTGAAGGTCTTCTGGGAGTCCCACGACCCGACCCAGGGCTTCCGCCAGGGCAACGACGTGGGCACCCAGTACCGCTCCGCGGTCTACACCCACTCCCCCGAGCAGGCAGCGGCCGTGGCGGCCTCCCGCGAGGCGTACCAGAAGGTCCTCACGGGCTCCGGCTACGGCGAGATCAGCACGGAGATCCTCCCCGCCGAGGGCCGTACCTTCTGGCCCGCCGAACCGGCGCACCAGCAGTACCTGGACAAGAACCCGGCGGGCTACTGCGGGATCGGCGGCACGGGCGTCTCCTGCCCGATCGGCGTGGCACCGGCCGGGGGCTGACCTCTCAGGCGGGCGGGCGGTGTGGCACCGGCCCGGGGCTGACCTCTCAGGCGGGCGGGCCCGTCACTGATGCCGTGGGGGCGTCTGGTGCTCGCGGATGACCTCGATCAACTGACTCTTACGCATCCTGGCGGTACCGCGGATGCCCAGCCCTGCGGCGACCTGTTGGAGTTCCGCCAGCACCATGCCGTCCAGCCCTGCTCCCGTGCGCCGCGCGCGGGTGAAGGGCACGGGGGCCAGGTCCCGCTCTTCCGCGGAACCCCGGCCGAGCCGGAGCATTCCTTCCAGGTCGACCAGCCGCCGTTCCTGCTGGCGCATCAGAACGAGCACCTCGGACAGCATGTCGGGGGTGGTCCGGCTCGCCCGCGCGGGGCTGCCCGCCCTCTCGCGCAGCGCGGTGAGGTTCCGGTGCAGGTCCGGCCAGTAGCGGTCGAAGGAACGGTCAAGCCGTTCAGGCGCGATGCCCGCGCCGTCGAGGGCCGCGTTGAGATCGTGCATCAGCTTGCGGAAGTCGTCACGCGACCGGCTCTCGGCAGCTTGAAACTGCGCCAGGGGGCCGGTCAGGTCGACGACCGGGACGTCCAGCAGCACCGGCACGACCAGCGATTCACTGATCTGCTTGGACAGAGCGCCGGCTTCGAAGTTGACCCACTGGGAGTGCTGATTGTCCGAGGTGACGCAGATGATGCCGAAGTCGGACTCGGCCAGTTCGTCGGCAACCTGGGCAAGACCCCGGCTGCCTTTCTTGATGTCCTGCGAAGACACCCACGGCTCGACGGCTTGGATGACGTCGGGCAGCCAGGTCTTCAGCGCCTCCGCCATCATCTTCGAGCGCTCGCCGGACCAGCTCAGAAACACCTTCACGGGACCCCCTCCGGGCCGCAGGGCTGCGGGTCGCATCAGCCCCTTCTCGTCATTCTGACATATCAGGGAGTGGCCTACGGCCCCCGCGTCGAGAATGGCCGGTACGCTCACGGCCACGTGGAGTGTGGGGGGGCACAGTGCGAGAAGAGCCTGCTGGCGGACGGGCGATCCCGTCCATGGCCGGGCGGCCCTGGTGGGCCGCCAACGAAGTTCTTGCGTTCCTCGTGGAGTTGGCGGCGCTGGCCTGCCTGTTCTGGTGGGGGTTCAGCCTCGGGGACGCTCTTGCCGTCCAATTGCTTCTCGGGCTAGGGGTGTTGGCGGCAGCCATCGCCCTGTGGGGAATGTTCGCCGCCCCGCGCGCCCGGTTCCGGCTGCCGCTGGGCGGTGTGCTCGTGGTGAAGACCGTGGTGCTCGGCGGCGGCGCCCTCGCGCTGTACGCGGTGGGGCACCCGGTGGCGGCTGTGGTCATGGCCGTCGTGGTGGTGGTGAACACGGCGCTGGCGGAGACGTTCCGGCGCAGGCCGGCGCCTACGAAGTAGCGCGGGCCCGCGCCTGGTCACCGGCGGCGTCCGCGGGTCGCCTCGAGATCGTTCTCGGTCAGCGGGGGCCTTCCTCCCCGGCGTGGCTGTCCGGTGACCTGAGCGCGTCGACGCCCGCACGGGCAAGCTGGTTCGGACGACGGGGCCGGCACGCATCCGCGCCCCGGCCCCGTCTGCGTAGGCCGGGAAGGGTCAGATCAGGCCCTGCGCCAGCATCGCGTCCGCGACCAGTTCGAAACCGGCGATGTTCGCGCCGGCCACGTAGTTGCCGGGGCTGCCGTAGCGCTCCGCCGTGATGTAGCAGGAGTCGTGGATGTGGCGCATGATCTCCGCGAGCCGCTCCTCCGTGTGGGCGAACGTCCAGGAGTCGCGGGAGGCGTTCTGCTGCATCTCCAGGGCGCTGGTGGCGACGCCGCCCGCGTTGGCCGCCTTGCCGGGGGCGAAGGCCACGCCGGCCTCCTGGAAGACGCGGACGGCCTCGGGGGTGGTGGGCATGTTGGCGCCCTCCGCGACCGCCTTCACTCCGTGGCGTACGAGGGCCAGCGCGTCGGCCTCGTGGAGTTCGTTCTGCGTGGCACAGGGCAGGGCCACGTCGCAGGGGACGTTCCAGACGCCGGTGCCGGGTACGAAGACGGCCTCGGGCCGGCGTTCGGCGTAGTCGGAGACGCGGCCGCGGCCGGCCTCCTTGATCTCCTTGAGCAGGGCGAGGTCGATGCCCTTCTCGTCCACGACGTAACCGTCGGAGTCGGAGCAGGTCACCACCGTGGCGCCGAGCTGCTGGGCCTTCTCGATCGCGTAGATCGCGACGTTGCCCGAGCCGGAGACGACGATGCGCCGGCCGTCGAGGCTGTCCCCCTGGCTGCGGAGCATTTCGGCGGTGAACAGGACGCAGCCGTAGCCGGTCGCCTCCGTACGCACCAGGGCGCCGCCCCAGCCGAGGCCCTTTCCGGTGAGGACTCCGGACTCGTAGCGGTTGGTGATCCGCTTGTACTGGCCGAAGAGGTAGCCGATCTCGCGGCCGCCCACGCCGATGTCACCGGCGGGAACGTCGGTGTACTCGCCGAGGTGGCGGTGGAGTTCCGTCATGAACGACTGGCAGAACCGCATGATCTCGGCGTCCGAGCGACCCTTCGGGTCGAAGTCGGAACCACCCTTGCCGCCGCCGATGGGCATGCCGGTGAGGGCGTTCTTGAAGATCTGCTCGAAGCCGAGGAACTTCACGATGCCGAGGTTCACCGAGGGGTGGAAGCGGAGCCCGCCCTTGTACGGACCCAGGGAGCTGGAGAATTCGACCCGGAATCCGCGGTTGACATGGATGTCGCCGGAGTCGTCCGACCACGGCACCCGGAAGATGAGCTGGCGCTCCGGCTCGCATATGCGCTCGATGATCCGGGCGTCCACGAACTCCGGCCGCTGGGCCAGCACCGGGCCGAGCGTTTCCAGGACTTCCCGGACGGCCTGGTGGAACTCCTTCTCGCCCTGGTTGCGGCGGAGGATCTCCGCGTACAGCGGCTCGAGGATGCGGGCGGCTGCGTGCGGCGTTGCGGAGTCGGGGGTGGCCGGCATCTGATCAAGACCTTCCGTGGATCGGCTCGTGCGCGAAGGCACCCCCGTCCCGAGGGGTGCCAGGTCCCCCCTCACTGTTGAGGGCGTCGCCCGACATCACGCATACCGTGCACACGAAAGCGACGTACAGGACCGTTGTGGCGTATCGAGTGTCCCAGTGGGGCGGCGGAATGCTCCACGGGCATCCACATGGTGATCCCTTCCCGCCCTGTCCGGGAAGGCCGCAACCGCCCGGGCCCAGGCCGGTTCCGGGCAGAATTGGCCGGCTTGCGACGGGCTCGCACATCCATCGAAGTGGTGAACCTCACAGTGCCGTACGGGTGGTTGTGAGGCGGGGCGGCCGGTCTCAGTTCTCACGCGGGCCGCGCAGCATCCACAGGCCGGCCGCCGACGCGAGCAGGACCGCGCCCGAGACGACGCTCAGGGCGATGTGCAGCCCCTCCTGCTCCACCAGGAAGTTCAGCGAGAGGTTCGCGACGAGTGCGGCAAGGAGCGCGGTCCGAAGCAGCGGCTTCATGGGTTCCTCCAGGAGGTCGGGCGGGCCGCCGGGCCCCCGCCCGGCTGTGTCCTCCACTCTCGCGGCGGGCGGACTCCGGCACGAGGGGCCGGGCCCCCGGACCCGTGGTGCAGCCGGCTACACCACGGGGGTGGGGGCGGGATCACCGAGGTGCGCGGTCCGGGCCCGCGGTGACGGACTATCAGACATGATTCCGTCATGACGACATCACGGGGGAACGGCAAGGGCCGGAGTCCCCATACCCCTTACGCGCCAACGCCGTTGGCCACCGGACCGCTGCTCGGTTACGGGCAGCCGGGACCCCCGTACGTTCCCGGGCGGGCGGAGCGGCCCGCGCCGGGGACTCCGCCCCGGGCCGGCGAGATGCGCCGCTATCTCGCCGTGGGACTCGACTGCTATCTCTGCCTGGTCGCCGGCGGCTTACTCGTCCGGCCGTACGCGGACTCGGCGGCCGTTCCCAAGGTCGTCGGACTGCTGATCGGGCCGGTGCTCGCCCTCTCGTTCCTCAATCAGGTGGTGCTCACCGCGGTCTTCGGTGCGGGGGCGGGGAAGCTGATCATGGGGATACGGGTGGTGAGCCTGCCGGGCACAGGGCGCCCGGGCCCCGGGCAGCTGGTGCGGCGCTGGCTGTACGGGCTGTGCTGGCTGCCGTTGCAGCCCTGGTACGGGCTGCGCGCCCGTCTGGCGGCGGACGGCCCCGGGGCGCGGGCGGGGGGCGCCGCATCCAGCGACCCGGCCGGTCTGCGCCAGGTCCGCCGCACCGATCTGGCGGCACACCGCCGGGCGGTGGCGGGGCGGGCCGGCTGAGCCGGCGGATCCGTCGTACGGGCCCGCCGGCCGGAGGGTGAGGAGTGGTGCCGGGTCAGGCCGCGGCGTTCTCCGTGATGGTGACCTTGCCCTTGCGGATGGTCGCCAGGCGCGGGGCCCGGCGGGCGATCGCGCTGTCGTGGGTGACCATGATGAAGGTGAGCCCGTGCTCCTTCCACATGGTCTCCAGCACCTCCATGATCTCGTCGCGCATGGACTCGTCGAGGTTGCCGGTGGGCTCGTCGGCGAGCAGCACCTTGGGCTGCTTCACCAGGGCCCTGGCTATGGCGACGCGCTGCTGCTGGCCGCCGGACATCTCACCGGGGAGGTGGCCGAGCCGTTCGCCGAGTCCGACCGAGTCGAGCGCCTCGGCAGCTCTTCTGCGCCGTTCGGACGCCTTGACACCGAGCGGGACGAGGGCGGTCTCGACGTTCTCCTGGGCGGTGAGTGTGGGGATGAGGTTGAAGCTCTGGAAGACGAAGCCGATGTTCTCGGCGCGCACCTTGGTGAGCTTGGCCTCGCTGAGTCGGGCGAGGTCCACCCCGTCGAGTTCGACGCTGCCGTCCGTGGGACGGTCCAGGCCGCCGAGCATCTGGAGCAGCGTGGACTTGCCGCCGCCGGTGGGGCCCTGGATGACCAGGCGCCCGCCGTCCTCGATGGTGAGGTCGACGCCGGCGAGCGCGTGGACGGTGGACTTGCCGCGCGTGTAGCGCTTGGTGACGCCTTGAAGCGTGTACATGGGCCAACTCCTGCTGGACGGTGATCGCGGATCCCGGGCGACCGTCGGGGGCCGCGGATCGCTGGGGGACGGGGTACGGGATGCCCGGGTGCCGGTCATCCCGTACGGGCTACTCGACGCGGCGCAGCGCGTCCGCGGGGCGCAGCCGGGAGGCTCGCCAGCCGCCGAAGGCGCCTGCGATCAGCCCGCCCGCCACGGCCAGGCCGACGGCGATCAGGATGATCGAGAGGGAGACGGGCGCGGTCAGTGCGATGTCGAGGGCCTTGGACGCGGTCTGCCGGCCGGGGCCGCCCATCATGCCGCCGCGCGCGCCACCGCCGCCGGAGGAGCCGAGCTGAGCGGTGAGGGTGGGGCTGACGGCGGTGACGGCGTACGCGCCCGCCAGGCCGGCCGCGATGCCGAGGACGCCGCCCATCAGTCCGTTGACGAGTGCTTCGCCGATGACCTGACGGGTGACCCGGCCGCTCTTCCAGCCGAGCGCCTTGAGCGTGCCGAACTCCCGTACGCGGCGGCTGACCGCGGAGGAGGTGAGGAGGCCGGCCACCAGGAACGCGGCGATGAGCACGGCGATGGAGAGCCACTTGCCGACGCTGGAGGCCAGGTCGGACGCGGTGGACAGGGAGCCGGACACGGTGTCGGCGAGGTCGGCGGAGGTGGTGACCGTGGTGCCCGTGACGTTCTTCTGGATCGCGGACTTGACGCTGTCGATCTGCTGCGAGTCCGCGGCCTTCACGTAGACCGTGGTGACCTTGTCCTTCGAGCCGGAGAGGGTCTGCGCCTGCTGGAGCGGGATGTAAAGATTGGCGGCCGCGTCTCCGCTGTCGGCCGTCGAGACGCCGACGATCGTGAACTCGGTGCCGTGGATCGTGACCGTCTTGCCGGTGGAGAGCTTCTTCTCCTTGGCGTACGCGGCGTCGACCACGGTCACTTCGGCGTCGGTCTCCGTGGTCTTGAACGTGCGTCCCGCGGTGATCTTCGACGAGGTGAGCGGGCCGAGGTCCTGCTTGGTGACGTCGGTGCCGTACACGGTGTAGGAGTTGACGTCGAAGGAGGCGCCGCCGCCCTGCACCTCGCCCTGCGGCTGGGTGGTGCCGCCGCCGGGGCCGCCGCGGCCGCCGCCCTGGGCCGTGCCGCCCTCCTGCTTGAACTCGCCGCGCTTGAACTGGCCGTCCACCTTCATGACGGTCAGGCTCAGCCCGCCGACGGCGTCGGCGACGCCGGTCTGCCCGCCCACCTTGCCGACGGTGGTGGAGGCGAGCGTCTGGAAGCCCTGGACCATGACGCGGTCCGTGCTCTGCGTCGCGTCGTCGTCGCTGTCCTTGGCGTCGAACTGGAACCTGGGGCGATCCGTGGTGGAACCCGGAGCTGCGGCGGCCTTGGTGACGGTCATGTCCGTACCGAGGCCGTACAGCGATTCCAGGACCTTGTCCTGGGCCTTGCTCATGCCCGAGGAGACCGAGCTGACGATGATGACGAGCGCAATGCCGAGGGCGAGCCCCGAGGCGACGACGAGCGCCGCCTTTCTGCGGCGGCGCAGCTCGCGCCGGAGGTAGGTGAAGAACATGGCGCGAGGCTAGGGACCGCTTGTGATGGTGGGTTAAGGCCACCATGAGAGCGGGATGAGAACAGCCGGCAACGCCGCAGGCGGCGGCTCCGGGATCCGTGGGGATCGCGGAGCCGCCGCCTGCGGTACGGGGCTCGGGGGTGCGGCAGGCTCAGGCCTCGGAGCCCGCCGTCCACTGGGCCCAGCTCATGTTCCAGCCGTTGAGGCCGTTGTCGGGCTGAATGGTCTTGTCCGGGGAGTTCTTGACGATGACCACGTCGCCGATCATGGAGTTGTTGAAGAACCAGGCGGCGGGCGCGTTGGGATCGCCGGCGCCCTTGGCGTCGGCGAGACCGACGCAGCCGTGGCTGGTGTTGGCGCTGCCGAAGATCGACTTGGCGCCCCAGTAGTTGCCGTGGATGAAGGTGCCCGACGTGGACAGCCGCATGGCGTGCGGCACGTCCTTGATGTCGTACTCACCCTTGCCGTCGTCGTCGGTGAAGCCGACCGTCGAGCCGTCCATCCGGGTCTCCTTGAACTTCTCGGAGATCACCATCTGGCCGTTGTACGTCGGGTTGTCCGACGAACCCGCCGAGATCGGGATGGTCTTGATCGTCTTGCCGTTCTGGGTGACGGTCATGGTGTGCGTCTTGGCGTCCACGGTCGAGACCTGGTTACGGCCGATCTTGAAGGTGACCGTCTTCTGCTGCACGCCGTAGACGCCGTCCGCGCCCTCGACGCCGTCCAGCGCCAGCTTCAGCGTGACGGTGGAGCCGCCCGTCCAGTAGTCCTCGGGGCGCAGGTCCAGGCGCTGGGAGTTGAACCAGTGGCCGGCGACCTGCTGGCCGCTGCTGGACGTCACCGTGATGCCGGCCTCGACGGCCTTCTTGTCCGTGATCGCCTTGTTGAAGTTGATCGAGACGGGCATGCCGACGCCGACGGTGGAGCCGTCCTCGGGGGTGAAGTTCCCGATGAAGCTGTTGGCGGGCGACACGGTGGTGAAGGAGGAGTTCTCGTGCGCCTCGCGGCCCTTCGAGTCCTGCGCGGTCGCGTTGATCTTGTACGTGGTCGAACGCTCCAGCTGGGCGTCCGGCTTCCAGCTCGTACCGTCGGCGGAGAGAGTCCCCTTGACGCTCTCACCGGCCGCCGTGGTCATTGTGACGACGGTCAGCTTGCCCTTGGTGACGGTGACCTTGGCGGCGTTGTTGATGCTGGCGTTGGTCGCGCCGTTCTTCGGCGAGATCGCTATCTGCGCCTCGGAGGTCTCCTCGGCCGCCGCCTTGTCGACCTCGGCCGCCTGTGACTTCGAGCTGTCGGGGCTGGGGCCGCCCTTGTCGCCGCCGTCGCTGCAGGCCGAAAGCACCAGCACGCCGCCGAGCAGTGCCGACGCGGCCATGAGGCCCTTGCGCCGTTTGCTGTCCGTCATCACACGCTTCTCCATCGTTGCCGAAATCCCCGAAAACCCCGTGCCGACCCGTCGGCCGGCGATGCCCGTCAATGTTCCAAGAACACTCCGAGCGGGTGCCCCGTTCCATATCTGCCTCGGATGTGGGGAACACCACTCATCGACGCGGTGGCGACAGCCATGGTTCCCGCTGTTCATCACCTATGTACCAGCCGCCGCACGACCCGGTTGTACCGCAGGTCCGCGATCCGGATCCACCGGCCGCTCACGCGCACCGGCCCCGGCCCGCCGGAAGCGGGCCGGGGCCGGTGTTCCCACCCGCTAGGCCCGCCGCTCCGTGCTGCCGCGCTCGTCGTCCTCCTCCCCATTGTGCGGGACGCCGGCAGCGCTCCTGTCGCCGTCGTCCTCGTCGTCGTAGTAGTCACCGTCCTGGCCGTCTGCGAGGTCCCATCCGTCCGGGTCCTCCGGGTCGTAGTCGATGGTCTCGCTGCTCCAGGAGGCCTGGGTCAGCTCGACCCCGGGCACCTCGCTGACCAGGTCGAACGGATCGATCAGTGAGGCGAGGGCCTCCGCACCGTCTTCCCGTACCGCGGTCTCGGCATGCGTGCGTTCTTCGGCGGACTCGCCGCCGGGCTCGCCGTACTCGGCGGCGAGGCTCTCCAGCGCGGTCCCGCTCAGGGCATCGGCGTCCGTGATCTCCAACACCATTTCGACACGAAGGCGAACGAATCGTGATGACTCAGAAGTGCTCATGAGGCGGAGCGTAAGCTGCCGGCCGCCATGGCTTTCCCGCGACCCGCTGCGTTCATTAGCATCGGCGCAACAGGCTTGAGGGGACCCGGCATTCGGGAAGCCCTCGCACGTACGGCTGCCCCGAGGGGGATCGATTCCGTGGCCATCACCCGCCGCCCGCTCCTGACCGCCACCGCTGCGGGGACGCTGTTGTGCGCCCTGTGGTTCGTCCCGTCCGCCAACGCGGGCGATGCGACCACCGCGCCGGGTACGGCCGACCGCGGCGCCGCCGCCGAGGCGGACCCGGCCTCCACCACGCTCGCCGAGACCGGAACCGGGATCGACACGACGCCGTATCTCGTCGGCGGTATGGCGTTCCTGGGCATCGGCGCGGGCTTCGTCACGTACTCGGGCCGTCACGGAGGTCCGCGGCCGGCCCTGTGACCGGTACGCACGAGCGGCCACCGGGTCCGCCCGGTGGCCGCTCGCGCGTGTGTGCGGCCCGGGTCAGGCCAGCGGCCCCGTGACCGGCTCGACGGCCGAGACGAGCTTGCCCGCGCGGACGAAGGCGTCCGCCGCGGCCAGGTCCGGCGACAGGAAGCGGTCCGGACCGGGTCCCTCGACGCCCGCCGCACGCAGCGCCTCGATGGCGGCGAGCGAGGCGGGGGCCGGGGTCAGGCCCTGCGCGGCGCGCAGTTCGACGGCGCGGGTCGCCGCGTACAGCTCGACGGCGACGATCCGGGCGAGGTTGTCCACGGCGGTACGGAGCTTGCGCGCGGCCGACCAGCCCATCGAGACGTGGTCCTCCTGCATCGCGGAGGACGGGATCGAGTCGGCGGAGGCGGGGACGGCGAGCCGCTTCATCTCGCTGACCAGGGCGGCCTGGGTGTACTGGGCGATCATCAGGCCCGAGTCGACCCCGGCGTCATCGGCGAGGAACGGCGGCAGCCCGTGCGAACGGTTCTTGTCCAGCAGCCGGTCGGTGCGGCGCTCGGTGATCGAACCGAGGTCGGCGGCGACGATCGCCAGGAAGTCCAGGACGTACGCGACCGGCGCCCCGTGGAAGTTGCCGTTGGACTCGACCCGCCCGTCGGGCAGCACCACCGGATTGTCGACGGACGAGGCGAGTTCGCGGTCGGCGACGGTCGCGGCGTACGCGAGGGTGTCGCGGCCCGCGCCGTTGACCTGGGGCGCGCAGCGCACGGAGTAGGCGTCCTGGACGCGCGGCGCGTCGTCCTGATGGTGGCCGGTGAGCCCCGAACCGGCCAGCACCCGCAGCATGTTGTCGGCGCTGGCGCCCTGGCCGGGGTGCGGGCGGATGGCGTGCAGCTCGGGGGCGAGGACCTTGTCCGTGCCGAGCAGTGCCTCCAGCGAGAGGGCCGCGGTGATGTCGGCCGAGGTGTAGAGGCTGCGCAGGTCGGCGAGGGCCATCACGAGCATGCCGAGCATGCCGTCGGTGCCGTTGAGGAGGGCGAGGCCCTCCTTCTCGCGCAGCTCGACGGGGGTGATGCCGTGGGCGGCGAGGAGTTCGCCCGCCGGGCGCACGGTGCCGTCGGGGCCCTCCGCGTCCCCCTCGCCCATCAGGGTCAGGGCGCAGTGCGAGAGCGGTGCCAGGTCGCCGGAGCAGCCGAGGGAACCGTACTCGTGAACGACGGGTGTGATCCCGGCGTTGAGGACGTCCGCCATGGTCTGGGCGACCTCGGGCCGCACGCCCGTGTGGCCCGAGGCGACCGTCTTCAGCCGCAGGAACATCAGGGCCCTGACGACCTCGCGCTCGACCCGCGGGCCCATGCCGGCGGCGTGCGAGCGGACGATGTTGCGCTGGAGCTGGGCGCGGAGCTCCGGACTGATGTGGCGGCTGGCCAGCGCGCCGAATCCGGTGGAGACGCCGTAGACCGGCTCGGGCTTGGCGGCGAGCGCGTCCACGATCTCGCGAGCGGCGGCCAGGGCCCTCACCGCGGCGGCGGAGAGTTCGACACGGGCGTTGCCGCGGGCCACGGCGATGACGTCCTGAGCAGTGGTACCGGACGTCCCCACCACGACTGTATGCATATCCATATTCAGAAGCGTACGGACTGAAACCCTTGATGTCACTAGTGGTCGCCGGGTTGACCCCTTACCTCATCCGTCACCTCGGGGACGGCTCCCCGCAGCCGACGGCGGTCATGGGCGGATTTGGGCGGCGAGTCGGCCAGCCGGATGACCTCGCCGTCACGCCCCGCCACCACGGGCTTCCTGGAGCGGGCCGCCTTCGCCCGGTACTGGGCCGCGTCCGCGAGCCGGAACAGCCGCCGAGCAGAGACCACCGGGCCGATCGGGTCCCCCGTGGACGCGATCCCGCAGGCGACCCCGTTGCCGAACTCCAGCTCGGCGGCGCGCTCACAGAGCTCGGTGGCCACCGCGATCACCTCGTCCGCCCCGGGGCCCAGGGCCAGCAGACAGAACTCGTCCCCGCCGAGCCGGGCCGCCAGCGCTCCGGTCAGCATGGCCCCACACCGGGACAGCACTGAGCCGAAACGTTCCAGCAGCCGGTCACCGACGGCGTGCCCGTGCGTGTCGTTGACCCACTTCAGGCCGTTGAGATCGCAGACGACCAGGCTCACCACCGCACCGTCGTCCCGGTGCCGCTCCACCGCCTCGTCCAGCCGCATGTCCACGGCCCGCCGGTTCGCGAGGCCGGTCAGCGGATCGGTGAAGGCGAGCTTGCGCACCTCCTCCAGGCGCTCCGTCTGGGAGATCCCGGCGGCCACGACGGCGGCCAGCACGGTGGCGAAGTCCGCGTCCCGGCGGCCGAACACCGGCTCCCCCACCGGCCGCGCCACATAGAGCTCGCCCCAGGCGCGCCCGTGCAGCACGATCGGCGCGACCACACAGCAGCCCCGCCCGCGCCGGCGCAGCGCCGCCACCCGCTGATGGCAGTAGCCGCGCCCGTAACCATGCGCACCCGACACGTCCGCACCCCCCGCGTCCCCGCCCTCGGGCTCCGGCTCCACCGGACCCTCCGCGGTCTCCACCCACGCGTCCGGCTCACCGCCCCCGGCCCACCGCTCGTGCAGGAACTCGGTGATCTCCGGGAACTGGTGCACCGGGTACGCCTCCTCGTCGGGGAACTCCTCCTCCCCTTCGGCCCGCTCGCCCGCGTTGACCAGGACCCGCAGCCGCCCGCGTCCGCGCTCCCAGACCGACAGCGCGGCGAAGCTGCCGCCCAGCGCCTCGCACGCCCCCAGCGCGGCTGCTCGCCAGCATCCCCGCGGGGTGTGCGCCGCCGCCATCGCCTGCGCCAGTGAAACCACGGCCCGCAGCCGCGCATCGTCACCACCCATCGCACCAGCTTATGTAGATTTGTGATGTTTTGATCAGTCTGCGGACCTGATCATGCGCGGTGCGTCGCGGCACGACTACGTGGAGTCATGACGTGTCACTCGCCAGGCCAGTTCGCCTTCCGCTTCTCGTTGAACGCGGCGACGCCCTCCGCCCGGTCTCCGGAGAAGGCCACCGACCGCCACGCGGAGTCCTCGACCTCAAGACCCGCCCGCAGATCGAGCCCGTGCCCGAGCCGCAGCGCCCGCTTGGCCGCCCGCAGCCCCACGGGGGAGTTCGCCGCGATCCGGCCGGCCAGTGCCAGCGCCTCGGCCCGGTCCTCGCCCTCCGCGACCAGCTGGTCGACCAGGCCCAGGTCGCGGGCCTCGGCCGCCTCCACCCGCCGCGCGGTGAAGATCAGCTCGGCGGCTCGCGCCGCCCCGACCCGGCGCGGCAGCAGCTGGGTGCCGCCACCCCCCGGGATGACCCCGACCGACACCTCCGGCAGACCCACCAGGGCGGTCCGGTCGGCGACGATCAGATCGCAGGACAGAGCCAGCTCGAACCCGCCGCCGAGCGCGAAGCCGTGCACCGCGGCGATCGTCGGCATCGGCAGTTCGAGCACCCCGGTGTAGGCGGCTCGCGCGGTGGGCCGCTGGCGCACCAGGTCGGCGTCGGTGAAGGAGTTGCGCTCCTTGAGATCCGCACCCACGCAGAAGGCCCGCTCGTGGCTGGAGGTGAGCACGGTGACCCGGACGCCGGGGTCGGCGGCGAGCGCGGCACAGGCGGCGGCGATCGAGCGGGCCATGTCCGTCGACACCGCGTTCATGGCCTTGGGCCGGTCGAGGACCAGCTCGGCGACGTGCTCCAGGCCCTCATGGCCCCGTACGACGACGAATTCCCCGAACCGCTGCTCGGACGTGACGGTCATGGAGTGCACCCCTGTCGGTTAACGAGCGTTACCGAAGGGATCCTAGAGCTCTCCCGGTGCGGGAGGGCAGGTGCCGGTCAAGACGTAACGCGGCGGGAGGCCGGGGCCGACCAGGGCCCACCGGCGGGACGGCCACGGACGGGTCGGGACGTACCGGGCGGGAGGCCGGGGCCGGTCAGGCCCACCGGCGGGAGGGCACAGGCGGGTCAGGACGTACCGCGGCGGGAGGCCGGGGCCGGCCAGGGCTCACCGGCGGGACGGCCACGGACGGGTCGGGACGTACCGGGCGGAAGGCCGAGGCCGGTCAGGCTCACCCGCGGGAGGGCACAGGCGGGTCAGGACGTACCGCGGCGGGCCAGCAGCCACGGCTCGACGATGCCGAGTCCGCGCACCGGCCGCTGCCACATCGGCTGCAGGCCGTAGCGGTACTTGGGCAGGGGAGCCGGCTCCTCGCCGTCCGCGCCCTCCTTCTCGGCCCGCTCGGCGGCGGCCGCCGCCTCCTCCGCGGCCTGCGCCTCGGAGACGGGGGCGTCCCCGGTACGGGTCAGCTCCTTGGCGAACGCCCCGTCCACCAGGACGGCGTCCTTCGGCGCTATCGAGGTCAGCCGGCTGGCGAGGTTCACCGTGGTGCCGAAGACATCGCCCATCCGGGTGGTGACGGTGCCGAACGCGATGCCTACGCGCAGCGCCGGCATCGTCTCGTCCAGGGCCATCGCCTCCACGAGGCGCAGCGCGATCTCGGACGCGGTGCCGGCGTCGTCGGCGGCGAAGAGCACCTCGTCGCCGAGGGTCTTGATCAGCCGGCCGCCGTGGGCCGCGACGAGGTCGGCGCAGGTGGTCTCGAAGGACTCGACGAGTTCGCCGAGCTCCTCCTCCTCCAGGCGGCGCGTCAGCCGGGTGAATCCGACGAGGTCGGCGAAACCGACGGCCAGACGCCGGTCGAACATCTCCTCGTCGTCAGCGGCCTGCACGACCCGGCCGGTGGCGGCGGCGAGCTGGCGCCGCCACACGTACACCAGGAACTCCTCCAGCTCCGGCAGGAGCAGTTCGATCAGGGGGTACGTGACCTCGGTGCGGGTCATTCCCGGCTCGGGGGGCTCGGTGAGGCCCTCCAGGAACGAATCGATCTGCCATTCCGCCAGCCGGGCGGTGGTCTGGCCGGTCGACCTGGCCACCTGGATCGCCATCGGCTCGCTGAGCAGTCCTGCCTCGACGAGACCGGACAGCCGCCGCAGCGCCAGGACGTCGGCCTCGGTCAGCGCCTTGGCCTGGCCGATGTCGGCGAATCCCATGGCCCGCCAGAACCGCGACGCCAGATCCATGGAGACACCCGCGGTCCGGGCGGCCTGGAACGGGGTGTAGCGCCGGTCGGCGCCCAGGATCAGCTGTTCCAGCCGGATCGCCAGGGGGTCGTCGGTCGGTTCAGCCGTGTGGTCGACCTCGTGATGCGGTGTCGCGTGGACCGAGGAGTCCGACGGGGGCTCCGCGCCCGCGCCGGAGGTCGTGTCGCCGACGGTCACCAGCCGCCTCCTGCCCGTTCCCTGCGCACTGCCCTGCCGATCTGTCGGTGGATCGCCTCAACGATACGGCAGGTGTGCCCTACCTCACGTCGTAGAGCCGTTACCGGACGGGTCGAGGCGTACGACGCGGGCGCGGCCCGGAGGCCGTGTGGGCCCGGGCCCACTCCACAGCCTCTCAGGTGAGTCCGCCCGCCGCCCCGCGAAGGTGCACGATGTCACCCGCGGAGACCGGTTCGCGCAGGCCGTCGTCCGAGGACAGGACCAGTCGGCCGTCCCCGTCGATCGCCACCGCCTCGCCGGTGATCGTGCGGTCTCCGGGCAGCTGGGCACGTACCGTCCGGCCGAGCGTCGCGCAGCCCGCCGCGTACGCCTCCTGCAGCCCACTGGCGGCCGCGTCGCCGTCGGCCGCGCGCCACTGCCCATACCACTGCTCCAGTGAACGCAGCACGCCCCTGAGCAGCGTTTCCCGGTCGGTGGAGACCGCTCCGGCGAGGGCGAGGGAGGCAGCGGTGGGGGCGGGCAGTTCGTCGGCCCGCAGGGAGACGTTGAGGCCGATTCCGATGACGACGCCGTCGCCGGCCCGCTCGGCGAGGATGCCGCCCGTCTTGCGCTCCTCCCCGGACGGGGTCTCCCCCGGGCGGAGCCGGCCGGAGTCCTCGGGGATGGTGACCAGCAGGTCATTGGGCCACTTCAGGGCCGTGTCGACGCCCGCCGACCGCGCGAGACCGGTCGCCGCGGCGACCCCGGCGAGGAGCGGCAGCCAGCCCCAGCGCTGTACCGGCACGCCGAGCGGCGTCAGATAGACGGAGAAGAACAGGCCGGAGCGGGCCGGAGCCGTCCAGGTGCGGTCCAGGCGGCCCCGGCCCGCGGTCTGCTCCTCGGCGACCAGGACGGTGCCTTCGGTGAGGGAGGCGGCGCGCGCCGCGAGGTCGGAGTTGGTGGAGCCGGTGCTGTCGACGACGTCGAGGGCGGTCCACAGGCCGCCCGGCCGCAGCAGTCCGCGGCGCAGCGCGGGGACGTTCAGGGGCGGCCGGTCCAGGTCCGACCAACGGCTCTGTGGCGCATCCGGAGGTGTCATGCAAGCCACCCTAGGTGTGTCAAACGACGCACTGCCGAACCGTATCCGCGCCGATACGCTACGGGTCAGTAGCCGTCAGCGCTGCGGGCCGTCAGCCGTTCATCCGCTGATCAGCAGCACAGTCGTCCCCGTGACCAGGCAGGGAGCCGCCACCCGATGTCCGAGCCGGAAGAGATCGACATCCACACCACCGCGGGCAAGCTCGCGGACCTGCAGCGCCGTATCGACGAGGCGACCCACGCGGGCTCCGCACGTGCGGTGGAGAAGCAGCACGCGAAGGGCAAGTTGACCGCACGCGAGCGCGTCGATCTCCTGCTCGACGAGGGTTCGTTCGTGGAGCTGGACGAATTCGCCCGGCACCGCTCGACGAACTTCGGCATCGAGAAGAACCGGCCGTACGGCGACGGTGTCGTCACCGGGTACGGCACCGTCGACGGCCGCCCCGTCTGCGTGTACTCGCAGGACTTCACCATCTTCGGCGGCTCGCTCGGCGAGGTCTACGGTGAGAAGATCGTCAAGGTGATGGACTTCGCGCTGAAGACCGGCTGTCCGGTCATCGGCATCAACGACGGCGGCGGCGCCCGCATCCAGGAAGGTGTCGCGGCGCTGGGCCTCTTCGCGGAGATCTTCCGCCGCAACGTGCACGCCTCGGGTGTCGTCCCGCAGATCTCCCTGATCGTCGGCCCGTGCGCCGGCGGCGCGGTCTACTCCCCCGCGATCACCGACTTCACGGTCATGGTCGACCAGACCTCGCACATGTTCATCACCGGACCCGACGTCATCAAGACGGTCACCGGCGAGGACGTGGGCTTCGAGGAGCTCGGCGGCGCCCGCACGCACAACACCACCTCGGGTGTGGCGCACCACCTGGCGGGTGACGAGAAGGACGCCATCGAGTACGTCAAGTCGCTGCTGTCGTACCTGCCGTCGAACAACCTCTCCGAGGCCCCGGCCTTCCCGGAGGAGGCGGACCTGGCGGTCAGCGACGAGGACCGCGAGCTGGACACGCTCATCCCGGACTCGGCGAACCAGCCGTACGACATGCACACCGCGATCGAGCACGTGCTGGACGACGGCGAATTCCTGGAGACCCAGGCCCTGTTCGCGCCGAACATCCTCACCGGCTTCGGCCGGGTGGAGGGTTACCCGGTCGGCGTCGTCGCCAACCAGCCGATGCAGTTCGCCGGTTGCCTCGACATCAACGCGAGCGAGAAGGCCGCACGGTTCGTCCGCACGTGTGACGCCTTCAACGTGCCCGTGCTGACGTTCGTCGACGTCCCGGGCTTCCTGCCGGGTGTCGACCAGGAGTACGGCGGCATCATCCGCCGCGGCGCCAAGCTGATCTACGCGTACGCGGAGGCGACCGTCCCGCTGATCACGGTGATCACCCGCAAGGCGTTCGGCGGCGCGTACGACGTCATGGGCTCCAAGCACCTGGGCGCCGACATCAACGTCGCCTGGCCGACCGCCCAGATCGCCGTCATGGGCGCGCAGGGCGCCGTCAACATCCTTCACCGCCGCACGATCGCCGCCGCCGAGGATCAGGAGGCGACCCGCGCCGAGCTGATGGCGGACTACGAGGACGCGCTCCTCAACCCGTACGTGGCGGCCGAGCGCGGCTACGTCGACGGGGTGATCATGCCGCACGAGACCCGGGCACAGGTGGTGAAGGGGCTGCGGCAGCTGCGGACCAAGCGCGAGTCGCTGCCCCCGAAGAAGCACGGCAACATCCCCCTCTAGAAAGGGTCCTGGCCATGATCAAGGTCGTACGGGGCAACCCGACCCCGGAGGAACTGGCCGCCGCCCTGGCGGTGGTCCGGGCGCGCGCCGCCGCGGCGTCCGCCGTCTCGTCCGGTGCGCCGGAACTGCCCGCGCAGTGGTCCGACCCGGGTCGGCTGGCCCGGCGGGGACGCCATCTGCCGGGACCGCGCGCCTGGGCGCGTACGTACTGGCCCGGTTAGTCACGGAGCGTTGCCGGAGGCCCGGATTCCCTGCGGGGGTCCGGGCCTCCGGCACGTACCGGAAGGATCTGGTCCGTTCGCACCAGGGCGGGTGAGTACGGGTACTCAGGCGCGGCGGCGCGACCCGCAGCAGGATCGGATCATGTTGTGGTCCGACCCCGAGAACAAGCCGCCGAAGGAACTGCGCGACGCCCAGGACATGATGCGGCGCGCGGGGCTGGTGCTCGCGCTCGCCATGGTGGTCGCGATGATCGTGCTCGGGACGCGGTGAGGGCCACGCCCACCCGCCTCGTACGATGGCGCCCATGACTGATCCCGTTCGCCGCCGGCTCGTGCTCGCCTCGCAATCACCCGCGCGTCTGGGTCTGCTGCGGCAGGCCGGGTTCGCGCCCGAGGTGATCGTCAGCGGCGTCGACGAGGACGCGCTGAGCGCCCCGACGCCGGCCGAGCTCGCACTCGTCCTGGCGCGGGCCAAGGCCGAGGTCGTGGCCGGGCTGCCGCAGGTCGCGGGGGCGCTGGTCATCGGCTGCGACTCGGTGCTCGAACTGGACGGTGAGGCGCTCGGCAAGCCGGCCGACGCCGAGGAGGCCACGGCCCGCTGGAAGTCCATGCGGGGGCGTTCCGGGGTCCTGCGGACCGGCCACTGCCTGACCGACACCGCGAGCGGGCGCACCGCCGCCGCGACCGCGTCCACAACGGTCCGCTTCGGTGAGCCCTCGGACGCCGAGATCGCCGCCTACGTGGCCTCCGGGGAGCCGCTGCACGTCGCGGGCGCCTTCACCCTCGACGGGCGCTCGGCGCCGTTCGTGGACTCCATCGACGGTGACCCCGGCAATGTCATCGGGCTCTCGCTGCCGTTGCTGCGACGGCTGCTGGGCGAGCTCGGGATCCAGGTCACCGACCTCTGGGTCTGAGGGACCCGGTTCAGGCGGGGGCCGGGGCGACCGGCTTCTCGGGCTCGGCGGCGACCGGTTCCTCGTCCGCGGGCCCGTACGCCACCAGGGTCAGCACGATCAGCCCGAGCACCACCATCATGAGGACGAACGCCGACCAGCCCACGAGGCCGACCGTCAGCGCACCCAGCACGCCGTGGACGACGGCGCAGCTGATGAGCAGGATCCGGGCGGTACGGCCCGGTGCCCGGTCACGGATGCCGGCCATCAGGAGCAGCACGCCGCACAGCACCAGGAACAGTCCCGAGACACCGCCCAGCACCCAGGTCCCCTTGGACATGACGCCGGGATCGGTGCCGGCCAGGGACATGTCCTGGTTCTTCACGACCGTTCCCAGGACCACGTTGATGATCACGATGCCCACGGCTTCCGCGAACAGCACGAGCGCGGCTATGAAAGCCACCGGCCTGCGCACCACGGCGCTCACCCCCTGTTACCTGCAGTACGTGCGATAGCGCGGACCCTACTAACGGGTAATGCTCCGGACAAGGGGTTCGGCACCCCCATCGCACCACCGCACGCGCCGGGTTCACGCCCCCCTTGTGCGCGCTCAAGTGCGTCGGGCAAAGAATCACCCGACGCTTAGTAGGAAGTCCACAAAGAAACACCGGGAGTCGGTGGCCGTGCCGACAGAGACCTGGACCACACCTCGTGGCTACTGTGCGGTCATGGTTCCCGGCGTACCGTGGTGCCACAAGGGATTTCGCGACTCGAGCAAGCCTCGAATCACACTCCGTGTGGGCAAGCTCACCAATGGGGACGGGTCGTAGGACCGTGTCGGTTGTCCCTAAACTCAGCTTGTTTCAAGGAGGGAGCCATCGTGCGCAAGGTGCTCATCGCCAACCGTGGCGAAATTGCTGTCCGTGTTGCCCGAGCTTGCCGGGACGCGGGAATCGGGAGCGTGGCCGTCTACGCAGACCCGGACCGCGACGCTCTGCATGTGCGTGCGGCCGACGAGGCATTCGCCCTGGGCGGTGACACCCCGGCCGCCAGCTATCTGGACATGGCCAAGGTGCTCCAGGCGGCCAAGGACTCCGGGGCGGACGCGATCCACCCGGGTTACGGCTTCCTCTCGGAGAACGCCGAGTTCGCCCAGGCCGTGCTCGACGCCGGTCTCACGTGGATCGGCCCGCCGCCGCAGGCGATCAGGGACCTCGGCGACAAGGTCGCCGCCCGCCACATCGCCCAGCGCGCCGGCGCCCCGCTCGTCGCGGGCACGCCGGACCCGGTCGAGGGCTCGGCCGAGGTCGTCGCCTTCGCCGAGGAGCACGGGCTGCCGATCGCGATCAAGGCCGCGTTCGGCGGTGGCGGGCGCGGGCTGAAGGTCGCGCGCACGCTGGAGGAGATCCCGGAGCTGTACGACTCCGCGGTCCGTGAGGCCGTCGCCGCGTTCGGGCGCGGGGAGTGCTTCGTGGAGCGCTACCTCGACAAGCCGCGGCACGTGGAGACCCAGTGCCTCGCCGACACCCACGGCAACGTGGTCGTCGTCTCCACCCGTGACTGCTCGCTCCAGCGCCGCCACCAGAAGCTGGTCGAGGAGGCGCCCGCGCCTTTCCTCTCCGAGGCGCAGAACGCGGAGCTGTACGCGGCCTCCAAGGCGATCCTGAAGGAGGCCGGCTACGTCGGCGCCGGCACGGTCGAGTTCCTGGTCGGCGTGGACGGCACGATCTCCTTCCTGGAGGTCAACACCCGCCTCCAGGTGGAGCACCCGGTCACCGAGGAGGTCACCGGAATCGACCTCGTGCGCGAGATGTTCCGCATCGCCGACGGCGAGGAGCTCGGCTACGGCGACCCGGAGATGCGCGGTCACTCCTTCGAGTTCCGGATCAACGGCGAGGACCCGGGCCGCGGCTTCCTGCCCGCTCCCGGCACCGTCACCGTCTTCGCGCCTCCGAGCGGCCCCGGTGTCCGCCTCGACGCGGGCGTCGAGTCCGGCTCGGTCATCGGCCCGGCCTGGGACTCCCTGCTCGCCAAGCTGATCGTGACCGGCGCGACGCGTCAGCAGGCGCTCCAGCGCGCGGCCCGTGCGCTGGCCGAGTTCAACGTCGAGGGCATGGCGACCGCCCTCACCTTCCACCGCGCGGTCGTCGCCGACCCGGCGTTCACGTCCGACCCGTTCCGCATCCACACCCGCTGGATCGAGACGGAGTTCGTCAACGAGATCAAGCCGTTCGCCGCTCCGGCCGACGCGGAGGCGGACGAGGAGTCCGGCCGCGAGACGGTCGTCGTCGAGGTCGGCGGCAAGCGCCTCGAGGTCTCCCTGCCGTCGTCGCTGGGCATGAGCCTGGCCCGTACCGGTCTCGCGGCGGGCGCCAAGCCCAAGCGCCGTGCGGCGAAGAAGTCCGGCTCGGCCGTCTCCGGCGACACCCTCGCCTCCCCGATGCAGGGCACGATCGTGAAGATCGCGGTGGAGGAGGGCCAGGAGGTCAAGGAGGGCGATCTGATCGTCGTCCTCGAGGCCATGAAGATGGAGCAGCCGCTCAACGCCCACCGCGCCGGCACGATCAAGGGCCTGGCCGCCGAGGTCGGCAGCTCGGTCTCCTCCGGTGCCGTCATCTGCGAGATCAAGGACTGATCCGCACGGCATCCGTTCCACCTGTTCCACCGGCGCCCCGCTCATGTCGCACGACGTGACCGGGGCGCCGGTCATTGCGGGGCCCGGCCCGGCACTTCCGGCGTTACGGAGGGCACCTCCGGTTGCGCGATGGCATCCTGGACCCCAGGGCGGACACAGGGAGGACTGCGCTATGGCGATGAGTACGGCACGGACACCGGTCCGCACGCCGGAACGGCCCATGCGCGCCGACGCGCGCCGCAACTACGAGCGGCTGCTGACCGAGGCCCGTGACTCCTTCGCCGAGCACGGCACCGACGCCTCCCTGGAGGACGTCGCGCGACGGGCGGGCGTGGGCATCGGCACGCTGTACCGGCACTTCCCCACCCGGCACGCGCTGATGAGCGCGGTCTTCCAGGAGGCGGTCGCCTCCCTGATCGCCCGCTCCCGCGAACTGGCCGGGGCCGAGCAGCCCTGCACCGGCCTGGTGGAGTGGCTGGGCGCGCTCATCACTCATGCGGGTGAGTACCGGGGGCTGGCCCAGGCACTCATGTCGACGTGCCGGGACGAGACATCGGCCCTGTCGCCGTGCAATGTGCCGTTGCGCGAGGCGGGTTCGGTGCTGCTGGCCCGGGCGCAGTCGAGCGGGGCGGTGCGGGCCGAGGTGTCCATCGACGACCTCATGCAGCTGACGAACGCCATCGCGCTGGCCGCGGAGCAGTCCCCGGACGATCCGGAGCTGGCGGGGCGGCTGCTGACGCTGACGCTGCGTGGGTTGAGCTGTTCCGGCGCCTCCGGCGCTTGAGAAGCGGGGTACGGGGGCGGCGCCCCCGGAGCCCGCACCCGTGGCGCCCGGTCAGCGGCGGCGCAGATCCGCCACTCTTGCCCGGTCCCCCTGTCCCGGATCCGCCAGCACCGCCCCCCGCAACTGCTGCGCATGCGTCCGGCGCTGCCCCGGCAGGGGCATGTCGCGACGGGCACCCCGGCCCGGTGGCGCGGTGTCGGCCGAGGCGGATGCCCCTCCGGCGCCCGCCACCGCGATCTGCACGCCCTGATCCGCCAGGGCCTGCAGCTCCGCGGCCGCACGGTCGTCGTGCGCTGCCGGTTCGTCCGTCACCAGCCGGGTGATGAGATCCGTCGGCACGGTCTGGAACATGGTGTCGGCGCCGAGCTTGGTGTGGTCCGCGAGGACCACCACCTCCCCCGCGGCCTGCACCAGCGCCCGGTCCACGCTCGCGGAGAGCATGTTGGACGTGGAGAGTCCGCGTTCGGCGGTGAGCCCGCTCCCGGACAGGAAGGCGCGCGAGACCCGCAGCCCCTGGAGCGACTGCTCGGCCCCACTGCCCACCAGGGCGTAGTTGGAACCGCGCAGGGTGCCCCCGGTCATCACCACTTCCACCCGGTTGGCATGGGCCAACGCCTGGGCGACCAGCAGTGAGTTGGTGACCACGGTCAGACCGGGGACCCGCGCGAGCCGGCGGGCCAGCTCCTGCGTGGTCGTACCGGCGCCGACCACGATGGCCTCGCCTTCTTCGACGAGGCCGGCGGCCAGGTCGGCGATGGCCGTTTTCTCCGCGGTGGCGAGATGGGATTTCTGCGGAAAGCCGGACTCCCGCGTAAAACCGCCCGGCAAGACCGCACCGCCGTGCCGGCGGTCGAGGAGTCCTTCTGCCTCCAGTGCCCGCACGTCCCGCCGTACGGTCACTTCGGAGGTCTGGACGACGCGGGCGAGCTCACGGAGCGATACCGCCCCGTTGGCGCGCACCATTTCGAGGATCAACTGACGACGTTCTGCAGCGAACACAAAACTGACAGTAACGTGACCGCCCGAGCGTTTTCAGCTGTTTGCGCCGAATAACAGAAGTTGTACATACAAGGGGCCACCAAGTGGTATAGGCGGCCCCGTTGTTGTTCCGTACTGATCGAACGGCGGCCGGCGGACCGCCTGAGTTGCCGGGGGTTGCCGGGGAATGCCGGTTTCCCCGGCTCCCCGGCAGCCGGCTACGCCTCGCCCGCTTGCTTCCGGGTGTGCAACTGCCGGGCCACTTCCGCGATCGATCCCGACAGGGACGGATACACAGTGAAGGCGTTTGCGATCTGTTCCACGGTCAGATTGTTGTCGACCGCGATCGAGATGGGGTGGATCAGCTCGCTCGCCTTCGGTGCGACCACGCAGCCGCCCACCACGATGCCGGTGCCGGGGCGGCAGAAGATCTTGACGAAGCCGTCCCGGATGCCCTGCATCTTGGCGCGCGGGTTGCGCAGCAGCGGGAGCTTGACGACCCGGGCGTCGATCTTGCCGCCGTCGACGTCCGCCTGGCTGTAGCCGACCGTCGCGATCTCGGGGTCGGTGAAGACGTTCGAGGAGACCGTCTTCAGGTTCAGCGGGGCCACCGCGTCGCCGAGGAAGTGGTACATCGCGATCCGGCCCTGCATGGCGGCGACGGAGGCGAGCGCGAAGATCCCGGTGACGTCACCGGCCGCGTAGACGCCCGGCGCGCTGGTGCGGGAGACCTTGTCGGTCCAGATGTGGCCCGAGTCCTTGAGCCGTACCCCGGCCTCCTCCAGGCCCATGCCCGCGCTGTTCGGGATCGCGCCGACCGCCATCAGGCAGTGCGAGCCGGTGATGACCCTGCCGTCGGCGAGCGTCACCTCGACCCGGTCGCCGACCCGCTTGGCGGACTGGGCACGGGAGCGGGCCATCACGTTCATGCCGCGGCGCCGGAAGACGTCCTCCAGGACGGCCGCCGCGTCGGGGTCCTCGCCCGGCAGCACCCGGTCCCGGGACGAGACGAGGGTGACGCGGGAGCCGAGTGCCTGGTAGGCACCGGCGAACTCGGCGCCGGTGACACCGGAGCCGACCACGATGAGTTCGTCGGGGAGCTCGTCGAGGTCGTAGACCTGGGTCCAGTTCAGGATCCGCTCGCCGTCGGGGAGCGCGTCCGGGATCTCGCGGGGGTGACCGCCGGTGGCGATCAGCACGGCGTCGGCGGTGAGTGTCTCCTCCGTGCCGTCGGCCGCGGTGACGACGACCTGGCGCGAGCCGTCGGCGGCCTGGAGGCCCTCCAGACGGCCGCGCCCGCGCATCACCCTGGCGCCCGCACGGGTGACGGAGGCGGTGATGTCGTGGGACTGGGCGAGCGCCAGGCGCTTCACCCGTCGGTTGACCTTGCCCAGGTCGACGCCGACCACACGCGCCGCCTGCTCCATGTGGGGCGTGTCGTCCGCGACGATGATGCCGAGCTCCTCGTACGAGGAGTCGAAGGTGGTCATCACCTCTGCCGTCGCGATCAGGGTCTTCGAGGGCACGCAGTCGGTGAGCACGGACGCGCCGCCGAGGCCGTCACAGTCGACGACGGTCACCTCCGCACCGAGCTGGGCGCCCACCAATGCCGCCTCGTACCCGCCGGGTCCGCCGCCGATGATCACGATCCGGGTCACGAAAAGTCCGCCTCGCGTTTCTCGTCCCTCGGCCGTCTGCTGTCCCGGCCGGGGGTCCGGGGGGCCGCCCCGGGGGAATGCAGTACGTACTTCATTGTCCCGCACGCGCCAAGGTGCTTCGCCCCGGGGCCCTCCATACGTGTGCCGGGGCGCCCCGGCACACGTAAGCGGCCGGTGGATCCGCCGCCCCGGGCGGGGTTGTTCCTCCCAGGAATCGACGCTCCCGGTGTCACCTCCCGTACCCTCGATCCCATGTCGCTCTACGCCGCGTACGCCGGCAACCTCGACGCGCGGCTGATGACGCGCCGCGCACCGCACTCCCCGTTGCGCGGCACCGGCTGGCTGAACGGCTGGCGGCTGACGTTCGGCGGCGAGCAGATGGGCTGGGAGGGCGCGCTGGCCACGGTGGTCGAGGCGCCGCGCTCCCAGGTGTTCGTGGCGCTGTACGACCTGGCGCCGATGGACGAGGACTCCATGGACCGCTGGGAGGGCGTCGGCCTGGACATCTACCGCCGCATGCGGATCCGGGTGCACACCCTGGACGGCGAGGAGCCGGCCTGGATGTATGTGCTGAACGGGTACGAGGGCGGGCTGCCCTCGGCCCGTTACCTGGGCGAGGTGGCCGACGCGGCCGATTCCGCGGGTGCGCCGCACGACTATGTGATGGAACTCCGCAAGCGCCCCTGCTGAGCGCGGGGAACCAGCCCTGATCTGCCCTTTCCCGGAATCTCCGGCAGCTCGCTGTGGGAACGCACAAACGAACGCGACAAGACTCTGTGCAGGAGCATCTACGCGCGTAGGGATTCAGCGGTTACGCTCATCCGCGTGAACGCATCAGTTATTCCGGACCACATCCAGGGCGACCCGCACGCCGCCGCCGCCGACGCCGCCGCCCGCCTGCGCGAGCTGACCGGTGCCGAGACCCACGACGTCGCCCTCGTGATGGGCTCCGGCTGGGCGCCGGCCGGAGATGCGCTCGGCATCCCGGAGGCAGAGTTCCCGGTCACGGACCTGCCCGGATTCCCCGCCCCCGCGGTCGAGGGCCACGGCGGCACGATCCGCTCGTACCGCATCGGCGAGAAGCGCGCCCTGGTCTTCCTGGGCCGGACCCACTTCTACGAGGGCCGCGGAGTCGCCGCCGTGTCGCACGGGGTGCGCACCGCCGTCGCCGCGGGCTGCAAGACCATCGTGCTGACGAACGGCTGCGGCGGACTCCGCGAGGGCATGCGCCCCGGACAGCCGGTCCTGATCAGCGACCACATCAACCTCACGGCCGCGTCGCCGATCATCGGCGCCAACTTCGTCGACCTGACCGACCTGTACTCCCCGCGGCTGCGGGCGCTGTGCAAGGAGATCGACGAGACCCTCGAAGAGGGCGTGTACGTGCAGTTCCCCGGCCCGCACTACGAGACCCCGGCCGAGATCAACATGGTCCGCGTGATGGGCGGCGACCTCGTCGGGATGTCCACCGTGCTGGAGGCCATCGCGGCCCGGGAGGCGGGCGCGGAGGTGCTGGGCATCTCCCTGGTGACGAACCTGGCGGCAGGCCTCAGCGGAGAGCCGCTGAACCACGAAGAGGTACTGCAGGCGGGGCGTGACTCGGCGACCCGGATGGGCGCACTGCTGGCCAGGGTCCTGGAACGCATCTGACCCGGCACCGGCCGCCCCCGTGGCCCCGCCCCCCGAACGCCGACGGAACCGGCCTCGCCGGCCTTCGAGGGGCGCGGCCACGGTTACGGGAAGGGGCGGGCAGGGGATCAGGCATGCCGCAGGCACCACCCTCCGCCCCCACCCCCGCACGACACCACACCCGCACCCCGGAAAGGCGGACACCGTGACGACGCAGGACCTCATCACCCGGGCCAGGACCTGGCTCGCCGAGGACCCCGACCCCGAGACCCGCGACGAGCTCGCCGCGCTCATCGACGCGGAGGACCTCGACGAACTCACCATCCGCTTCGCCGGCACCCTCCAGTTCGGCACCGCCGGACTCCGCGGTGAGATCGGCGCCGGGCCCATGCGGATGAACCGCGCCGTCGTCATCCGCGCCGCCGCCGGGCTCGCCGCGTACCTGAAGGACCAGGGCCAGGAGGGCGGTCTCGTCGTCATCGGCTACGACGCCCGCTACAAGTCCACCGACTTCGCGCGCGACACGGCCGCCGTCATGACCGGCGCCGGTCTGCGGGCAGCCGTGCTCCCCCGCCCGCTCCCCACCCCCGTACTGGCGTACGCCATAAGGCACCTGGGGGCCGTCGCGGGCGTCGAGGTCACCGCCAGCCACAACCCGCCGCGCGACAACGGCTACAAGGTCTACCTCGGCGACGGCTCGCAGATCGTGCCCCCCGCCGACGGCGAGATCGCCGCCGCGATCGCCGCGGTCGGCCCGCTGGACACCGTGCCCCGCCCCGACAGCGGCTGGGAGACCCTGGGCGACGAGGTCCTGGACGCCTACCTGGCCCGTACGGACGCGGTACTGGCCGCGGGTTCGCCGCGCACCGCCCGCGTCGTGTACACCGCGATGCACGGCGTCGGCGCCTCCGTGCTCACCGCGGCCTTCGACCGCGCCGGCTTCCCCGCCCCGGTCCTGGTCGCCGAGCAGGCCGAGCCCGACCCCGCGTTCCCCACCGTGGCCTTCCCCAACCCGGAGGAGCCCGGCGCGATGGACCTCGCGTTCGCCACGGCCCGGCGCGCGGACCCCGACATCGTCATCGCCAACGACCCGGACGCGGACCGCTGCGCCGTCGCCGTCCCGGACCCGGCGGTGGACGGCGGCTGGCGGATGCTGCGCGGCGACGAGGTCGGCGCGCTGCTCGCCGCCCACCTCGTCGACCGCGGTGTCACCGGCGTCTTCGCCGAGTCCATCGTGTCGTCGTCCCTCCTCGGCCGGATCGCGGAGAAGGCGGGCCTCGGTTACGAGGAGACGCTGACGGGCTTCAAGTGGATCGCCCGCGTGGACGGGCTGCGGTACGGCTACGAGGAGGCGCTCGGTTACTGCGTCGACCCGGACGGCGTCCGCGACAAGGACGGCGTCACGGCCGCGCTCCTGGTCGCCGAACTCGCCTCCGTGCTCAAGGAGCGGGGCCGCACGCTCGTCGACCTGCTGGACGACCTCGCGGTCGACCACGGGCTGCACGCCACCGACCAGTTGTCGGTCCGGGTGGAGGACCTGTCCGTCATCGCGGACGCCATGCGACGACTGCGCGAGCAGCCGCCCAGCGCGCTGGCCGGACTCGCCGTCACCTCGGCCGAGGACCTGTCGAACGGCACCGAGCTGCTGCCGCCCACGGACGGGCTGCGCTACCACCTGGAGGGTGCCCGGGTGATCGTCCGCCCGAGCGGCACCGAGCCGAAGCTCAAGTGCTACCTGGAGGTCGTGGTGCCGGTCGCCTCGGCCGGTGACCTGCCCGCGGCCCGCGCGAGGGGTGCGGAGCTCCTGGCCGGCATCAAGCGGGACCTGGCGGCCGCGGCCGGGATCTGACGCACGCCGGGCCCGGTGGCGGGTGAAAGTCCCGGCCGCCCGGGCCCGGTGGCGGGTTGAATTCTGCCCGCCGGGCCCGCCCTATCCGATGAGGCCCACGACCACCAGCAGCACCGCACCCACCGCGGCCGGTGCGATCAGCTCGTAGGCCCATCTGACCGACCCGACGACGCCCCCGGAGACGGGCGTGTCGCCCGCGCGCCCGGCCAGCTCCCGCAGGTCGTGCATCGTCTGATCGGCGACCGCCGCCCGCGCCTTCGTGTCGCGCACGTCGGCGGTGGCGGACGTCCGGCCGTACGGGTCGTCGATCGCCTGCCGGGACTGATGGCGGGCGGCCTTCTTGCGCTGCCGCAGCGACACCGGAACCGCCCAGAGCTGGTACTTGGCGCCGCCGTTGGTGAAGATCTCGCTCGAGTACCCGGCCCGGACGTCCGCGACGTCGGTCCACGGCAGTGTGATCGTCCGGAACGGATTGCGGATGCGGATGCGCCGGTCGTTGGCGAACACCGCCGGCCTCAGGGTGAAGGCGACCACCAGCGGCACGACGGTCAGCAGACCGGCCAGCGCCAGCCACGGCACGCGGCCCTCGCCCTGGAAGGCGGCGTCCACACCGATCCACCCGACGAGCAGGAGCAGCAGGACTCCCCCGACCAGCCCGGCGGGAGACCGGAACGTCCGGTCGGCGTAGGTGGGCTCGGAGGGCGGTGTGGGGCTCGTCATGAGCCCGATTCTGCCTGACGTGCGCGGCGGACGCGGGGGCGGCCGCCCGGGCACGCGTACGGACTCCGGCGGGGCGGGTGCCCCACGCGGCCCGGCGCCCCGCCGCGGGGCCGCGCGATGCGCGAACGGCACGGCCCCCTGTACAGGCCGCTACGCGCGTAGATATGCTCATGTGGTGACCATGCCCACCACTGCTCCCGCATTCGCCGACGCGACGGCGTCCGACAGTGCGCTGCGCCGCTTCCTGCACGGGCTGCCCGGCGTCGACGCCGTCGGCCTCGAAGCGCGCGCCGCCTCTCTCGGAACCCGTTCGATCAAGACGACGGCCAAGGCGTACGCCATCGACCTCGCCATTTCGATGATCGACCTGACGACGCTGGAAGGCTCGGACACTCCGGGCAAGGTCCGCGCGCTCGCCGCCAAGGCCGTCAATCCCGATCCCACCGACCGCACGACCCCGCGCACCGCGGCGGTCTGCGTCTACCCCGACATGGCGGCGACCGCGGCCGCCGCCGTGGCCGGCTCCGGCGTGAAGGTGGCGTCCGTGGCGACGGCCTTCCCCGCCGGGCGCGCCGCGCTCGACGTGAAGCTCGCGGACGTCCGCGACGCCGTGGCCGCCGGGGCCGACGAGATCGACATGGTGATCGACCGCGGCGCCTTCCTCTCCGGCCGCTACCTGAAGGTGTACGAGGAGATCCTCGCCGTGAAGGCCGAGTGCGGCCGGGCACGGCTGAAGGTGATCTTCGAGACCGGCGAGCTGTCCACGTACGACAACATCCGGCGGGCCTCCTGGCTCGGGATGCTGGCGGGCGCGGACTTCATCAAGACGTCGACCGGAAAGGTCGGGGTCAACGCCACGCCCGCGAACACCCTGCTGATGCTGGAGGCGGTGCGCGACTTCCGTGCGCAGACCGGCATCCAGATCGGCGTGAAGCCGGCCGGCGGCATCCGCACCTCCAAGGACGCCATCAAGTTCCTGGTGCTGGTGAACGAGACGGCGGGCGAGGACTGGCTGGACAACCACTGGTTCCGCTTCGGTGCTTCCAGCCTGCTGAACGACCTGCTGATGCAGCGCCAGAAGCTCAGCACCGGCCGTTACTCCGGCCCCGATTACGTGACGGTGGACTGATTCCCATGGCATCTGCATTCGAGTACGCACCGGCGCCGGAATCCCGTTCCGTCGTCGACATCGCCCCCTCGTACGGCCTGTTCATCGACGGCGAGTTCACCGACGCCGCCGACGGCAAGGTCTTCAAGACGGTCAGCCCGTCGTCCGAGGAGGTGCTCTCCGAGGTCGCCCAGGCAGGCTCCGCGGACGTGGACCGGGCCGTGAAGGCGGCCCGCCGGGCGTTCGAGAAGTGGTCGGCGCTGCCCGGCTCCGAGCGCGCCAAGTACCTGTTCCGGATCGCCCGGATCATCCAGGAGCGCTCGCGCGAGCTCGCGGTCCTGGAGACCCTGGACAACGGCAAGCCGATCAAGGAGACCCGCGACGCGGACCTCCCGCTGGTCGCCGCGCACTTCTTCTACTACGCGGGCTGGGCCGACAAGCTGGACCACGCGGGGTACGGCGCGAACCCGCGCCCGCTCGGCGTGGCCGGCCAGATCATCCCGTGGAACTTCCCGCTCCTGATGCTGGCGTGGAAGATCGCCCCGGCGCTCGCCACCGGCAACACCGTGGTGCTCAAGCCCGCCGAGACGACCCCGCTGTCCGCGCTCTTCTTCGCGGACATCTGCCGCCAGGCGGGGCTGCCCAAGGGTGTCGTCAACATCCTGACGGGTTACGGGGACGCGGGCTCGGCCCTCGTCGAGCACGAGGACGTCAACAAGATCGCCTTCACCGGATCGACGGCGGTCGGCAAGGCCATCGCCCGGCAGATCGCGGGCACCGGCAAGAAGGCCACGCTGGAGCTGGGCGGCAAGGGCGCCAACATCGTCTTCGACGACGCCCCGGTCGACCAGGCCGTCGAGGGCATCGTCACCGGCATCTTCTTCAACCAGGGCCAGGTCTGCTGTGCGGGCTCGCGCCTCCTCGTGCAGGAGTCGGTCGAGGAGGAGGTGCTGGACTCCCTCAAGCGCCGGCTCTCCACGCTGCGCCTCGGCGACCCGCTGGACAAGAACACCGACATCGGCGCGATCAACAGCGAGGAGCAGCTCTCCCGGATCACCGCGCTCGTCGAGACCGGTGAGGCCGAGGGCGCGGACCGCTGGTCGGCGCCGTGCGAGCTGCCCTCGGCCGGCTACTGGTTCGCGCCGACGCTGTTCACCGGCGTCACCCAGGCCCACACCGTCGCCCGGGACGAGATCTTCGGCCCGGTCCTGTCCGTGCTGACCTTCCGCACGCCCGACGAGGCGGTCGCCAAGGCCAACAACAGCCAGTACGGCCTCTCGGCCGGCATCTGGACGGAGAAGGGCTCCCGCATCCTCGCGGTGGCGAACAAGCTCCGGGCGGGCGTCGTCTGGGCCAACACGTTCAACAAGTTCGACCCGACCTCGCCGTTCGGCGGTTACAAGGAGTCGGGCTTCGGCCGCGAAGGCGGCCGTCACGGTCTGGAGGCCTACCTCGATGTCTGACGGGCGACTGAGCGTCTTCAAGACCTACAAGCTGTACGTCGGGGGCAAGTTCCCCCGCTCCGAGAGCGGCCGGGTGTACGAGGTGACGGACTCCAAGGGCAAGTGGCTGGCGAACGCGCCCCAGTCCTCCCGCAAGGACGCGCGGGACGCCGTCGTGGCCGCCCGCAAGGCGTTCGGCGGCTGGTCGGGCGCGACCGCCTACAACCGCGGCCAGATCCTCTACCGCATCGCGGAGATGCTGGAGGGCCGCCGGGACCAGTTCGTCCGCGAGGTGGCGGAGGCCGAGGGGCTGTCGAAGTCCAAGGCAGCGGCCGTCGTGGACGCGGCAGTGGACCGCTGGGTCTGGTACGCGGGGTGGACCGACAAGATCGCCCAGATCGTGGGCGGGGCGAACCCGGTCGCGGGTCCGTTCTTCAACCTCTCGACCCCCGAACCGACCGGCGTCGTGACCGTCGTCGCCCCGCAGGAGTCGTCGTTCCTGGGCCTGGTCTCGGTGCTCGCGCCCGTGATCGCGGCCGGCAACACGGCGGTCGTCGTGGCCTCGGCACGGTCCCCGCTGCCCGCTCTGTCGCTGGGCGAGGTGCTGGCCACCTCGGACCTGCCGGGCGGAGTGGTCAACATCCTGTCGGGGAGGACGGCGGAGATCGCCACGCCGCTCGCCTCCCACCAGGACGTGAACGGCATCGACCTGACGGGGGCCGACGCGGATCTGGCCAAGGAGCTGGAGATCGCGGCCGCGGACAACCTGAAGCGGGTCTCCCGCCCGTCCGCCGCCCGCCACCCCGCCGAGAAGGAGGCGAACGGCGCCGCTCATCCACAGGCTGTGGACACCGGCGCGGACGCCGACTGGTCGGCCGACCCCGGGACCCGCCGCCTGACGGCGTTCCTGGAGACCAAGACGGTGTGGCACCCGACAGGCGCGCTCGGCGCGGCGGGCTCCTCGTACTGACTCGGATACGGCAGCGGCCCGTGCCCGGGAGATCCCGGGCACGGGCCGCGTCCGTGTCAGCCGTGCAGCAGGCCCACGACCTGTCCCACCACGGGCAGGTCCTTCAGCGCGCCTCCGCTGGTCACCGGGTCGGTGACGGCAGCGGTGGAGACCGGCTTGAAATCGGCGACCTGGGTCCCCACCGCGTTGTCCAGCGGGTCCACGCCCGTACCGGCCAGCGGGTCGAGGCGCAGATGCGTCACGGGCGCGATGCCGTTGTCGAGCGAGTGGCCGAGCGCCCCGGTGACCGCACCGCCCGCGGCCTCTCCGGCCTCCCCGAGGCTGGTGTCCGTCCCCGTCGCCTGCACGAGGGGCAGCGGGGCCGCCTGGGCCGCCGCACCCCCCGCACCGAGCGCGGCGCCCACCGCGGTGACGGTCAGGCCTGCCCGCAGCAGAATGCGGCGCCGGGACTTGGAAAGTGCGTGACGTGCCATGAGGTTCCCACCTGATCGGACCGATTCGAACCATCGATCGAGTAACCGGTTGAGTGCACAGAGTAGTTGAGGTGTGATGCCGGATACCAACAAGACCTCCGGGGATCCCCTGTGCGGGTCAATGCCTCACACTTGTGTTCTGTGAGTTCCCAAGCGATTTCGACCCGCGTCGTCCTGTTGGCGGGCCCCTCCGGCTCAGGCAAGTCCTCCCTCGCCGCCCGTACCGGTCTCCCGGTGCTGCGGCTGGACGACTTCTACAAGGAGGCAGGCGACCCCACGCTGCCGCTCGTCACGGGGAGCACGGACATCGACTGGGACTCCGCACTGTCCTGGGACGCGGACGCGGCAGTCGCCGCGATCACGGAGCTGTGCCGCACCGGGCGGACCGACGTACCGGTGTACGACATCGCGACCAGCTCCCGGACCGGGCACGAGGGCTTCCACATCGAGCGCACACCGCTCTTCGTGGCCGAGGGGATCTTCGCCGCGGACATCGTCGGGCAGTGCCAGTCGCTGGGCCTCCTGGCGGACGCGCTGTGCCTGCGCGGCCGCCCGTCGACGACGTTCCGCCGCCGGCTGCTGCGCGACCTGCGCGAAGGCCGCAAGTCCGTGCCCTTCCTGCTGCGCCGGGGCTGGCGCCTGATGCGCGCCGAACGCCGCATCGTGGCGCGCCAGGCGGAACTGGGGGCGTACCCCTGCGGCAAGGCAGAGGCCCTGGGCCGCCTGGCCGCCGCCGCGGCGGGGCGGTGCCGTACCCCCGCGACAGCGAAGGCGAGCCCCGCCGGCGACTGACGCCCGCGTCCAGGGCACACCCAAGCCCCTCCGGCGATTGAGGAGCGGGGTACGGGGTCAGCGCCCCCGACGCCCGGCGCGCCCCGAAGCCCGGCGCCCCGAACCTTCCGGCCCCACGCAAACGCCGAGGGGCCGGACGGGACCCCCCGGCCCGTCCGACCCCTCGGCTTCCCCGTGACACCGCCGCCTCCCCCGAAGCAGCGGCCCCGCTTCCCCCGTGACACCGCCGCCTCCCCCGAAGCGACGCCCCCGTTCCCCCCGCTGCCTCAGGCCACCAGCTCGCCGAAGGACTCCTCCTCGTCACGGCCGAAGCTGAGGACCTCGTCCTCGCGCAGCCGGCGGAGCGACCGCCAGATGCTGGACTTCACCGTGCCGACACTGATGTCGAGGATGGACGCGATCTCCGGGTCCGTGCGGCCCTCGTAGTAGCGCAGGACCAGCATCGTGCGCTGCGTCTCGGGCAGTCGCGCCAGCGCCTGCCAGAGCACGGCGCGCAGCTCCGTACCGCGCATCGCGTCCGTGTCGCCCGCCGTCTCCGGCAGCTCCTCGGTCGGGTATTCGTTCAGCTTGCGCCTGCGCCAGGCGCTGATGTGCAGGTTGGTCATGGTGCGGCGCAGATAGCCGCCGACCGCCGCCTTGTCGCTGATCCGGTCCCATGCCCGGTACGTGGAGAAGAGAGCGCTCTGCAGCAGGTCCTCGGCCTCGAACCGGTCACCGGTCAGGTGGTAGGCGGTGGCGTACAGGGAGGCGCGGCGCTCCCGGACGTAGGCCGTGAACGCCGCTTCGGCGTCCTCGGCCCGCTCCGGGGCCCTCCGCTCCCCCGTGACCTCCCCGTACGCGCTTCCCCCGTTGCCCGCCCCCGTGGTGGCAGACGCGTCAACCACCGTCATGTATGACGGGTGCTGACGCCCGGCGCCTCGAACGCACCCCCGCCCGTTCACTGCGGCGCCGGACTTCTCGGTGCTCCGCCCGACGTCGTGGAGACGCGTGACAACTGCGCTGGTGGTGATGCTGTGCGTTGCGTTCATCTCGCGCCCCCCGTCGGTGGAGTCCGTCCGTTCCTTGTGTCAACGAGCTTGCCGGGGCGATTTCATGGCCCTGTCCGCCGACTGTCACAGGCCTGTCACAGGGCCCGGCGCAGACACGATTCGGGGCTGCCGGATGCATGAGAGGGGACCAACTGTCGAACTGGGGCACCCCCATGGGTCAGAATGACCAACGTGCCTTTCCTGTTGCTGATCGAGGACGACGACGCCATCCGCACGGCCCTCGAACTCTCGCTGTCTCGCCAGGGCCACCGTGTGGCCACCGCGGCGACGGGAGAGGACGGCCTCAACCTGCTGCGCGAGCAGCGGCCCGACCTGGTCGTGCTGGATGTGATGCTGCCCGGGATCGACGGTTTCGAGGTGTGCCGGCGCATCCGGCGCACGGACCAGCTGCCGATCATCCTGCTGACCGCACGGAGCGACGACATCGACGTCGTGGTCGGTCTGGAGTCCGGTGCCGACGACTACGTGGTGAAACCCGTGCAGGGCCGGGTGCTCGACGCCCGTATCCGCGCGGTGCTCCGGCGCGGTGAGCGCGAGTCGACCGACTCCGCCACGTTCGGCAGCGTGGTGATCGACCGGTCCGCCATGACCGTGACCAAGAACGGGGAGGACCTGCAGCTCACGCCGACCGAGCTGCGCCTCCTGCTGGAGCTGAGCCGCCGGCCGGGCCAGGCCCTGTCCCGGCAGCAGTTGCTGCGCCTCGTGTGGGAGCACGACTACCTCGGTGACTCCCGGCTGGTGGACGCCTGTGTCCAGCGGCTGCGGGCGAAGGTGGAGGACGTGCCGTCCTCGCCGACCCTGATCCGTACCGTGCGGGGCGTGGGATACCGGCTGGACTCGCCGCAGTGAGCCCGGCTGTGCGGCGGAGCCTGCTTGCCGGGCTCCGCTGGACCAGCCTGCGGCTGCGGCTCGTCGTCGTGTTCGCCCTGGTCGCGCTCACCGCCGCGGTGTCCGCGTCCGGCATCGCGTACTGGCTGAACCGCGAGGCGGTGCTGACGCGTACGCAGGACTCCGCGCTCGGGGACTTCCGGCAGGAGATGCAGGGCCGCGCGGCCTCACTGCCGCTGAAGCCCACCAAGGAGGACCTGCAGACCGCCGCCGTACAGATGGCGAGCAGCAGCCCCGGCTACAGCGTGCTGCTGATCGACGAGCGCGATCCCGGCAAGCCGATCGTCGGCAACTCCGACCTGGACACCTTCACGCGCGACAACGTTCCGGTGTCGCTGCAGAAGCAGGTCGACAGGAAGCAGCCGGTCAAGGCGGGCAACAAGTACGAGTACCACCTGTTCTGGCAGCGGATATCGATCCGCGGCACGCCCTACCTCGTCGCCGGCACGAAGATCATCGGCGGCGGCCCGACCGGCTACATGCTCAAGTCGCTCGACCAGGAACGGCAGGACCTCAACTCCCTCGCCTGGTCACTGGGGATCGCCACCGCCCTGGCCCTCGTCGGCTCCGCCCTGCTCGCCCAGGCCGCGGCAACGACGGTGCTGCGGCCCGTGCAGCGGCTCGGCGACGCCGCCCGCAAGCTCGGCGAGGGCAAGCTCGACACCCGGCTCACGGTGTCCGGTACCGATGAACTGGCCGATCTCTCCAGGACGTTCAACAGAACGGCGAGCTCCCTGGAGAAGAAGGTCGCGGACATGAGCGCGCGGGAGGAGTCCAGCCGCCGCTTCGTCGCCGACATGTCGCACGAACTGCGCACCCCGCTCACCGCGATCACCGCGGTCGCCGAGGTGCTGGAGGACGAGGCCGACAGCCTCGACCCGATGATCGCGCCCGCCGTGCACCTGGTGGTCAGCGAGACCCGGCGCCTCAACGACCTGGTGGAGAACCTGATGGAGGTCACCCGCTTCGACGCGGGCACGGCCCGCCTCGTCCTCGACACCGTCGACGTCGCCGACCAGGTGACCGCCTGCATCGACGTCCGGGCCTGGCTGGACGCGGTGGACCTGGACGCCGAGCGCGGCATGATGGTCCGCCTCGATCCGCGCCGGCTCGACGTCATCCTGGCCAACCTGATCGGCAACGCGCTGAAGCACGGCGGTTCGCCCGTACGGGTCACGGTACGGACCGAGGGCGACGATCTCGTCATCGAAGTGCGCGACCACGGCCCCGGCATCCCCGAGGACGTGCTGCCGCACGTCTTCGACCGCTTCTACAAGGCCAGCGCCTCGCGGCCGCGCTCCGAGGGCAGCGGCCTGGGACTCTCGATCGCGATGGAGAACGCGCACATCCACGGCGGCGACATCACCGCCGCGAACTCGCCGGACGGCGACGGCGCGGTGTTCGTCCTGCGGCTGCCGCGCGACGCCGAGGCGCTGAACCGCACCACCGAGGGTCACGACGCCGGGATCCCGGACGAGGAGGACGACGCGACGTGACGCCCACCGAACGCCGGGGTCGCCGCCCCGCCGCGGCGCTTGCCGCTGCCGCGCTCTGCGCCGTACTGGCCGCGGGCTGCGGGATCAGGACGACCTCGGTACCCGTGGACGCCGGCCCGGCCCCGTCGCGGGTGCCGTGCGCCATGCCGGCGGAGGACATCACCACCCAGGCCCAGCAGGGCATCCCCGTACAGATCTATCTGGTCTGCGCCTCGGAACTGGTCACCGTGGACCGCTCGGCGCAGGTCCCGGAGACGGCATCGGACCGGCTCCGGATCGCCCGGGCCCTCCTGGACGAACTGCGCCTGGAACCACCGGCCGCCGAGGAGCGGGCGGGATTCTCCACCCACGTCCCCGCCGCGCTCCGCATCGGCGGTCCCGTCACGGGCGACCCGAAGGGCACGCTGCGTCTCAGCGAGCAGCCGGAGGACCTGCCGTCCGAGGCCCTGGCGCAGATCGTCTGTACGTACGCCGAGAGCGAGTCGCTCGTCCCCGACGGCTCGGTGACGCTCGGCGGCCCGGGCGGCTACCCGCCGCGCGCCTATCTGTGCACCACGGAGACGAAGGCCAGCCCGGAGGCCGTACCGACCACGGACGCGGCCCCACTGCCCTGAGCAGGTCGGCGCGGGCGTGCCGGGCGGGTGAGCCAGGTCTCCCCCGGCGGAGCGGAACCGATCCTGCCGCTGCCCGCGTCTTGGGTGACGTGCGTCAAGGTTCGGGCGGCCAGGCCGTCATCCGCTTCCGCGCGGTCGGAGTGTCACTGCTCCTCGCGCATCTGCTGCTCGTCGGGTGGCTGACTCTGCGCCCGCTGGACGTGCCGTGGATGACCGCCGCCAACCTCCAGCCCTTCGCCGGCATCAAGGCCGACCTGTCCCTCGGCCCGGTCACCGCCGTCCGCCGCATCGGCAAGGAACTCCTGCTGCTGGCCCCCCTGGGCGTGCTGCTGCCGCTGGCGGGGGGCCGGCTCCTGGTCTCCCCGTGGTCCTCACTGACCCGCACGGTTGCGGCCGGGTCGCTGATCTCGCTGGTCATCGAACTGGGCCAGACCGGGGTGCCCGGTCAGGTCGTCGACGTCGACTCGCTGTTCCTGAACACCGTCGGTGTGGCCCTCGCCCACGTCCTGATAGTCCCGGCCTGGCGGGCGCGGCACCGCCGCCGGTACGAGCCGCAGGGCCGCGTGCCGGTCCGGGCCGGCCACGAGGCGCGGGCCTCTCACGGGACTCAGGGATCGACCCCGACGATTTCCAGGGTCGGTATCGCCCCGTAGAGCGACGCTTTGCCCCCGCCGCCAGGGCCATCCTGGATACACCGGGAGCGCAACGGACCGCTCCCTCAGCAACGGTTCGCGAAGGAGCCCACCATGGCCGCACTTGCCCGCCCCCGTGACGGACGCATGCTCGGCGGAGTGTGCGCAGCGCTGGCACGGCGCTTCGGCACCTCCGCGAGGACCATGCGCATCATCTTCGTCGTCTCGTGCCTCCTGCCGGGCCCGCAGTTCCTGCTCTACCTGGCGCTGTGGCTGCTGCTCCCCCAGGAGCGGCCGTCGTCCGCCGCGACCGCCTGGTAATCCCCCGACGCACGCCTGTGGGCGGACACCCGGCATCGGGTGTCCGCCCACAGGCAGGTGCGGGACCGGTCTCAGCGACCGAGCGGCAGCCCGTTGGCCGACAGACCGCTGGTCGTCAGCCCACCGGCGGGCATACCGCCGAGAAGGCCCTTGGCCGGGGCGGTGACGTCGCCCAGGACCTTCGTCTGGCTGGTGCCGAGGAGCTCGTTGGCGGTGTCCTGGACCGGCAGGGTCGACGTGGCGTTCGCCAGGGCGCCGGCGACGGGCAGGGCGCTGGTGGCAGCGTCCAGCGGCAGCGCGGAGGCCGACGCGGTACCGGCGGCGGCAGCGGCGAAAGCGGCACCGAGAGCGGCGACGCCGAGAGTCCTGGCAGCAGACTGCTTCATGTGAAATTCATCCTTGGGGAAGGGGACGTGAGCGGCTCTGCAACGTAGTCAGCCCCTTGCCCTTCCCGCAAACATCGAAAAACACGGAAAACGGCCGGGAATCACGTTCCCGGCCGTTCTCGGAGAGCGGTCCGTCAGCCGGCTACCGAGGTAGACACGCTGGTCGCAGCGGTCTGCTCGAAGAGCCATTCGGACTTCAGCTCGGCATATCCGGGCTTGATGACGTCACTGATCATCGCCAGACGTTCATCGAAAGGAATGAATGCTGATTTCATCGCATTGACGGTGAACCACTGCATGTCATCGAGCGTGTATCCGAAGGTCTCGGTCAGCTTCTCGAATTCCCGGCTCATGCTCGTACCGCTCATCAGCCGGTTGTCGGTGTTCACGGTGGCCCGGAAGTGGAGCCGCCGCAGCAGCCCGATGGGGTGCTCGGCGTACGAGGCCGCGGCACCGGTCTGCAGGTTGGAGGTCGGGCAGAGCTCCAGCGGGATGCGCTTGTCCCGTACGTAGGAGGCGAGGCGGCCGAGCTTCACACTGCCGTCCGCGGCGACCTCGATGTCGTCGATGATGCGGACACCGTGGCCGAGCCGGTCGGCGCCGCACCACTGGATGGCCTGCCAGATCGACGGCAGCCCGAAGGCCTCGCCGGCGTGAATGGTGAAGTGGTTGTTCTCGCGCTTGAGGTACTCGAAGGCGTCGAGGTGCCGGGTGGGCGGGAAGCCCGCCTCCGCCCCCGCGATGTCGAAGCCGACGACACCCTGCTCGCGGTAACGGTTGGCCAGCTCCGCGATCTCCAGCGAACGGGCGGCGTGCCGCATCGCGGTGAGCAGCGCGCCCACCCTGATCCGGTTCCCGTCCTGGCGCGCCCGGCGCTCACCCTCGCGGAAGCCCTCGTTGACGGCCTCGACGACCTCTTCGAGGCTCAGGCCGGCTTCGAGGTGCTGCTCGGGGGCGTACCGGATCTCGGCGTAGACGACACCGTCGGCAGCCAGGTCCTCCGCGCACTCGGCGGCGACCCTGACCAGCGCGTCACGCGTCTGCATGACGGCACACGTATGGGCGAACGTCTCCAGGTAGCGCTCCAGCGACCCGGAGTCGGCGGCTTCCCGGAACCAGATGCCGAGCTTGTCGGGATCGCTCTCCGGAAGCCCGTCGTATCCGTTGACCGCGGCGAGTTCGACGATCGTCCCGGGGCGCAGACCGCCGTCGAGGTGATCGTGGAGAAGGACCTTGGGGGCACGCCGGATCTGATCCTGGCCGGGCACATTGAGGGTCGGGCTCATCATCCACGCACTCTAACGCCTACGCGCGTAGAGCGCTGCGGGGCGCGGCCCGCCGATACGTAACAGAGACCGCGCCCCACCCGCGTGGAGCGCCGCCGCGCGCCCCTCGCCGATACGTAACAGAGACCGCGAATACGGGTGGCGTACACCTGCCCTTCTGACACTGTTACGTCATGGCACAGCGCGCACTCCCCCTGCCTGCTGCAAGGCTGGGACGGGCCGTCAGGACGGCCGGAGAATCCACCACGGTCAGCGGCGTGGTCCTGCTGCTCCCGGACGGCGAGCCCTACTCGCACCGCCGCCCCTCCCCTCTCACCTACGCCCGCAGACTCCCTCTGGCCCGGTCCCTGGCCCGCGCCGGCGGCACCGACGGCCTCGCCGCCCACGTCGTCCACTACCGCTGCCGCGGCTGGAACACCACGGACGCCCACCTCGCGGCGGACGCCGAATGGGCGGTGGACGAGGTCGTACGCCGCTACGGCGACATCCCGGTCTGCCTGGCCGGCCACGGCATGGGCGGCCGCGCGGCCCTCCGCGCGGGCGGCCACCCGGCAGTCACCTCGGTCCTCGCGATGGCCCCCTGGCTCCCGGGCGACCCGGACGCCGAACCGGAACCGGTCAAGCACCTGGTCGGCCGCCCCGTCCTGCTGGTCCACGGGACGAACGACGCCCACTGCGACCCGGAGCTGTCGTTCCGCCTGGCCGAACGCGCCAAGAAGTCCAACCGCGACACCTGCCGCTTCGAGGTCCACTCGGACGGCCACGCGCTACGCCAGCACCAATCCGAAGTCGCCGCCCTGGCAGCGGACTTCGTGCGCGGCTCCCTCTTCGGCCGCAGCTACGCCCGCCCGGTCGCCGACGCCCTGGCGGCTCCACCGCCGCTGGGGCTGCGGATGCCGTTGGCCGCGGGGTTCGGGAAGTCGTTGCGGGGATGAGAGGGCATTGCGGGCCCGGGCCGGAGAACCCCGGCCCGGCTCAACCGACCTGGGCCTCGAAGCCGTTGTCCTGGCAGTAGCGCACGATGAGCCCGCCTGCCCCGCGATCATTGCTCTTCAGCGCCGCCGCCGTGGCCTCCGCCAGGGTGCGTCCTCCTCCGACGGACTCGTCCCGGAGCGGCTCCATCGCAAGGAACACATCATCGGCGACGGCCCCGACCATGTCGTACCCTGACGCCCCATCCGCTTCCGCGCCCTCCGCCTCAGCGTCCTTCTCTTCTCCCTGAGCGTCCTCCCACGCCCCGAGCTGGGTGCAGTAACTCTCGCGCTGCTCGGCCAGCCGCTGTTCGCTCTTGCCGTCACCGGAGGAACACCCGGCCGTCACCACGAGCAGAGCAAGCACCGGGACGACCGTCCTGATCAAGCGCACCATGTTCTCCGTTGCCTTCACCCAGCCGAACACCTGCGCCGGCTCGTCCCGATCGCACACAACTCCCGCGTCAGGGTAGCCACGTCGGCCGTGGAGGCGTGGGCTCTTCCCAGGGATCCGGGGCACACGTACGGCATGACTCTGGCTCGCTCCTTACCCGACAGCGCGACCGAGTGGTGGATCTACCTCGGTGCGTTCGCCCTCTACGTGCTGACCCGCCTGGTCCTGGCCTGGCGGCAGGCACACCACGACGGTGCCGATCACCCCGTCCGCGCCGCCTTCGCGGAGGAGGAGCCGGAGGAGTCGAACACCTCGGTGGCCCTCGGCTCCTTCCGGTCCTACCGGCAGCTCGCGGGCTTCGTCGGAGGTACGGTCGCGATCGTTCTGGTGGCCACCCTGACCGACGGAGACCTGCGACTGCTGCTCATGTGCACCGTCGCTCCCCTCATCGTCATGGCTCTGGCCTACCTCGACTTCCGCCTCGCCCGCACCGCACGGCAACGCGCCGCGAGGTCATTCGGGGGCGGCCGGCGGGGACTCTGACCGGGAGCGAGCCCCGTCTCGACCTCAACCGGGCGGAGCACCTGTACCTGCGTCCCCGGCGACTATCCGGCCTCACCGCCCGGGGAGGCGCCCGCCTCCGGGGTCGACGCCAGGTCCCGCCGCACACGGCTTGCGGCAACCGCGGCGGCGACGAACGAGGCGACCAGCGGCCGCTGGTCGAGTCGCGACCACGCGACGACCAGTCGGCTGGGCGCCGCATCGATCACCGGCTTGTACACCAGCCCGGGGTGAAGGGGGTCGATGGACGAGCGCGGCAGGATCGCGATCGTCCGGCCGAGCATGATCATCTGCGTCATCTGTGCCACGTCCACGATCTCCGGCCCGGCCCCACCGTCAGGCACGCCCTTCCAGCGCGGCAGCGTCTCGTGCTCCAGGTCGGCCATGCACAGCTCGCCGCGCGAGGCCAGCCGGTGGTCCCGCGGCAGAATCGCCACGCGCCCTTCGACGTACAGCGTCTCGGACTCCAGTCCGGAGAGGTCGTCGAACGGCGCGTACAGGAGCGCCACATCGGCTCTTCCGTCACGCAGGTAGTCGGCGCGGTCGGCGGCACCGCCGAACAGGATGTCCACCCTGCGCGCATCGGGCTGTCCGGCATACGCGGCGAGGATCCCGGACAGCAGGTTGGCATCGCCACCGGGCTTGATCACCAGCCGCAGCTGCGCCTGGACGTCACCGGCCCGGCGCGCACTCCGGGCCGCGGCACTCACCGCGTTGAGCGCGTGGCGGCCGTGGTGCAGCAAGGCCTCGCCGGCCGGGGTCAGCGAGACGTGACGACTGGAGCGCACGAGCAACTGGACGCCGAGCCGCGATTCGACGCGCTGGACCGCTTTCGACAGCGCCGGCTGCGCGATGGCGAGGCGCGCGGCGGCACGGCCGAAGTGCAGCTCCTCGGCGACCGCGACGAAGTACTCCAGCTCACGCGTCTCCAATTCGATCATTCCTCCAGGTTATCGCTGGAGAATCAATCGGTCTTGGACTTCGTTCGGGGGGCGAGGTTCGATTGACCCATGATTCACCACACAATGATCGTCTCCTTCGCCGACTCCGTCCCGACGGCCGAGCTGGATCAGTTCCTCAAAGACATCGAACAGGTCATGCGCGACTCGGGACAGATCCAGACCTTCGCGGCCTCGCAGCACATCCGTGTAGCCGCCGATGACCACAGTCCCGGGCCCGCCGCCACCGCGATCGTGCAGATCGCCCTCGCCGACCTCCACGCGCTGAACGCCTCGTTCACGGCTCCCGGACTCGAGGACGTCATCAAGTGCTGGCAGTCCCGCCACCCGTACAAGGTCGTCTGGGCCAACCACGAGCCGCTCTCCTGACGGCGTCCGGCCCGGAGTCGGTCCTCACCGGGTAACCGCCGGCCCCGTCTCCGCCCACACGGTCTTGCCCGGCCCGAGCCGATCGCTCACGCCCCAGCGGGAGGCGAGGGCCTCCACGATGAGGAGGCCCCTGCCCCCGTCGGCCTCCGGGTCGGCCGGCGGCGCGGCAGCGGGGACCGGGCGGGCCTCGTGGGTGTCGGAGATCTCGACGCGTACGACTCCGGTCCCGTACGCGTACACGAGCCGCAACTCGAAGTCGCGCCCCGGAACCCGCCCGTGCAGGACCGCGTTGGCCGCCAGCTCGGCGACGAGGAGCGCCACGGTGTCGGAGAGCTGCGTGCCGTACGGAACCCCCCAGACGTCGAGCTTCCACACGGCCAGGCGGCGCGCGAGGGTTGCGCCCAGGCGGGTGGCGGAACACCTCTGGGCGAACACACTTACGGTTACGGGTGGTTGGGCTTGCAGTGCTGTCATGCACCCAGCGTTCCGCCTCGACCACCTGCGCCAGCAGGAACAACACCCATACAGATCCCTCTGTATGGGTTGACGCTCTGGACGGGGTGGGTAACCGTCCGTGATCATTGTCGCGTTGATCGATGCGCGAAAGACGGGGCGGCGATGACGGCGGACCACGAGAGCACCACGACGAACGGCGAGCCCGAGCTGTCCGACAGCCTGCGGACGTTCGGGGCCGTACTGAAGGCCCTGCGCGAAGCCGCCGGCCTCACCCAGGAGGACTTCGCACCCCGCGTGCAGTACTCGCCCGCCTACATCGCCAAGATCGAGCAGGGCAAGCGGTTCCCGCCGGAGAACCTGCCGGAGCGGGCGGCGGAGGCCCTGGGGCCGGTCGCGGGCAAGGTCCTCGGCGCCGCCGCGCGGAGTCTGCGCAGGAGGGCCGGGCTCGCCTCCTGGTTCCAGCAGTGGGCGGGGATCGAGGAGGAGGCGATCACGCTGTACGCGTACGAGTGCCGGGGGATTCCTGGGCTGTTACAGCCCGAGGGATACATCCGGGCCGTGTTTGAACGCCAGTTGCCGCCTCTCACGGAGACACAGATCCAACGACAGGTCACGGCTCGACTCGAACGTCAGCGGCTCCTCTGCGAACGCCCCAACACCGCCTTCAGCTTCGTCGTCGAGCAGGGCATCCTGGAGCGCCAGGTGGGCGGGGCGCGCGTGACCGCCCTCGTCATCGACCACCTGCTGCACATCGGGCGGCACACCAACGTGGAGATCCAGGTCATGCCGCTCCGGCAACAGGACCACACCGGGATCGACGGGCAGATGTATCTGGCCGAGAGCCAGGCCAACCAGTGGTTCGGCTACACCGAGGGCCACCGCTCAAGCGCCCTGCTCACCGCTCCGAGCGAAGTCAGCATCCTGCTCCAGCGCTATGGCAAGCTGCGTTCCCAGGCCCTGGATTGCCGGGCTACGGTGAGCTTGCTGGAACGGATGCGAGGAGCGCTATGAGCACCACAGAGCTGAACTGGTTCAAGAGCAGCTACAGCGGCGGCGATGGCGACAACTGCGTCGAGGTCGCCCTGGCCGCCCGCGCCGTCCACGTCCGCGACTCCAAGGACACCGACCGGCGCCCGTTCGCCGTCTCCACGGCCGCGTGGTCGGACTTCACCGCGTACGCGTCCGCCACCATGCCCGCCGCTTGACCTGTCACTCCGGCAGCAGGTTCCCCCTCCGCGACAGCAGGAACTTCTTGAACGCCGCCACCGGCGGAGTGTCCGGGTGGCCGTCCAGCCAGGCCACGCCGATCTCCCGGGCAGCCCGCGGTGCCGTCACCGTCAGTTCCACCACCCCGGGGCGGGCCACCGCCGGGGGCGGGAGCAGCGCCACGCCCAGGCCGGCCGCGACCAGGCCGCGCAGCGTCTCCGCCTCCTCGCCCTCGAACGCGACGCGGGGGACGAAGCCCGCCTCCGTGCAGAGGTCGTCCGTGATGCGGCGCAGGCCGTAGCCGGGTTCCAGGGTCACGAAGGTCTCGTCGGCGGCCTCCGCCAGGCGGATGCGGCGGCGGGTGGCCAGGCGGTGGTCCTCGGGGACGACCAGGCGCAGGCGTTGTTCGTCCAGGCGGCGGGCGACGAGATCCGGGGCGTCCGGGACCGGTGAGGTGAGGCAGAGGTCGAGGCCGCCCGCGCGGAGGCGTTCGATCATGGCCTCGCCGTAGTTCTGGACGAGCTGGAAGCGGACCCGGGGGTGGTCGACGCGGAAGGCGCGGATGAGGGCGGGGACGGTTTCCGAGCCCATGGTGTGGAGGAAGCCGAAGGCGACCTTGCCGGCCGTGGGGTCGGCGTCCGCCCGGACCGAGTCGGCGGCCTTCTCCACCTCCGCGAGCGCCCGTTCCGCCGAGCCGAGGAAGGTGCGGCCCGCGGGGGTCAGGGAGACCGTGCGGCCCTTGCGGGCGAACAGGGCGACGCCGAGGTCCTGTTCCAGCCGGACCATGGCCCGCGAGAGCGTGGACTGCGGGACGCCCAGTTCATGCGCGGCGCGGGTGACGTGCTCGTGGCGGGCGACGGCCTCGAAGTACGCCAGGCGCGGCGCCAGGACCGCGCGAATGTCTTCTTCGTAACTGCTTGGTGACAGCCGAGGCTGTGAGCTGTACTGATGCGCCATAGGATTGATTATTGCGTGTTTGTGCATTGGACGCATGAAAGGTGTCGGGCCTACTTTCGTGGCATGCCTCCTGCCAGTACCGGGGCGTCCACCCTCATCGTGGCCGCCTCGACCCAGTCGTCCCCCGTCGCCGCTACCGTCCCCGCTGTCGCAGCGGACCGGCTCGAGCCCGGACGGCCCGGCTACCGCCGGATGAGCTTCGCGCTCTTCGCCGCCGGTGTCGCGACGTTCGCGCTCCTCTATTCCACTCAGGCCCTGCTCCCCGCCGTCTCCGCGTCCTTCGGCGCCACGGCCGGGCAGGCGAGCTGGACGGTGTCCGCCGCGACGGGTGCGCTGGCCCTGTGTGTGCTGCCGATGAGCGCGCTGTCCGAGCGGTTCGGGCGGCGGCAGATGATGACCGCCTCGCTGGCGGTGGCCGTGGTGGTCGGGCTGTTCGTACCGTTCGCGCCCTCGCTCGGCTGGCTGATCGCGCTGCGCGCGATCCAGGGCGCCGCACTCGCCGGTCTGCCCGCCTCCGCGATGGCGTACCTGGCGGAAGAGGTCCGGCCCAAGGCGCTGGTCGCCGCGATCGGGCTGTTCGTGGCCGGCAACAGCATCGGCGGGATGAGCGGCCGGATCCTCACCGGCTGGATCGCCCAGGCGTGGGGCTGGCGGGCGGCGCTCGGCGCGGTCGGGCTGCTGGCCGTGGCCTGCGCGGTCGTCTTCCACTTCATGATCCCCCGGGCACGGCACTTCACTCCCGGCTCGCTGAACCCGAAGGCCCTGGCGAAGACCGTCGGCGGGCACCTCGCCGATCCGCTGCTGCGGCGGCTGTACGCGATCGGCGCCCTGTTCATGACGGTGTTCGGCGCGGTCTACACGGTGATCGGCTACCGGCTCGTGGACGCCCCGTTCAACCTCCCGCAGGGCATCGTCGGGTCGATCTTCCTGGTCTATCTGGTCGGTACGGTCTCCTCCGCCGCCGCGGGCAGGCTCGTCGCCCGGCTGGGGCGCCGGGGCGCGCTCTACCTCGCCGTCTCCACCACGGCCGCAGGTCTGCTGCTCTCGCTCGCCGACCAGCTGGCCGCCGTGCTCCTCGGCCTGGTCCTGATCACGGCCGGATTCTTCGCCGGGCACGCGGTCGCCTCGTCCTCCGTGAGCCGTACGGCCACCACCGGCCGCGCCCAGGCGTCGGCGCTCTACCAGTCGGCGTACTACCTGGGCTCCAGCGCGGGCGGCACGCTCGGCGCGGTCGCCTTCCACGCCGGCGGCTGGGCAGGCACGGTCACGCTGGGGCTGGTCGCGGTGCTCGGGGTCGTATCGATCACGCTGTACGGGACGCGGGCAGCGCGTGTCGAGCGGCGCAGGCCGGTGGCCGCGACGGCGTCCGTACAGAACTGAGACATTCGGCGCACAACCATCCACTCCCCGGCGCGCGTCTAGCAGGCGGAAACACCGCACTGCGCGCGAAGGGGAGTTGGCGTACATGAAGATCACGGGGAACATACGGGGTGTGCGGGCACGGCGCGTTCTCGCGCTGTCCGTCGCCGGTCTGACGGCCGTACCGGCATTCGTGCTCGGCACCGGCGGCACCGCCCAGGCGGCGTCCTGCACGACGTCCAGGGGCCCGTACCAGAAGCAGGTGGAGAAGTACCTGCACCTGAAGGTGGACGGCAAGCAGTCGGCCGCCGACTGCAAGGCGATCCGGTCGTTCCAGAGCACGTACGGGGTCACGCCGACGATCGGTTACGCGGGGCCCGTCACCTGGCGCACCATGCAGACGCTCACCGCTCAGAAGGCGGCAGGGAAGAACCCGAACAAGGCCAAGAAGTGCCCCACGAACAAGGGGCGCATCGCGTGCGTGGACCTCACCCGACAGATCACCTGGATCCAGGACGGCAGCAAGCTGAAGTTCGGACCGGTGCCGGTGCGGACCGGGCGGGACGGGTACGAGACCCGGACCGGGGCGAAGAAGATCTACTGGAAGCACAAGAACCACGTCTCGTCGCTCTACCACGTGAAGATGCCGTACTCGCAGTTCTTCGACGGCGGGCAGGCCTTCCACGCGGTGGGCGTGAAGATGTGGAACCCGCCGGGCTCGCACGGCTGCGTCAACATGCGCACCGCCGACGCGAAGTCATACTGGAACCTGTTGAAGAACGGCGACGACGTGTACGTGTACGGGCGCAAGCTCGGGACGTGACCGCTTCTGCTCTTCCCGCCCCCGTTGTCAGTGCCCTGCGGTAGCTTCCGAAGTGCTGAAGTGAGCGGTGTCACAACGCAACAGGGGTGAAGCGACGCGATGAGTGATCTGACGGCGACGACGACCGATATCGACAGCCGTCTCGAGGGACACCGGGTCGAGCTGACCGGCTACTGCTACCGGATGCTCGGCTCGGCCTTCGAGGCGGAGGACGCGGTCCAGGACACCCTGGTGCGTGCGTGGCGCAACATCGAGAAGTTCGAGGGACGCTCCTCGCTGCGCTCCTGGCTCTACCGCATCGCGACGAACGTCTGCCTCGACATGCTGAACGCGGGCAACAAGCGCGCCCGGCCCGTCGACCTGTCGGGCCCGACCCCGCTCGCACAGGCCGCGCTCAACCCGCTCCCGGAGAACGCCTGGCTGGAGCCGATGCCGGACGGGCGGATCCTGCCGACGGTCGCGGACCCGGCGGAGGCCGCCGTCGCGCGCGAGTCGGTACGGCTCGCGTTCGTCGCCGCGCTCCAGCATCTGCCGCCGAAGCAGCGGGCGGTGCTGATCCTGCGCGAGGTGCTCGCGTGGAAGGCGAGCGAGGTCGCCGAGCTGCTCGACACCTCGGTCGCCTCGGTCAACAGCGCGCTCCAACGGGCCAGGGCCACGCTGACCGACCACCAGGGCGATGCCGCCTCCGCCGACACGGCGAATCCCCTGGACGAGGAGCAGGCGAAGCTCCTGGAGCGGTACGTGGCGGCGTTCGAGGGCTACGACATGAAGGCGCTGACCGCGCTGCTCCATGAGGACGCGGTGATGACCATGCCGCCGTTCGACCTCTGGTTGCAGGGGCACGACGACATCGCCGGGTTCATGACGTCCATCGGCGCGTCCTGCGAGGGCTCCCGGCTGGTCGCCACGTCGGCGAACGGCACCCCGGCCTTCGCGCACTACAAGCCGAATCCGGACGGGCCCGGGTTCGTGCCGTGGGCGGTGCAGGTCATCGACATCCAGGACGGGGCGATCACCGGGATGCACTGCTTCCTGGACACCCCGCGCTGGTTCCCGCTGTTCGGCCTGCCGGACCACCTGGAGGCGGACGCCGCGTGAGACGGGGCGTGAGGCGGGGGCTGGTGGCGGGGTGGGTGGTTCTCGCCGTCGCCGGGTGGGGGGTCACGCAGTGGGTCGGTGAGCCGGCGGCGACGTCGGGGCCGGCCCGCGTCGTGCCACCGGGCTCCGGGGCGGAGCCGGGGCCGCAGCCGGAGTTCGACTGCGCGGAGGCGGTACGGGCCGCGAAGTCTCGCATGGCCTCGCCCCCGTCCCCATCGGCCACAGCCCTGCCCCCGGAGCACGAGGGCACCACAGGCAAACAGAACGTGGTCACCGCCGTGGCCTGCGACTACTCGGTCTCCGACTGATCCGGGGCCGGTGACGGCCGGCTCGGTCAGGGGCCGGGTGCCCGGCCCGTCTCCACCGTCGTCGACCCGTCGTCCAGGTCCACCACATCTCCCAACCCCAGCAGGTCGAGCAGCAGTTGCAGCTCGGGCGGCGTCCCGCGCAGCCTCAGTCGCCTCCCGCCCGCCCGGCGTGCGACCAGGGACAGGCGGGCGATCGCTTCGACGGAAGCCAGGCTCGGCTCGACGATGCCGCCCACGTCGCAGTCCACCACCGCTGCTTCCGACGTGGCCAGCAGCGCCTCCAACTCGGCGCATAGACGGGGCGTACCGGCCCTGGTGACGTGTCCGGAGAGGACGAATACGGCCGGTGACAAGGGATCCATACCTAGGAGACCGGCGATGCGGGAGAAACTCATCGCGGGGCTGGGGTGCTTCTCGACTCACGGGGAAGATCGCGGTGTCCGGGTGCAGGCCGAACGGCTCGGGCAGCCTCAGCTTCTCGCCGTACTCGACCGCGTTCGGCACGCGGTACGTGCCGTCGGCCGGCTCCCCGTGCAGCGTGCGGTGGGGCGGCCGGAGCGCCAGGGGTCGAGGAGCAGGAAGAGCTCGACGCCGGCCTGCCCGTAGCCGTGTGTCTTGCCGATGCGGTCGTGGTTGGCGTTGGCCCGCGAGGTGATCTCGACGACGAGCCGTACCTCTTCGGCCGGGCCGCGGTTGCCCGGCCCGGTGGCGACCACGCGTGGCAGCACCACGAGGTCGGGGATGTAGAGCCCGGGGACCGGTGGCAGTCCACCGGTCCCGTTCGCCCGTACGAGGAAACCGCAGGTCAGGCGATACGCTCCCGCACCACCGGGACGGCGGCGAACGGGGTGCCCGACGGGGCGATGTCGTACGCGTCGGGCAGTGCCTTCAGCGCGTACTCGAACTTCTCCGGGGTGTCCGTGTGCAGCGTCAGCAGCGGCATCCCGGCCGTCACCTCGTCGCCCGGCTTGGCGTGCAGTTCGATGCCCGCGCCGGCCTGGACCGGGTCCTCCTTGCGGGCGCGGCCCGCGCCGAGGCGCCAGGCGGCCACGCCGATGTCGTACGCGTCCAGGCGGGTCAGGACTCCGGAGGCGGAGGCCGTGACGACGTGCTGTTCACGGGCGACGGGGAGTGCGGCGTCCGGGTCGCCGCCCTGGGCGGAGATCATCCGGCGCCAGACGTCCATCGCGGAGCCGTCCGCGAGGGCCTTCTCCGGGTCGGCGTCCTTGAGGCCGGCCGCGTCCAGCATTTCGCGGGCGAGGGCCAGCGTGAGGTCGATGACGTCCTTCGGGCCGCCGCCGGCGAGGACGTCCACGGATTCGCGGACCTCCAGGGCGTTGCCGGCGGTCAGGCCGAGGGGGGTGGCCATGTCGGTGAGCAGGGCGACCGTGCGTACGCCGCTGTCGGTGCCCAGCGCGACCATGGTGGAGGCCAGTTCGCGGGCGTCCTCGATGGTCTTCATGAAGGCGCCGGAGCCGACCTTGACGTCCAGGACGAGTGCGCCGGTGCCTTCGGCGATCTTCTTGGACATGATGGAGCTGGCGATGAGCGGGATGGCCTCGACGGTGCCGGTGACGTCACGCAGCGCGTACAGCTTCTTGTCGGCGGGGGCGAGCCCGTCGCCGGCGGCGCAGATGACGGCGCCGGTGGTGTCGAGGACGTTCAGCATCTCGGCGTTCGAGAGGTGGGCGCGCCAGCCGGGGATGGACTCCAGCTTGTCGAGCGTGCCGCCGGTGTGGCCGAGGCCGCGTCCGCTGAGCTGCGGTACGGCGGCGCCGCATGCGGCGACCAGCGGGGCGAGCGGCAGGGTGATCTTGTCGCCGACGCCGCCGGTGGAGTGCTTGTCGGTGGTGGGGCGGGAGAGCGAGTCGAAGTTCATCCGCTCGCCGGAAGCGATCATGGCGGCGGTCCAGCGGGCGATCTCCGTGCGGTTCATGCCGTTCAGCAGGATCGCCATGGCCAGGGCGGACATCTGCTCGTCGGCGACCTCGCCGCGGGTGTACGCGTCGATGACCCAGTCGATCTGCTCGGGGGTCAGCTCGCCTCGGTCCCGCTTGGTGCGGATGACGGAGATGGCGTCCATGGTCTGGAGTCCTTCCGGCCGGTACGTACGTACGCAGATGAGCACGCATGAGTCCCGTTGACTCTACGCGCATAGAGGAGAAAAGAGCCGCCGGGTGGGCCCGCCACGTGCGGGCCCGCCCGGCTGGTTGCCGGTGCCGCGTCGGCGGGGTTCGCCCGGGCGAACCCCGC
>NZ_JBEXXX010000022.1:0-122234 GCF_040630635.1 Streptomyces sp. NPDC005761 | reverse complement strand
GGACGCGGTCGTCGTACTCCTGGTCGACCAGCCCGGCCCGAGGCCCTCGCGCGTCCGTGTGCGGGTGTGCCGCGGATCAGCCGATCGGCAGGCCCTGGGTGGGCAGGCCGCCCTTGGTCACGGCGCCGGCCGCGTCGCCGAGGGTGTCGCTCGCGCCGCCCTTGGCGGTCTTGCTGACGCCCTTCGCCGCGGGCGCGGCCTTGGCGCCCGTCTCACCGAGGGTCTTGGCCGCCACCGGCAGGGTGGTCCCGACGACCTTGCCGCCGGCCTTGCCCGCGGTGTCGGTGGCCGGCTGGGCCGCGTCGACGGCCTGGCCGAGTCCGGCGCCCTCGACGGTGGTGAGACCGCCGAGCTCCGGGGCCTGCGGGAGCTCCGCGGCACCTGCGACACCGGCCGCACCGACCACGGGGGCCGCACCCGCCGCGATCAGCAGCGCGGTACGGGCGATCCGGCGGGTCAGGGGGAGGGACATGATGCTCCTTCGACGGGGTGGGAAATCACTGGTGTCCGTGGGTCGGACGCCATGACAACCGCCGTGGGGGAGGGGGAGGTTGCGGTGTGTCGAGGTAAAGATCGGGTAATGCGTCACATAATCCGCAATGGAGGAACCCGGGCAAACAATGCATTCCACGGCCACCCGCCGAACCGTCACTTCCCTTTGCCCGCAAGGGGACGGGCGCGGACGGAAGGTGGCTTGCGGAGCGCTGTCCGGGGCCCGCGCCGAGAAGGTGTGCACCCCCTGCACGGGTGACGTCTCGTACTACTGCACGAGACGTATGCGGACCGCCGTGGTGCCCGATTCCTTACGCTCCGTCCGCCAGCCCGCCCCGGAGTCCCACTTCTTGCCGGCGTACGCGACCTGCTCGATGCCGAGCGCCTCGGACTGCGCGACCGCCCAGTGCGCGAGCTCCCAGCCGCGCTGCGGAGCACCGTCCTGCCCCGCCCTGCGGGTCGCCTGTACCGGCACCGAGAGCGTGCCCGCCGCCGCACCGGCGGCCGGAGTCCCGGTGTCCGAGCCGTCCGCCTGCTGGTCGGAGGGCAGCACGTCCTTGCCGAAGGAGTGCACCAGCGCGGCCCGGACCTTCGCCGTCCCGCCCGCCACGACAGTGGTCCGCGGCGGATCGCAGTTCAGCGCCGCCGGTGCCCGGCCGGTCAGTGCGGCGGCCAGCAGCGCGGCATCCGGCTCGTGCTTCGCGTAGGCCTGCGGGAAGCCGCTGCGCTGGACCCGCTGGGCGGCCACGGTGAGCGGCAGCCGCGAGTAACCGGGCACCTCGGCCAGGTGCTCGTAGAACTTCCCGGCCGAGTAGACCGGGTCCAGGATCTGCTTCTCGGTGCCCCAGCCCTGCGAGGGGCGCTGCTGGAAGAGACCGAGCGAGTCGCGGTCACCGTGCTCGATGTTGCGCAGGCCGGATTCCTGCAGCGCCGTCGCCAGTGCGATCGTCACCGCGCGTTCCGGCATGCCGCGCGTGGTGCCGACCGCGGAGATCGTCGCGGCGTTCGCCGCCTGCTCCGGGCTCAGCCGGTACGTGCGGTCCTCGCCCGCCGAACCGTCGGCCGACCGCACGGTGCACTGATCGGAGCCCTTGCCGCCCGTCACGTACTGCACGGTCAGATACCCGGCCACCGCCAGGAGCACGGCGAAGGCCGCCGTGATGCGCAGACGGCGGCTGCGGGCGGTGTGTCGGCGGGCAGGGGCAACGGTCCGGGGCACGGGGCCACCGTACGCGAGGGACTAGGGTCGTAGCCATGGCCGAAAGCACGCTTGACCTCACACTGGACGGGCCCGCGCTCACCGCATGGCTCGTCGACTTCCCCTCGGTCAGCGGGGAGGAGAAGGACCTCGCCGATGCCATCGAGTCGGCGCTGCGGACGCTTCCGCACCTGACCGTCGACCGGCACGGCAACAACGTCGTGGCCAGGACGAACCTGGGCCGCGGCGAGCGCGTCGTGCTGGCGGGGCACATCGACACCGTCCCGATCGCCGACAACGTGCCCTCCAGGCTCGACGAGGACGGCCTGCTCTGGGGCTGCGGGAGCTCCGACATGAAGTCGGGCGTCGCCGTGCAGCTGAGGATCGCGGCCACCGTGCCCGAGCCCAATCGCGACCTCACCTTCGTCTTCTACGACAACGAAGAGGTCGCCGCCGACCTCAACGGCCTCGGACACGTCGCCGCCGCCCACCCCGACTGGCTGACGGCCGACTTCGCCGTCCTCCTGGAGGGTTCCGACGGAGAGGTGGAGGGCGGCTGCCAGGGCACGCTGCGCGTCTTCCTGCGCATGGAGGGCGAGCGGGCCCACTCCGCCCGCAGCTGGATGGGGTCCAACGCCATCCACGCGGCCGCCCCCGTCCTCGACAGGCTCGCCGCCTACGAACCGCGCAAGCCGGTGATCGACGGACTGGAGTACCACGAAGGACTCAACGCCGTACGGATCGAGGGCGGCGTCGCCAACAACGTCATCCCCGACGCCTGCACGGTCGTCGTCAACTACCGCTACGCCCCGGACCTCGGCCCCGACGAGGCCGTGGCCCACGTCCGCGAGGTGTTCGCCGACTGCGGGGTCGCCGAGTTCACCGTCGACGACCACACCGGCGCGGCCATGCCCGGCCTGTCCCACCCGGCGGCCAAGGCCTTCATGGAGGCCGTCGGCGGCACCGCCCGGCCCAAGTTCGGCTGGACGGACGTGGCGCGCTTCGGCTCCCTCGGCGTCCCCGCCGTGAACTACGGCCCCGGCGACCCGATCCTCGCCCACAAGCGCAACGAGCACGTGAAGGTCGAACGGATCACCCACTGCGAGGACCGGCTCCGCTCCTGGCTCACGACCTGACCTCGGCCGTTCCCTCGTCCGTAACCTGCGGGGATCTACGCTGGCCTGAGACGGAGCGCCGCAGGGCGGTTCCGACGTCGGCGTAGGGAGCAGGTCATGGGCAATCCGGAGGACGCAAGGATCCCTGAGGGCGCGGAGATCCCCGAGGGAGCGGTCAGGCCCGAGGAACAACGTCTCGGCCCGGTGCTGCGCCGCAGGGACCAGGTGCAGCCCGGCACGACCGATCAGCGGCTGCTGGACTCCGAGGGCGACTCCGAATGGGTGCACACCGACCCGTGGCGGGTCATGCGCATCCAGTCGGAGTTCGTCGAGGGCTTCGGCGCACTCGCCGAACTGCCGAGCGCCATCAGCGTCTTCGGATCCGCCCGCACACCGGCCGGTTCGCCGGAGTACGAGGCGGGTGTGCGCATCGGCAGGGCGCTCGTCGAGGCGGGCTTCGCGGTGATCACCGGGGGCGGCCCGGGAGCGATGGAGGCGGCGAACCGGGGCGCGCGGGAGGCGAAGGGCGTCTCGGTCGGCCTCGGCATCGAGCTGCCCTTCGAGTCGGGCCTCAACCCGCATGTCGACATCGGCGTCAACTTCCGCTACTTCTTCGTCCGCAAGACGATGTTCGTGAAGTACGCCCAGGGCTTCGTCGTCCTGCCGGGGGGCCTCGGCACCCTGGACGAGCTCTTCGAGGCCCTCACCCTGGTCCAGACGGGCAAGGTCACGCGTTTCCCGATCGTGCTGTTCGGTACGGAGTACTGGGGCGGCCTGGTGGACTGGCTGCGCGAGACGGTCGTGGCCCAGGGCAAGGCGTCGTCGAAGGACCTGCTGCTGTTCCACGTCACGGACGACGTGGAGGAGGCGGTCGGCCTGGTGACGAAGGAGGTCGGGCGGTAGGGAGCGGCCGCTGCGGCGTCCGAGGAGCGGGGTCCGGGGCGAGACCCGGCCACGGGGAGGGGCGGGCAGGGGAACAGGTCCGCCGCAGGCGCGGCCGGCCCCCGCCCCGTCCCCGGCCCTCGCGCCTCTACGCCGACCCCCGCGCCCCTACGCCAGCCCCCGCCGCGCCACGGCAGGCGCGCGGTGCCCCGCGATGGACGCCACCATGTCCAGGACGTCCCGCGTCTCGGCCACCTCGTGCACCCGGTACACCCGCGCCCCCAGCCAAGCGGACACCGCGGTCGTCGCCAGGGTGCCGAGCAGCCGTTCCTTGACCGGCCGGTCGAGCGTCTCGCCGACGAAGTCCTTGTTGGAGAGCGAGACCAGCACCGGCCACCCCGTCCCCGCCATCTCGCCGAGCCGGCGCGTCGCCTCCAGCGAGTGCCGGGTGTTCTTCCCGAAGTCATGACCGGGGTCGATCATGATGCCGTCCGGCCGGACCCCCAGCTCCACGGCCCGCTCGGCCAGCCCCACGGTCACCCGCAGGATGTCGGCCATCACGTCCTCGTACCCGGCCCGGTGCGGCCTGGTCCGCGGCTCGGCACCGCCCGCGTGCGTGCAGACCAGGCCGGCCCCGTACCGTGCGGCCACCTCCGCCAGCTTCGGGTCGACCCCGCCCCACGCGTCGTTCAGCAGGTCGGCCCCGGCCTCGCAGACGGCCTCCCCGACGTCGTGACGCCAGGTGTCGACGCTGATCACCACGTCCGGGTGGCGGCGCCGCACCTCGGCGACGAACCCGACGGTGCGACGGGCCTCCTCCTCGGCGGTGACCTCCTCGCCGGGGCCCGCCTTCACCCCGCCGATGTCGATGATCGCGGCGCCGTCGGCCACCGCCTGCTCGACCCGGGAGAGGGCGGGCTCGTCGTGGAACGTGGCGCCCTGGTCGTAGAACGAGTCCGGGGTGCGGTTCACGATCGCCATGATCACCGGCTCGTGCGCACCGAATTCGCGCCGCCCCAGCCTGAGCGCACCGCTTCGCATCCCGTGTCTCTCCCTATGAATACGCCCAGCGGTTCGCCCACCGGAGCCGACTGAGACCCTAACTGTCAGTACCGCATGGCACGATCGGACCCGGACGAATTCAGCTCCCGGGGAGATACGCGTGTTCTGGTTCTTGCTGCTCGCGATGGTGGTGGTGGTTGCCGCGGTCACCCTCGCGGTGGTCGGCGGAGGGAAGAGTGCCATCCTGCAGGACGTGGCGCCCGAGCAGCTGACGGATCCGCTGCCCGCGACGCGCCCGGTCGGCCGGGCGGATGTCGAGGCGCTCCGGCTGCCGGTCGCCGCGCGCGGCTACCGGATGGCCGATGTGGACGACGCGCTGGGCCGTCTCGGTGCCGAGCTTGCCGAGCGGGACGCCCGCATCGCGGAGCTGGAGTCGGCGCTCGCCGGTGCCGAGGCCACGAGGGCCGGCCGTCCCGATCTCCTGAAGCGGCCCGAGGACCGTCCCCACGCGCCCTGGGAGGCACCGGAGTCGCAGGACGAGGATCCGCGCCCGGACGAGGAGACCGGACGATGAGCGGCGGCGCCGAAGCGGCGGCGGACGGCGGACTGCGCTGCCCGTGGGGCCTGTCCACCGAGGACTACCTGATCTACCACGACACCGAATGGGGACGCCCGGTCCACGGCGACGACGCCCTCTTCGAACGGCTGTGCCTGGAGGCGTTCCAGTCCGGGCTCTCCTGGCTGACGATCCTGCGGCGCCGTGAGGGCTTCCGCGACGCGTTCGCCGGGTTCAGCATTCCGAAGGTGGCGGCGTTCACCGACGCGGACCGGGAGCGGCTCCTCGCCGACGCGGGCATCATCCGCAACCGGGCGAAGATCGACGCCACTCTCGCCAACGCCCAGGTGCTGGCCGGCTGGCAGGACGGCGAGCTGGACGAACTGATCTGGTCGTACGCCCCCGATCCGGCGAGCCGCCCGGCCCCGCGCGTCCTCGGGGACGTGGCGGCGGTCACCGCGGAGTCCACGGCCCTGTCGAAGGACCTGAAGAAGCGCGGGCTGCGGTTCATCGGTCCGACCACGGCCTACGCCCTGATGCAGGCGTGCGGACTGGTCGACGATCACCTGGCCGACTGCGTGGCCCGCGGCGGTGGCTCCGCCGCGTAGCCCGGAGCCGGACTACCGCCCGAGATACTTCGGCGTCTCCTTGTCGAGGAACGCCTGTACCGCGATGCCGTGGTCCTGCGACGCGCCCGCCCTCGTCTGGAGTTCGTCCTCCTTCTCCAGCGCCTCACCCAGGGTGTGACCGGCACCGTAGGCGAGGGACTCCTTGAGCGCGGCGTACGCCACCGTCGGGCCGTCCGCCAGGGCACGGGCCACCGCGGCGGCCTCGGCGGCGAGATCGGCGGCGGGGACGAGCCTGTTCACGATGCCCAGCTCGTGGGCCTCCTTGGCGGAGATGGAGCGCGGGAAGAGCAGCAGGTCGGCGGCGCGGCTCTGCCCGATCAGTCGGGGGAGTGTCCAGGACACACCCGAGTCGGCCGTGAGGGCGACCTTGGCGAACGAGGTGTTGAAGGAGGCGGTGTCGGCGGCGACCCGGTAGTCGCAGGCGAGTGCGAAACCGAAGCCCGCGCCGGCCGCGGCCCCGTTGACCCCGGCGACCACCGGCTTCGGCATCTCCGTGAGTGCCCGCACGATGGGGTTGTAGTGCTCCTGCACCGTGCTGAGCGCGTTGCCGCCGCCCGACGCGCGGACCTCGGACAGCTTGGAGAGGTGCTCCTTGAGGTCCTGGCCGACACAGAAGGCGCGCCCGCCGGCCGCGGTGAGCAGAACCGCCCGCACGGCGGTGTCGGCCCCGGCCGACCGCAGGGCGTCACGCAGCGCCACCTTGGCCGCGGTGTTCATGGCGTTCATCGCGTCCGGACGGTTGATCGTGATCGTCGCGAGCCCGTCGCTCACTTCGTAGAGCACGGAGTCGTCGTGATCGGCCATGTGCGGTCCCCTTTGCGCCTCGTCAACCTGCCTGTCCAGGCAAGCATGGCCGACTTCGGCGAGAGTCGGCATGTGACCTGTGTCTAACGATTCCGCCGCGATGAGGGGTGCGAGGGGACGGAGTATCGCAGTCCGATCGCCGAATTGGGTGGTTTTGAGAGAGCGCGTTGCGCAAGCGATGCAGAGCGATGTTGGTCATCGGGGTCTGTGATGCGGGATAATGGCCTGGAAGCAATGTGTTCGATGCCGGTGAGGCAGCGCCTGTCATGGGGCCGCCGGTTGCGATGAGCTGGTTTCAGGAAGGGGAACGAGCATGGCGGCCATGAAGCCGCGGACGGGCGACGGCCCGCTCGAGGTGACAAAGGAGGGGCGGGGCATCGTCATGCGCGTTCCGCTCGAAGGCGGCGGTCGGCTTGTCGTGGAGCTGACTCCGGACGAGGCCGATGCCCTCGGCGATGCCCTCAAGAAGGTCGTCGGCTGAGCAGAGACGCCCACACTTCACCACTGCCCCGGCACGGGAAACGTGCCGGGGCAGTGGTGCGTTCCGGGTGCGGTGCGGGCGAGGCTCAGCCCCGGCGCACCGCGCAGAGGAGGCCGTCTCCCACCGGGAGCAGCGTCGCCATCAGCTCCTGGCTCTCGCGGACCGCGCGCAGCAGCTCACGCAGGCGCAGTACCTCGGCGGGCTGGGCGGCCGAGTCGACCGTACGGCCGTCCGCGAAGACACCCTCGAAGCAGACCAGGCCGCCGGGCCGCAGCAGGCGCAACGATTCAGCGAGACAGTCCAGGCTCTCCAACCGGTCGCCGTCGCAGAACACGAGGTCGTAACCGCCGTCCGCCAGCCGGGGGAGCACGTCGAGGGCGCGGCCGGGGATGAAGCGGGCGCGATTGGCGGCGAAGCCGGCCGCGCGGAACGCCTCACGGGCGAACTGCTGGCGCTCGGGTTCCGGGTCGACCGTGGTCAGCACCCCGTCGGGACGCATGCCCTGCAGCAGATAGAGGCCGGACACGCCGGTGCCGGTGCCGATCTCGGCCACCGCTTTGGCGTCCGTCGTGGCAGCCAGCAGGCGCAGCGCTGCGCCGGTGCCTGGTGACACCGAGCGGAGTCCCGCGTCCCGTGCCCGGTCCCGGGCCCAGCGCAGTGCTTCGTCCTCGGCGACAAAGGCGTCGGCGAACGCCCAGCTCGTCTGCCGGTTGGCGGTGATGACCCTCTCCTGTCCCCGTAGTTGGCGCAACGGTGACTGTATCCGCTGCACCCGGGAACCCGCAGATGGGACCGGGCGTTAAGGAAGGACAGGGGAAAGCACGTGGATCGGGCCCGCAGACCGGGCCCGGGACCGGCAGGCAGGCGATTCCCGGGGAGACCCCCGGCCCCAGCAGGAAAAAGGCTTATCCGGAGCTAACGGGCGAGGTGGCTATGGTAGGGGCTCCACTGGACACCACCAGAGCCGACAGGGGAGGTGCGGCTGCGCCTGTGGATCGGGGAGGAGTGCTGAGGCGCTTTCTCAGGTCGGCGGGTGAGCCGAAATCCGTGACCAACATTGCTGACCGTTCTTCCAACGACTCCGCAACGACCGCGACGTTCGCCTCGGATGCGGAATCCCAGGCGTGGACGCCGCCCTCATGGGAAGAGATCGTCAGCACGCACAGCGGTCGTGTCTACCGCCTTGCCTATCGCCTGACGGGTAACCAGCACGACGCCGAGGACCTCACCCAGGAGGTCTTCGTCCGGGTGTTCCGTTCGCTGTCGACGTACACGCCGGGCACCTTCGAGGGCTGGCTGCACCGCATCACGACCAATCTGTTCCTGGACATGGTCCGTCGCAAGCAGCGCATCCGCTTCGACTCCCTCGGGGACGACGCGGCGGAGCGGCTTCCGAGCCGCGAGCCGTCGCCCCAGCAGGTCTTCAACGACACCCACTTCGACGCGGACGTCCAGCAGGCGCTGGACACCCTCGCGCCCGAATTCCGGGCCGCGGTCGTGCTGTGCGACATCGAGGGTCTTTCGTACGAGGAGATCGCCGCGACACTCGGCGTGAAGCTCGGCACCGTGCGCAGCCGTATCCACCGCGGGCGCTCGCACCTGCGCAAGGCGCTGCAGCACCGCTCGCCCGAGGCCCGTGCCGAGCAGCGGTCGCTGGCGGGCGCCCTCGTGTCAGGGGAGGGAGGCACGGCGTGAGTGGCACAGGTCCGACCTCCGCGGAACAACACCTGGGGGACCGCCTCGCCGCGCTTGTCGACGGCGAGCTGAAGCACGACGCCCGCGACCGGGTGCTCGCCCACCTCGCGACCTGCGCCAAGTGCAAGGCCGAGGCTGCCGCCCAGCGGCGTCTGAAGAGTGTCTTCGCGCAGTCGGCCCCGCCCTCACCCTCCGAGGGGTTCCTTGCCAGGCTCCAGGGCCTTCCCGGCGGACCGGGTGGTGACGACGACACCTGGGGAAGACCCGGTGACCCGGGACGCTTCGGGGACGGCGTGTTTCCCGTGATGCGTCCCTCCGGCAGCCGGGCGGAATCACCGTCGGACGGCTCCCTGCCGTCCACCTTCGGCTACCTCCCGGCGCTGCACGGTTCGACCGCGGTGATGCCCGCCGCACAGGCCGGTTCCGTCTTCCGGATCCACGAGGTCGGCCGTGAGGGCGACCGCTCGCCCTGGCGCGGACGCCGGTTCGCCTTCGCCGCCGCCAGTGCCGTCTCGCTCGCCGCCATCGCACTCGGCGGCGCCCTGCCGACGGACTCCGCGACCGAGATCCCCACGCGCGCCGAGGGCCCTGGCAGCACCGTCGCCCCGCTCGACGCCGACGCCCGCGCCCAGAGCGGTGCCGTCAGCCGTCGCGGCGGCGGCAGCCACGGCACGCTCGCCGCGGCCGGCGCCGACCACCCGTTCTCGCTCGCGGTGAACGCCGCGCCGCTGACGTTCTCCGCGGCGCCCTCCCTCCTCGGCAGCGGCGGTCTCGACGGGAATCCGTTCGCGCTTCCCGTGCAGACCACCGTGTCCGCGCCGTCGCTGATACGTCCCGACGCGAGCAATCCGCTGGTCGCCCGGACCCTCGGCAGCGGAATCTCCCCGGCGCCCTCCGCGGACCCGTCCCGGACCCCGACCACGGCCGCCGGAGCGGCGGCCACCGCCCAGCACGGCCTGCCCCTTTCGCCCCGTCACTGATGACGGTGTCCGTACGGGACTGCGCAGGTCATCCGTAAACCTGGTTGAATTCCGGCAGGATTTTCCGGAGGGGCGCCCCTGTGCGGGCGCGCAGAGGCCGGTCGCGGCAGTTGCGGGGAGAACATGGACGACGGGAAGACCACCGAGCCGAAGGCGAAGTGGTGGAGCCGGCCCACGCCGGGGCGCGGCACGCGCACGGCGTCCCAGGAGCCGTCGCCCGTCGAGGACGCGTGGCCCCCGGCCGTCGCCCCGGCCGCAGGAGAGACACCGCAGGACGCGCCGCACGAGGCCGCCGCAGCCGAGCCCGGGACAGCCGAGACCGCGCACCAGGCGACCGAGGCCGCGCCGCAGGCCCCGCAGCCGCTCCATGAGCCCGACCAGTACAGCACCCCGCCCTACGGCGGCCCCGGCCCCTGGGCGCCCGCACCGCCGGTGCAGCGCCCGACCCCGGCGCACGGCACCCCCGTGCCCCCGCCCTACGCGGGGACGAACGGCTCCGGCATGACGCTCCCGCCCGCCCCGGCCCCCGCGCCCGCCTTCCAGGCCCCGCCGCCGCACCCGCAGGCCGCCCACCCGCAGCCCCAGGCGCCGCACTCCCCGCCGCACCCCCGACCCGCCTCGCCGCAGTGGCTCCAGTACGACCCCTGGGGCGCGCCCCGGCAGCCGCTCATCACGCAGCCCGGTCCGCCGCCCGGCCCCGACGGCCGCCGGAGGAACCGGCGCGGACCGGTCCTCGTCGGCGCGCTGCTCCTCGCCCTGGTGGCGGGCGGTATCGGTGGCGGCATCGGCGCCTACATAGAGCGCAACGGCGGCCTCACCGCGGTCGAACTGCCCCAGGACGAGAGGAACGGCGGCGGTCGCGCCCCCGACAGCGTCGCGGGCATAGCGGCGAGCGCCCTGCCCAGCGTGGTCACGCTGCACGTCAGCGGCTCCGCCGAATCGGGCACCGGCACCGGCTTCGTCCTGGACGACCGGGGCCACATCCTGACCAACAACCACGTGGTGGCCCCGGCCGGTTCCTCCGGTGAGATCACCGTGACGTTCAGCGGCGGAGAGACAGCGAGCGCCGAGATCATCGGCAAGGACAGCGGCTACGACCTGGCCGTGGTCAAGGTCAGCGGCGTCTCCGGGCTGAAGCCCCTGCCCCTCGGCAACTCCGACAACGTGCAGGTCGGAGACCCGGTGGTGGCCATCGGCGCACCCTTCGACCTGTCCAACACCGTCACGTCCGGCATCATCAGCGCCAAGGACCGTCCGATCACCGCGGGCGGCGAGAAGGGTGACGGCAGCGACATCAGCTACGTCGACGCGCTGCAGACCGACGCCCCGATCAACCCGGGCAACTCCGGCGGCCCGCTGGTGGACACCGACGCGCACGTGATCGGGATCAACAGCGCCATCCGCGCCGCCGACAGCGGTTCGACGACGGAGGGCGGCCAGGCAGGTTCCATCGGGCTCGGCTTCGCCATCCCGATCAACCAGGGCAAGCGCGTGGCCGAGGAACTGATCAACACCGGGAAGGCCACCCACCCGGTGATCGGCGTGAGTCTGGACATGAAGTACACGGGGGACGGCGCCAAGGTCGGGTCCGGGGGAGCCGACGGCAAGTCCTCCGTCACCGCGGGAGGCCCGGGGGCGAAGGCGGGCATCCAGCCGGGTGACGTCATCACCGAAGTGGACGGCAGGCGGGTGCACAGCGGGGAGGAGCTGATAGTGAAGATCCGCTCGCACCGGCCGGGTGACCGGCTGGAGCTCACGCTGACCCGGGGTGGTAAAGACCTGTCCATGTCTTTGACACTCGGCTCGGCGACGGGCACGTGACAGCCATGGGGAGCTACCGCCCGGACAGTTTCGCCGGGTACCGTGGGCCGGGTCGAGACCTCATCCGACCTGGTCGCGGAGAACACGAGGAGCCGCAAGGTGTTCAATGACATAGGCCCACTCGAGCTGGTGGCGCTCGCCATCATCGGCGTACTCGTCTTCGGACCGGACAAGCTCCCCAAGGTCATCCAGGACGCCTCGCGCTTCATCCGCAAGATCCGGGAGTTCTCGGAGAGCGCCAAGGAAGACATCCGTACGGAGCTCGGCCCGGAGTTCAAGGACTTCGAGTTCGAGGACCTCAACCCCAAGACGTTCGTCCGCAAGCAGCTCATGGACGGCAACGACGACCTGGGGCTGAAGGAGATCCGGGAGAGCTTCGACCTGCGCAAGGAGGTCGCCGAGGTCACCGACGCGGTGAACGGGCGCGAGACCTCCGCCGTCGAGGCGAAGAGCGGCGTGTCGGGCGCTTCCACGGTCACCGCGGCCAACGGCTCGGCGGGCGCTCCCGACCTGCTCAAGAAGCGTGAGCAGCCCACGAAGACCGACCCCCCGCCGTTCGACGCCGACGCCACCTGACACCCGTCAATCCCGACTCGTCCGGACGGTATGGCTATTCTCCATCTGTCCGGTTGTGAGTACGCCCGCGGGGGGCGGGCCGCTCCGGACCTTGATGACGGAGGAGGCGGCCGGGCAGATGGAGACAACGAGTCGGGTGGGCGCGGATGGTGCGCCGGACACAGCCACGGCGGAGGGGGTGCCGGCGGCCCGGCTCACGGTCGACGGCTATCTGCAGGCGTCGTTCCCCTGGTACGGACTGGACGAGGCCTTCACCGGGCGCCGCTGGCTGATGCAGGTGGGCACCGCCGCGGACGGCACGGTGCAGCACGGCTCCACCGGTCACGGTGACGAGCCATCGGTACGGGGCGAAGCCGGCGCGGACAAGCAGCGCTTCGCGGTGGTCGTGACCGTGGCCAGCAGCCCGGTACGGCGCAGCGGCGACGGCACGGGGGTCCTGGACGCGACGACGGTCTCCTCCGCGGCCTGGCTGGCGGGCTCGGGCCTGCTCGCCTACACGTGGCCCCCGCAGCTGGACCACACCCTGCGCGACGACTGGCTGGACCAGCAGACGGAGACGGCGTTCGAGCTCGCCGACGACCTGGAGGGCCCCGCCTGGTCGGCGCTGTCGCTGCCGGTCGACGGCGTGCCGGTGCCCTTCCACTACCGCGAGTCCGAATTCGGCTGGGTGCTCGCGGGGTCCGCGCACGGCGTGCACATCGGGGCGTACGGACGCGGCATGAGCGCGTACGGGCTCGGATTCTCGGTCGTCGAGGACATCGCGTCGTACGCGTAGTCGCCGACGGGATCATCAGCGACGCGCAAGGTGCCGGGACCGACGGGTCCCGGCACCTTGCACGTCGTGCCCGCGGTCAGAACTTGTTGCGCGGGGTGATGCCCAAGGACATGCCGGACAGGCCGCGCTGACGGCCGCCCAGCTTGTCCGCGATGGAGCGCAGGGCCTTGCCGGCCGGGGAGTCGGGGTCGGACAGCACGACCGGCTTGCCCTCGTCGCCGCCCTCGCGCAGCCGTACGTCGATGGGGATGGAGCCCAGTACGGGTACCTCGGCGCCGACGGTCTTCGTCAGCCCCTCGGCCACCCGCGCGCCACCGCCCGAGCCGAACACGTCGACCATCTCGTCGCAGTGCGGGCACGGCATGCCCGACATGTTCTCGACGACGCCGACGATCTTCTGGTGGGTCTGGACGGCGATGGAGCCGGCCCGCTCGGCCACCTCGGCCGCGGCCTGCTGCGGGGTCGTGACGACCAGGATCTCCGCGTTCGGCACCAGCTGCGCCACGGAGATCGCGATGTCGCCCGTGCCCGGCGGCAGGTCGAGCAGCAGGACGTCCAGGTCGCCCCAGTACACGTCGGCGAGGAACTGCTGGAGTGCGCGGTGCAGCATCGGGCCACGCCACACCACCGGGGCGTTGCCCGGGGTGAACATGCCGATGGAGATGACCTTCACCCCGTGCGACGAGGGCGGCATGATCATGTTCTCGACCTGGGTCGGCTTGCCGTCCGCACCGAGCATCCGAGGCACGCTGTGCCCGTAGATGTCCGCGTCCACGACACCGACCTTGAGCCCGTCGGCCGCCATCGCGGCCGCGAGGTTCACCGTCACCGAGGACTTGCCGACGCCGCCCTTGCCGGAGGCCACCGCGTACACCCTGGTCAGCGAACCGGGCTTGGCGAACGGCACCTCGCGCTCCGCCGTGCCCCCGCGCAGCGAGGACGCGAGCTCCTTGCGCTGCTCGTCGCTCATGACGTCGAGCGTGACCTCGACGCGGGACACTCCCTCGACGCGGGCGACCGCGTCCGTCACGTTCTTGGTGATCGTCTCGCGCATCGGGCAGCCGGAGACGGTGAGATACACCGTGACAGCGACCACACCGTCAGGATCGATCTCGACCGATTTCACCATGCCCAGCTCGGTGATCGGGCGGTGGATCTCCGGGTCGTTCACTGTCGCCAGTGCCTCAAGCACCGCGTCTTCCGTAGCCATACGGACGATGGTACGGCGCTCGGTCCTACGCGTGGGTAGCCCCGTCAGCGGTCTTCGTCACTCTCGGCGGACCGCAGGACCCGCCGGTCGTCCAGGTCCTTCACCAGGTCCTCCAGTTCGGAGCGGATCCAGTCGCGGGTGGCGACCTCCCCGAGGCCCATCCGCAGGGCCGCGATCTCCCTGGTCAGGTACTCGGTGTCGGCGATGGAGCGCTCGTTCTGCTTGCGGTCCTGTTCGTGGGTGACCCGGTCGCGGTCGTCCTGCCGGTTCTGCGCGAGCAGGATCAGCGGGGCCGCGTAGGAGGCCTGGAGCGAGAGCATCAGGGTCAGGAAGATGAACGGGTACTCGTCGAACCGCAGCGGCTCGGGCGCGAAGATGTTCCACACCACCCACAGGATGATGATCAGCGTCATCCAGACGATGAACCGCCCGGTGCCCAGGAAGCGCGCGATGCGCTCCGAGAAGCGGCCGAACGCCTCGGGGTCGTACTCCGGCAGCAGACGCCGGCGCGGGGCCTTCGGCAGATCGAGCCGGGCCCGGGGGGCGCGGGTCAGCGCCGTCGAGCCGTTCGACGCCCTGGAGCGGTCCTCACCGGTCACCGGGCACCCCCTCGCGGCCGTGGAAGTCGGTCTCCCGCCAGTCGTCGGGCAGCAGGTGGTCCAGGACGTCGTCGACCGTCACCGCGCCCAGCAGCGAGCCGCTCTCGTCGACCACGGGGACCGAGACCATGTTGTACGCCGCCAGATAGCTCGTCACCACCGACAGCGGGGTGTCCGGGGGCAGCGCCACGAGGTCGCTGTCGACGATCGAGCTGACCAGGGTGAACGGCGGGTCGCGCAGCAGCCGCTGGAAGTGCACCGTGCCCAGGTACTTGCCCGTCGGCGTCTCGTCCGGCGAGCGGCACACGTACACCTGCGCGGCGAGCGCGGGGGAGAGGTCCGACTGGCGTACCCGGGCGAGCGCGTCGGCCACCGTCGCGTCCGGACGCAGGATGATCGGCTCGGTGGTCATCAGACCGCCCGCGGTCCGCTCCTCGTACGACATGAGGCGCCGCACGTCGGCCGCGTCGTCCGGACGCATCAGCGTCAGCAGCCGCTCCTTGTCCGCCTCGGGCAGCTCGGAGAGCAGGTCGGCCGCGTCATCGGGGTCCATGGCCTCCAGGACGTCCGCGGCGCGCTCCTCCTTGAGCTTGCCGATGATCTCCACCTGGTCGTCCTCGGGGAGCTCCTCCAGGACGTCGGCGAGCCGGTCGTCGTCCAGGGCGGCGGCGACCTCCGCCCTGCGCTTCGGAGACAGGTGGTGCAGGGCGTTGGCCACATCGGTGGGGCGCAGCTTCTCGAACGTGGCGACGAGCGATTCCGCGCCCTGCCCGTGCTCCTCCAGCGAGAAGCCGCTGACCGCCGACCACTCGACGGTCAGGGTCTCGCCCTTGCGGCGCAGCGCCCCGCCCCTGCCCTTGCGGACGAAGTACTTGTCGATCTCCCAGTCGCGACGGGCCGGGAGCTGCTGGATGGCCACGTCCAGGATGGTGACCTCCTCGCCGGTCTCCACCAGGCTGACCCGCCGGTCGAGGAACTCGCCGAGCACCAGGCGTTCGGTGGGCCGCTGTTCGAAGCGCCGCATGTTGACCACGCCGGTGGTGATGACCTGTCCCGACTCGATTCCTGTCACCCGGGTCATCGGGAGGAAGATCCGGCGCCGGCTCACCACCTCGACGACGATGCCGAGCAGCCGGGGCGGCCGGCCGCCGACCCGGAGCATCGCGACCAGGTCGCGGACCCGGCCCACCTGATCGCCGTTGGGATCGAAGACGGGTACGCCGGACAGGTGCGAGACGAAGACGCGGGGCGTGCCTGGGGCCATGCGTGCGCCTCCTCGTTCCGCCGACGCTCTGACGCATCCGGTCTGTTCCGACAGCTCTTGCACCCTTATGACGTGATCAGGCTAGCCCGTGCCGCTCCGTGGCGCCCCGGCGAGCCGTCCGTAAGGCTCTCTGCCGGAAGACGTAGGCCGCACGGGTACGCTGCCGTCTGCCACCCCCGCCATGCAGATGAGAGGCAGTGCGCCTGTGACCTCTTTCGTCCCGCCCGTCCGGGCTCGCCGCCGGACCGCCACCCTCGCCCTCGTGCTCTGCGCCGGGCTGACCGCGGGCCTGACCGCGTGCGCGGGTGAGGATCCGGACGAGGGGACCAACGGCATCGGCAGACTGACCGGTCCGGAGATCGAGAAGAAGGCCCGGACGGCGGCGGGCTCCGCCGACGCGGTCCGGCTGGCCGGCACGCTGGTGAGCAAGGGCGGCACGTACAAGATCGACATGAAACTGAAGGACAAGGGCGGTGCCGGCTCCGTCACCTCGAAGAACAGCACCTTCGAGCTGCTGCGGATCGGTGACGAGCTCTATCTCAAGGCCGGCGCCGGCTTCTGGAACCACGACGACGAGAAGTCGGGCGCCGGGCGGACGGGCGACGCGGGCGGCGCGGCCGCCGACAAGCTGGACGACAAGTACGTGAGGGTCCCCGAGGACGATCCCACGTACAAGCAGCTGCGCGGCTTCACGGACAAGAAGGTGCTGCTGGACGGGATGCTCACGCTGCACGGCAAGGTCGGCAAGGGCGACCGCGACAAGGTCGGCGGGGTGCGCACCGTCCGGATCCTGGGCGGTCAGGGGGAGGGCGGCGCCCTCGACGTGTCCCTGGAGGGCACCCCGTACCCGCTGAGCTTCGCGCGCGGCGGCGGCGGGGGCGTCGTGACGCTCGCCGACTGGGGCAAGGACTTCGCGCTGGCGGCCCCGGCGGAGGACGAGACGGTCGACTACGGGCAGCAGCTGCCGAAGTCGTCCTCCTCCTCGTAGCTACGGCCTGTGCAGCGACCGCTTCAGCAGCCGCGGAAGCCCGGCCGGCACCGGCAGCCGTGTGGTCGCGGTGGTGGGCAGCGGAGCGGCCGCCCCCGAGGTGTCGGGCAGGTCCGTCCGGGAGTCGAGCGGTGTCAGCCGGAGGATCCGGCACTCGCGCGCCCACCGTTCGGGCATCTGCTCGGCGTCCGGTGCGTTGAGCCGTTTGCCCTTGAGCTCGGCGACCGCGGCCTCCCACTCCTCGGAGTGCGGGGCCAGCTGCCCCACCGAGGCCGACCAGGCGACGAGCCGGCCGCCCTTGTCCTTGCTGCGGACGGTCACCTCAGCGGTGGCCCCGTCGGTGAGCCCGGCCGGGAGCGGCTGCTCGCCGGGGCCGTCCCCGACGAGATGCGCCGCTCCCTCGTGCCACACATGCCACAACGCCCGCGCGGGACCGGTGCCGCGCACCCAGATGAGGCCCGACTTCTTGGTGGCCTCCTCGACGAGGGCCGGCCCGAGCAGCGTGTCAGCAGCAGTCATGGGCCAGAGCTTAGAGGGTCCCGCCCACCGGGATCAGAGCCAGCCGTTGCGCTTGAGCATGCGGTGGATGGAGAAGCAGACCACACCGATGAAGCCCAGCACCATCGGGTAGCCGTACGTCCAGCGGAGTTCCGGCATGTGCTTGAAGTTCATGCCGTAGACGCCGCAGATCATCGTCGGTACGGCGATGATGGCCGCCCAGGACGTGATCTTGCGCATGTCCTCGTTCTGCGCGACGGTCGCCTGCGCCAGGTTGGCCTGGAGGATCGAGTTCAGCAGTTCGTCGAAGCCGATGACCTCTTCCTGCACCCGGACCAGGTGGTCGGCGACGTCCCGGAAGTACTTCTGGATGTCCGGGTCGATCAGCCGCATCGGCCGCTCGCTGAGCAGCTGCATCGGGCGCAACAGGGGGGAGACGGCCCGCTTGAACTCCAGCACCTCGCGCTTCAGCTGGTAGATCCGGCCGGCGTCCGAACCGCGCGGGCTGCCCTTGTCCGGGGTGGAGAAGACCTCGATCTCGACCTCGTCGATGTCGTCCTGCACCGCCTCCGCCACCGCGATGTACCCGTCGACGACATGGTCGGCGATGGAGTGCAGGACCGCGGAAGGGCCCTTGGCGAGCAGTTCGGGGTCGTCCTGCAACCGGTGGCGCAGCGCGCGGAGCGAGCCGTGGCCGCCGTGCCGCACGGTGATGACGAAGTCCCGGCCGGTGAAGCACATCACCTCGCCGGTCTCGACGACCTCGCTGGTCGCGGTCAGCTCGGCGTGCTCGACGTAGTGGATCGTCTTGAAGACGGTGAACAGGGTGTCGTCGTACCGCTCCAGCTTCGGCCGCTGGTGGGCGTGGACGGCGTCCTCCACCGCGAGCGGGTGCAGCCCGAACTCCCGGGCGATCCCGGCGAACTCCTCCTCGGTCGGTTCGTGGAGGCCGATCCAGGCGAAGCCGCCCTTCTCCCGTACGCGCAGCATCGCCTCGTGCGGCGTACGGCAGGTGCCGTCCTCCTCGGCGATGCGGCGGCCGTCGCGGTAGACCGCGCAGTCGACGACCGCGCTGGAGGCGGACGGGTCGCGCGTGGTGTCGTAACCGCTGTGCAGGGTGTTGGTCTTGCGCAGGGACGGGCGCACCACAGCGCGCAGGTCACGGATCATCGACATGGCTGGCTCCTTCACGGAGGGCCGTCTGCGCAGGCGTGGAACAGCCCGGAATGGGGACGTGGGCTCACGTCCGCAAAGCGGGCGGCACCGCGGAGGCACGACGACGGCGTTCGCTACAGACAGGCAAAAAAGGAGTGCTCTTCCGTCGTGCGAAATGCCGGAGGCTTTGACCGAGAAGGCGTCAGATCACAGAAGAAAGGTGTCGAGCGGAAGAGCGGTTGGTACTGCACGGTCGACTTGGATCCACCGCAGCCCCACCTCCTCCGGTCGGTCCCCCGTAGGGGATGACGTTTCGTCGGGACTTGAGAGCGACGCTTCTGCGTGCTGTCCCGACCGGCACCCCAGGCTAGCAGCCGGTACAGGGCCAATCCCTTACTTTGCCCGTTCCATACGCGTCCTATGCTCGCGGCATGGCAGAAATTCTTGCTCTGGTCGAGGCACGTCTGCGGACGGCCCTGGGTGAACCGGACGCACGCGCAGCAGTGACGTTTCTCGGGACGGACCGCATCGAGGTGCTCCGGTTCATCGACGGAGACGTGGTGAGGTACGCCACCCTCGGCATGTCCGCCCAGCCGATGGCCGATCCGACCGCCACGCTCGCCGACCCGGTCAAGGGCCCGCGCGCCGAGCTGGTCCTCTCGGTACGGGCCGGCCTCGCCGACACCGACCAGGTGCTGCGCAAGCTCGCCGTGCTGGCGGCCTCGCCGCAGGTGGAGGGGGTCGTCGTGGCGCCGGGCGCCTCCCTGGACGTGGGTGAACCGCTGTGGCCCGGGGCGCCGTTCAGCTCCGTGCTGGTGGCCGGGTCCGGGGGGCTGGTGGAGGACCTGGAACTGGACGAGCCGCTGGAGCCGGTGCGCTTCCTGCCGTTGCTGCCGATGACGCACAACGAGGCGGCCTGGAAGCGGGTCCGGGGCGGGCAGGAACTCCAGGAGCGCTGGCTCGCGCAGGGGACGGATCTGCGGGATCCGCTGCGGGCCTCGGCCGCCCTGGACTGAGACGAACGGAACACGAGGGCCCCGCCCACGGCCGGGAGTCGTGTGCGGGGCGTTGCGGGCGGTGGGGGTGGTCAGTTGGCGAAGACCGTGACGCCGTCCTCGGTGGCGTGCTTCGGCTCCAGCTCCTCGGCCTCGTGCGTCAGGGCCGAGCGCCGGACCCGGACCACGAGCGCACCGACGACGGCGGCGACGGCGGCGACCACGAACGGGATGTGGATGTTGCTCCACTCCTCGATCTTCGGGGCCAGGTAGGGCGCGGCGGCGGCCGCGAACCAGCGGACGAAGTTGTAGCCCGCGCTGGCCACCGGGCGCGGCGCGTCCGAGACGCCGAGCGCCAGCTCCGTGTAGACGGTGTTGTTCATGCCGATGAAGGCGCCGGAGACGATGGTGCAGACGATCGCCGTCGTGTGGTTGCCGTACCCGAGGATCACCAGGTCCGCGGCGAGCAGCACAAGCGAGGCGCCGACCACCTTGAGCGAGCCGAAGCGCTTCTGCAGCCGCGGCGCGACGAGCACCGAGAAGACCGCCAGCAGCAGGCCCCAGGCGAAGAAGACGGCGCCGGACTTGTACGGGGTCATGTTCAGCACGAACGGCGTGAACGCCAGGATCGTGAAGAACGCGTAGTTGTAGAAGAACGCCGAGGTCGCGACGGAGGCGAGGCCGCGGTGGCCGAGCGCCTTGAGCGGGTCGAGCAGGGACGTCCTGCGCGCCGGCCGGGGCTGCTCCTTCAGGAACGCGGTGATGCAGACGAAGCCGATCGCCATCAGTGCGGCCGTCCCGAAGAACGGGTAGCGCCAACTGGCGTCACCGAGCAGCGCCCCGAGCAGCGGCCCGCAGGCCATGCCGAGGCCGAGCGCCGATTCGTAGAGCAGGATCGCCGCCGAGCTGCCGCCCGCCGCGGCGCCCACGATCACGGCGAGTGCCGTCGAGACGAAGAGGGCGTTGCCCAGGCCCCAGCCGGCCCGGAAGCCGACGAGTTCGGCGACGGAGGACGAGGTGCCGGAGAGCGCGGCGAAGACCACGACGAGCGCGAGACCGGCCAGCAGCGTCTTGCGTCCCCCGATGCGGCTGGAGACGAAGCCGGTGACGAGCATCGCGACGGCCGTGATCAGGAAGTACGAGGTGAACAGCAGGGAGACCTGGCTCGGGGTCGCCTCCAGCCCCTTCGCGATGGACGGGAGAATCGGGTCCACCAGACCGATTCCCATGAACGCGACCACGGAAGCGCCCGCCGTGGCCCAGACGGCCTTCGGCTGGCGCAGGATGCTCGCCGTTCCCTGTTCGAACGGATCCTCTCCCTGCATGGGACTTCTCGCTCTCCACTAGACCGGTGTGTTGTCCACAGAATAAGTTAGAGCGCCTAATAAGTGCAAGTTACATCTAAATTCCCTGGTCGGAGCCACGCTGCGGAAGGGTGATCGTCCTTGACGCGGAGACGGCCGGGGAGGACCGTTGGTCGCTATGAGGGGCGAACCCAGTTGCCCGAAGTGCGGAGGCCGGGTCAAGGCGCCCGGTTTCTTCGACGACACCTGGCAGTGCGACATGCACGGCAGCGTGTATCCGATGCAGCCGGTCATCCCGCCCAGCGTCGAAGCGCTCGGAGTGGTGGTGCACCGCGCCCAGGTGCCCGTGTGGATGCCCTGGCCGCTGCCGGTCGGCTGGCTCTTCACCGGAGTCGCGGCTGTGGGGGACGACCGCAGCGGCGGCCGGGCCACCGCCCTTGCCTGCTCCGGGCCGGGGCCGCTCGGCGGGATCGGTGAACTGCTGCTCGTGGCGGAGGAGCTCGGTGTCGGACTCGGGGCGCGGTTCGCCGGGATCGACGGGCCCGATCCCGGCCCACTGCTCCGGGTCGACGGTCCGCCGGACGTCAAGGTGCTCGCGGCCGGCCGGCCGACCCCGCTCTGGCATGTGAAGGACGCCCCCGCCGACCGGGCCGTCTTCGCCGGTGAGGCGCGCGGGCTCTGGCTCTGGGCGATCGTCTGGCCCGAGCAGTCGGGCCTCCTGATGTACGACGAGCTGGTGCTCACCGATCTGCGCGACGCCGGGGGAGAGGTCGAGCTGGTGCCCTGCGGCGCCCTCACGCCCCGCCTGCTGACGGGACCCTGAGCGGGCCGGGAGGGGGCCGTGCGCCGGTTATCCTTGAGCGTTCCCCACCCGACCGCGAGCATCTGGAGTACGTGTCGTGCGCATCGACCTGCACACCCACTCCACCGCGTCGGACGGCACGGACACCCCCGCCGAGCTGGTGCGCAACGCCGCCGCCGCCGGGCTCGACGTCGTCGCACTCACCGACCACGACACCGTCCGCGGCCACGCCGCGGCGAAGGCCGCGCTCCCCGAGGGCCTCACGCTGGTCACCGGTGCCGAGCTGTCCTGCCGCATCGACGGCGTGGGCCTGCACATGCTGGCGTATCTCTTCGATCCCGACGAGCCCGAACTGGCGCGCGAGCGCGAGCTGGTGCGCGACGACCGGGTGCCGCGCGCGCGGACCATGGTGCGCAAGCTGCGCGAACTGGGCGTCCCGGTCGAGTGGGAACAGGTCGCACGCATCGCCGGGGACGGCTCGGTCGGGCGGCCGCACATCGCCACCGCGCTCGTCGAGCTCGGCGTCGTCGAGACCGTCTCCGACGCCTTCACGCCGGAGTGGCTCGCCGACGGCGGGCGCGCGTACGCGGAGAAGCACGAACTCGACCCCTTCGAGGCGATCCGGCTGGTCAAGGCCGCCGGCGGCGTCACCGTCTTCGCTCATCCCGCCGCCGTCAAGCGCGGCGAAGTGGTCCCCGAGTCCTCGATCGCGAAGCTCGCCGCCGCGGGGCTCGACGGTATCGAGGTCGACCACATGGATCACGACGAGCCCACCCGGGCCCGGCTGCGTGGACTCGCCCGCGAGCTCGGCCTGCTCACGACCGGGTCCAGCGACTACCACGGCAGCCGCAAGACCGTGGCGCTCGGCGAGTACACCACCGACCCGGAGATCTACGGCGAGATCACCCGGCGCGCCACGGGAGCCTTCCCGGTGCCGGGCGCCGGCGGACCCCTCGCTCCGTAACGGCCCACGCGCCACCCCTCACGTCCACGCCCCGCCGCCGCGCGCGGCGTGACGCCGCTCGTCCCCACGCACCGCCCCCCGCCGTGACTGTCGTGCGCCGCGCCACGGTTGCGGGCAGGGCGTGCGCTCCTCCCCGCCGCATTTCCGCTCTCTCCTCGCAAGGCTCACTGTGTTCGACGTCGCTGTGTTCGGATCCCTTTTTCTCACCCTTTTCGTGATTATGGATCCGCCCGGGATCACCCCGATCTTCCTCGCCCTCACCGCGGGCCGCCCCGCCAGGATGCAGCGCAGAATGGCGCTGCAGGCGGTCGCCGTCGCCTTCGGCGTCATCGCCGTCTTCGGGCTGCTCGGCCAGCAGATCCTGGACTACCTGCATGTCTCCGTCCCCGCGCTGATGATCGCGGGCGGACTGCTCCTGCTGCTGATCGCGCTCGATCTGCTGACCGGCAAGACCGACGAGCCGACGCAGACCAAGGACGTCAACGTGGCACTCGTCCCCCTCGGTATGCCGCTGCTCGCCGGTCCCGGAGCGATCGTCTCGGTGATCCTCGCCGTGCAGCACGCCGACACGGTCGGCAGCCAGGTCTCGGTCTGGACGGCGATCATCGTCATGCACGTCGTGCTCTGGCTGACCATGCGCTACTCGCTGCTGATCATCAGGGTCATCAAGGACGGCGGGGTCGTGCTGGTCACCAGGCTTGCCGGGATGATGCTGTCCGCCATCGCCGTCCAGCAGATCATCAACGGCGTCACCCAGGTCATCCAGAACGCCTGAGCGCGCCCCGGGCACCACAGCGCCCCCGCACGGACCATCCGTGCGGGGGCGCTTCGTCTTTGTACGTCGGCGTCTCTACTGCGTCGGCAAGGTGTTACGAAGCCGAGGTTTCGGCCGGGCGGATATAGATGCGCTGGCCGATTGCTGCGGCCTGCTGCACGATCCGGTTGACGGAGGCGGCGTCCACGACGGTGCTGTCCACGGCGGTACCGTCGACATCGTCGAGTCGCATGATCTCGAAGCGCATATGGCTTCCCTTCGTCTGATCCTCCTGCTGGAGAACTACTGGGAGGACGGGTGGCCCGTCCGCAAGGATGTGGAGCGCACGGGCATCCCTGCCCCGCGCCCCACGGTGGTTACAACGGCTTGCTCCCTGCAATCATTCCCTACGCTAAGGAAATTTTTTGGATGTCTAAGTACCAGCAGGTAACCGAGCAGGCGCGGACCACGGCTCCCGCGACGAGGCCCGCATGAACGAGGCAGAGACCGCCGATCGTCTGGACCGCACCAACGAACTGCTGCTGCGGATGCTCGCCGAGGTGTCGAAGACCCCGTCGACCCACGCGATCTTCGTGGACGCGGGCTACGTGTACGCCGCGGCCGGGCTGCTCGTCACCGGCACCGAGGACCGGCGTTCCTTCGACCTCGACGCCGAAGGGCTGATCGAGGCCTTCATCGACAAGGCCCGCACCATCTTCGCGGACAGCAGACTGCTGCGCGTGTACTGGTACGACGGCGCCAGGCGCCGGATCCACACCGTCGAGCAGCAGTCCATCGCCGAACTCCCCGACGTCAAGGTCAGGCTGGGCAACCTCAACGCCAACAACCAGCAGAAGGGCGTCGACTCACTCATCCGCACCGACCTCGAATCCCTCGCCCGCCACCGTGCCATCAGCGACGCCGCCCTGGTCGGCGGAGACGAGGACCTGGTGTCGGCCGTCGAGGCCGCGCAGGGGTACGGGGCCCGGGTCCACCTGTGGGGCATCGAGGCCGCGGAAGGACGCAACCAGGCCGAGCCGCTGCTCTGGGAGGTGGACAGCCAGCGGACCTTCGACCTCGACTTCTGCCGCCCGTACGTGACCAGGCGGCCCGTCACCACCTACGAGGAGGACACCCCCGCGCCCTCGCGCGACGACGTCCGCTTCGTCGGTGCGCAGATCGCCGCCACCTGGCTCTCCGCCCGTGGCCGGGAGTCCCTGGCCGACCTGCTGCCGGGACATCCGTACCTGCCGGGCTCGGTCGACCAGGACCTGCTGGTCGAGGCCGAACGGCTGCTCCAGCACTCGCTGCGTGGCCACGCCCATCTGCGCAGGGCGCTGCGTGACGGCTTCTGGCAGCATCTCCAGGCGCAGTACTGACCCAGCTGCCGCCCCCGGGGTGCCGCCGCCCTCCGGGCTGCCTACAGACCGTCCCAGAAGGAGACGAGCGCGGCCGCCGTCGGCTCCGGCCGGTCCGTGTTGGGGGAGTGTTCGGCGCCCTCGATCCGGGTCCGGCGTGCGCCGAGGCGTACCGCCGTCTCGTCGAGCAGTCGCACCGGCCAGACGTCGTCGCGCTCGCCGGAGATCACATGGACCGGCAGCCCCGTGGCGGCCAGCTCGGCCACCCGGTCCGGTTCGGTCGCCAACTGCCGGCCGGTGGCGATCAACTGCGCGGGGTGGTGACACAGCCAGCGCCGCCGCAGGTCCTCGCCGCCCGTCTCCGCCTCGGCCGGCGGATCGAGGGCGCGCATGGCGGACCAGACGTCGTCCATGCTCATCGTGGCGAGCGCGTCCCCGAGGATCTTCAGCTTGACCTGCTGGGCCTCGACGACCTCGGCGGGCCCCGAGGACATCAGCGTGAGCGAACGGAACGGCGCGGGGTCCAGGAGCACGGCTGCGCGCGCGATCTGCCCGCCGAGTGAGTGGCCGAGCAGGTCGACCGCGCCGTCCCCGAGACCGAGGGCGGCGGTCTGCGCGAGTACATCAAGAGCCAACTCGCTCTGGGCGTACGTCTCCTGACGGTCCGTCCCTTGCGTCTCGTACTGGCCGCGCCCGTCGACCGTGACGGCGCGGTAGCCGGCGTCGGCGAGCGGTTGCAACAGTGCGATGAAGTCCTCCTTGCTGCCGGTGAACCCGGGAAGGAGGAGCACGGTGCCCCGCTCTGGCGTACGCGGTACGGCGTCCAGAACGGCGAAGTCCCCGCGCTCGGTGTGCAGGGCGCGGGGGCGGGCGCAGGGCGGCGGAATGAAGGTGGGTGGCCTGCTCATGGCACGAGGTTACGGCCGTGGGCGAGGTCCGTCATGCCGGGGAACGCCGGACGGGCCCGAGGTGATCCCTCGGGCCCGTCCGGTGATCGTCGACGCGTGCTCAGCCCTCGGACTTGGCGGCAGCCGTCCGCGGGGCCCGGCGGCGGCGCGGCTTGGCCTCGCCCTCGGCGACCGGGGCCTGAGCCACGGCCTCCGCCTTCGGCTTCGCGGCCGCACGGGGACGGCGGCGCGTCCTGGAGTCCGGCTCGGGCTCGGCGATCGGCGCGATCTGGAAGTCGACCTCGTCCGCGGCGGGCTTGATCACCCGGGCGCGACGGCGCGGCGCGGTGACCGTCGCCTCGGCTGCGGGCTCGGCCACCGGAGCGGTCTGGAAGTCGGCCTCCTGCGTCACCGGCTTGACGGCCCGGGCGCGGCGACGACGCGGCTTCGCCTCGGCCGCCGGCTCGGCGGCCTCGATCTCGGCCTCGATCACGACCTCGGCCTTCGCGGCCCTGGTCCTGGTCCGCTTCTTCGGCTCGGTGACCGGCTCCGCCTCGGGCTGGGCGTCGATCACGACCTCGGCCTTGGCAGCCCTGGTCCTGGTCCGCTTCTTCGGCTCGGGTGCGGTCTCGGGCTCGGTCTCGACGACGACGGCCGGAGCCTCGGCCACGGCCACCGCCGCCTCGGCTGCGACGTCCGCGGCGCCGACCCGGCCGCGCCTGCGGCGGCGCGGGGTGCGCGGCTCGGACGGGCCTTCAACGGCGTCGGGAGCCTCGGTGATCTCCGTGGCGGGCGCGGGCACCGTCACGGCGTTCTCCTCCGCGCTCGAACCGCCCCGGGTGCGACGACGCTGACGCGGCGTCCGCGGGGGGCGCTCCTCGCGGACGGCGGGGGCCGCCGCGGCGGCGGACTTGCGGCCGCGGCCGCCCGTCTCGCCGAGGTCCTCGATCTCCTCGGCCCGCAGGCCCGCACGGGTCCGCTCGGTGCGCGGCAGGACACCCTTGGTGCCGGCCGGGATGTCGAGCTCCTCGTACAGGTGCGGCGACGTGGAGTACGTCTCCGGCGGGTCCGGGAACTTCAGGTCCAGGGCCTTGTTGATCAGCTGCCAGCGCGGGATGTCGTCCCAGTCGACCAGCGTGATCGCGATGCCCTTGGCGCCCGCACGGCCGGTCCGGCCGATCCGGTGCAGATAGGTCTTCTCGTCCTCGGGCGACTGGTAGTTGATGACGTGGGTGACACCCTCGACATCGATACCGCGGGCCGCGACGTCGGTGCAGACGAGCACGTCGACCTTGCCGTTGCGGAAGGCGCGCAGCGCCTGCTCGCGGGCGCCCTGGCCGAGGTCGCCGTGGACCGCGCCGGAGGCGAAACCGCGCTTCTCCAGCTGCTCGGCGATGTCGGCCGCGGTGCGCTTGGTGCGGCAGAAGATCATCGCGAGTCCGCGGCCGTTGGCCTGCAGGATGCGCGACACCATCTCGGGCTTGTCCATGTTGTGCGCGCGGTAGACGTACTGCGCGGTGTTCTTGACGGTCGTGCCCTCGTCGTCGGGCGACGTGGCGTTGATGTGCGTCGGCTGCGACATGTAACGGCGCGCGAGGCTGATGACCGCGCCCGGCATGGTCGCCGAGAACAGCATCGTCTGGCGCTTCGCGGGCAGCATCGTGATGATGCGCTCGACGTCGGGCAGGAAGCCCAGGTCGAGCATCTCGTCGGCCTCGTCGAGGACGAGGGCGCGGACCCGCGACAGGTCCAGCTTGCGCTGGCCCGCCAGGTCCAGCAGCCGGCCCGGGGTGCCGACGATCACGTCGACGCCCTTCTTGAGGGCCTCGACCTGGGGCTCGTACGCCCGGCCGCCGTAGATGGCGAGAACGCGGACGTTCCGCACCTTGCCGGCGGTCTGCAGGTCGTTGGTGACCTGCTGGCAGAGCTCGCGGGTCGGAACGACGATCAGCGCCTGCGGGGCGTCGGTCAGCTTCTCGGGCTGGGCCCGGCCCGCCTCGACGTCCGCGAGGACGGTGACGCGCTCCAGCAGCGGCAGGCCGAAGCCGAGCGTCTTGCCGGTGCCGGTCTTGGCCTGCCCGATGACATCGGAGCCGGAGAGCGCTACGGGGAGCGTCATCTCCTGGATGGGGAAGGGGGACGTGATGCCGACTGCCTCGAGGGCTTCGGCCGTCTCGGAAAGGATCCCGAGGTCTCGGAACGTAGTCAGGGTGCTGCCTCTTCTGTGAAACGCGGTCCGAGGCGAACGAAGGGGGTCGTACCGTGCCTGGGTTGGTCTTCCGGCCGTTGATGGGCCGGGTGGCGCGGGACCACTGCCGTCGCTCGAGCGCTCGTGCCGCTGAGGGGGCCCCTCATCTGCGGTCGTACGTGTCGTACGCACCGCGTGGAGGGCTGTCGGGTCGGAGCCGATCGGGCCACCGACCGGGCATCCTCATTCAATTTCGCGCAACGAGCAGTTGCAAAATGCTCAGTAAGCGCAATACCACTGTACCCCGGATCCGCGCATCTGTGTTGGGCGAATTCATCGGAACGGTGTGACGTCAGTCGGCGGCCGGACCCTTCCACCCCTCACCGGGCGGGCTATTCTGCGGTTCATGGAGACGCCTGACAACGCCACTGAAGCCCCCACATCCACCAGAATCGCCGACCAGGACTGGGCCACCGCGTCCGCCGAGCCGCAGTACCGGGCCGCCGTCGTCGACCTGCTGGGAGCACTCGCCTACGGGGAGCTGGCGGCCTTCGAGCGGCTCGCCGAAGACGCGAAACTCGCGCCGACCCTGGCCGACAAGGCGGAGCTGGCGAAGATGGCGTCCGCGGAATTCCATCACTTCGAGCGGCTGACGGACCGGCTGACCGCGATCGAGGTGGAGCCGACCGGCGCCATGGAGCCGTTCGCCAAAGCCCTCGACGACTTCCACCGCCAGACCGCGCCCTCGGACTGGCTGGAGGGCCTGGTGAAGGCCTATGTCGGCGACTCGATCGCCAGTGACTTCTACCGGGAGGTCGCGGCCCGGCTCGACTCGGACACCCGCTCCCTCGTCCTCGCCGTGCTCGACGACACGGGGCACGGCAACTTCGCGGTCGAGAAGGTGCGCGCCGCGATCGAGGCGGACCCGAGGCTCGGCGGACGGCTCGCGCTGTGGGCGCGCCGTCTGATGGGCGAGGCGCTCTCGCAGGCGCAGCGGGTGGTGGCCGACCGTGACGCGCTGTCGACCATGCTGGTGGGCGGGGTGGCCGACGGATTCGACCTGGCCGAGGTCGGCCGGATGTTCTCCCGGATCACCGAGGCGCACACCAAGCGGATGGCCGCCCTGGGGCTTGCTGCGTAGCGCTCCCCCCGACCGCGGGGACGTCAGGCCGCCGCCGACCGCCTGAGCCGGCGGTTGCGCGGCCTCAGCAGCAGGGACAGCGTCACCGCGGAGATCAGCACCGAGCCCACCAGGGTGGCCGCCGCGTGGCCCGGCCCCAGCACCGAGTGGGTGAGACCGGCGCCGAACAGTGCTCCGAGCGCACCGGTGCCGAGCACGGCGCGGGCGGAGGGGAGCCGGGGGGACAGGGTGTGCAGGGCCGCCCAGGCGAGGGCGAGTCCCAGCACGACGGAGCCCAGGGTTTCCAAGATCACAGACGATCACCTCGCAGGTGGGAGGGCGGGCAAATCGGTCGTAGGCCGTACTACCCCCGGGCAGCGGAAGGCAATCCTCCCGTGGACAGGCTTAGCTCAGGCGCCGCACAGGAATGACGGCCTCGCCCACCCCGCCGTCCACGGCCGGAGCGTGTGCGCTCGCGCCTCGTGCGGCCGTCCGGATCCGTCCACGGCCGGAGCGTGTCCGTTCGCGCCTCGTGCGGCCGTCCGGACCTGCGGCACAACGGAAAGCGGCCCGGTGGGGAGAATCCCCACCGGGCCGCTTCCACGGTCTCTGTGTCCGTGCGTGCCGCTACAGCGCGCCGAACCCCACCCGTCGTGTGCTGGGCTCGCCGATCTCCACGTAGGCGATCCGGTCGGCCGGCACCAGGACCTTGCGGCCCTTCTCGTCCGTGAGGCTGAGCAGCTGCGCCTTGCCGGCGAGAGCCTCGGAAACCGCGCTCTCGACCTCTTCGGCGGAAAGCCCGCTCTCCAGAACGATCTCCCGGGGCGTGTGCTGCACCCCGATCTTGACCTCCACGGCTATGTCCCTCCGACGGTCATCCCTGCGCGGTGAACCGCGCCGTACGCAGCACACATTAGCCCGCTGAGGGGACGGGACAGGGCTCCACGGGCAACGCCCGCAGCGAACACCGGCTCCGGGCGCCCGCTCAGTGCTGATCGAGGCCGTGCAAGGGGAAGCCCGCGATGCCTCGCCAGGCCAGTGAGGTGAGGAGCTGAACCGCGGTGTCGCGCGGGATGGCGGACCGGCTGGAGAGCCAGTAACGGGCGACCACCTGGGACACCCCGCCCAGCCCGACCGCGAGCAGCATGGACTCTTCCTTGGACAGCCCGGTGTCACCCGCGATCACGTCGGAGATCGCTTCGGCGCACTGGAGCGAGACGCGGTCGACCCGCTCGCGCACGGCGGGCTCGTTGGTCAGGTCCGACTCGAAGACCAGCCGGAAGGCGCCGCCCTCGTCCTCGACGTACGCGAAGTAGGCGTCCATCGTGGCGGCCACGCGCAGCTTGTTGTCGGTCGTCGACGCCAGCGCCGTGCGCACCGCGAGCAGCAGCGACTCGCAGTGCTGGTCGAGCAGGGCCAGATAGAGCTCCAGCTTGCCCGGGAAGTGCTGGTAGAGCACCGGCTTGCTGACCCCGGCCCGCTCTGCGATGTCGTCCATCGCGGCGGAGTGGTACCCCTGCGCGACGAAGACCTCCTGTGCGGCACCCAGGAGCTGATTGCGTCGGGCGCGGCGGGGCAAACGAGTGCCCCGCGGGCGCGCCGCCTCGGTCTGCTCGATGGCTGTCACGCCGCCTCCCAAAATTGTGATCGGACCCAGCAGTTCCGTGCACGCTGCGCCATACCGACATCGTACTTTTGGGTAACCCTGGTATGCGCGGCGCGGACGCAGAATTTCACGGACCGGACGACTGCGGTAGCCGCAGATTCCGCACCCCCCGCCGCATAGCGGGGCGTATCAGCGGTAATCGTCCTCATCCTGTGGGACGACGCGGGCCTGCTCCGCCGCATCCGCCTCGTTCGCACCGTTCCGGTCAACATCCGTCAGCGGTTCGTCGTCCTCCGGACGCAGATCCGCGTGCTGCTCGGCGGCGTCCGCGTCGGGTGCCTCCTGGCTGGGCTCGTCCGGCTGCACGTTCTCGAAGCTCTCCGGGTCACCGGGGTCGACCGTCATGGTGACTCCCTTCCTTGCTCCGAGCCTAGGAGCTACCCCTCGAAGCCGCCATGCGGTCCGCGACGGCTACCCCTCGAAGCCGCCGTGCGGTCTGTGATGGCGAACACATGAACCACCGTGTGATCGTCTCGTAACATTGCCGCATGTCTTCGACCGAGCTGCCGGGAGTCCGTGCCGCCGCCGCAGCGGTGGCCCCCACGGTGAGCGCCGTCAGAGTCGCGGAGGGGGAGAGGCTTCGCTCCGTCACGCTGCCCGGGCTGACGCTGACCGTCCGTTCGAGGCCGCAGGAGCGGAGCGGACTGGCGCCCGCGCTCTTCGTGCACGGTCTGGGCGGCTCCTCGCAGAACTGGACGGCGCTGATGCCGCTGCTCCAGGACGTGCTGGACTGCGAGGCGGTCGACCTGCCCGGTTTCGGCGACTCCCCTCCGCCGGACGACGGCAACTACTCGGTCACCGGCCACGCCCGCGCGGTGATCCGCTTCCTCGACGCGGGGGAGCGGGGCCCCGTCCACCTGTTCGGCAACTCGCTGGGCGGCGCGGTGGCGACCCGGGTCGCGGCGGTCCGGCCCGACCTGGTGCGCACCCTGACCCTGATCTCGCCCGCGCTCCCGGAGATCCGGGTACAGCTGTCGGCCGCGCCGACCGCACTGCTCGCCGTTCCGGGAGTCGTCTCCCTGTTCGCCCGGATGACCCGGGACTGGAGCGCGGAACAACGCACCCGCGCAGTCATGGCACTCTGTTACGGCGATCCGGCACGTGTCTCCGCGGACGGCTTCCGTGAAGCGGTGGCCGAAATGGAGCGGCGGCTGGCGCTGCCTTACTTCTGGGACGCGATGGCGCGCTCGGCACGTGGCATCGTCGACGCGTACACACTGGGCGGGCAGCACGGGCTGTGGCGTCAGGCCGAGCGGGTGCTCGCACCGACCCAGCTCGTGTACGGCGGACGGGACCGGCTCGTCTCGTACCGGATGGCACGCAGGGCGTCCGCGGCCTTCCGCGATGCGCGACTGCTGACACTGCCCGACGCCGGGCACGTGGCGATGATGGAGTACCCGGAGGCGGTCGCCCAGGCGTTCCGGGACCTGCTCGACGAATGCGGCGGGAGCTGATCCGGGGCGTGGGACGACACAGCCGAAAGGGCCCTGCGCCCAGGGCGCCCGAGACAGGGCCCTTCGAGGCGAGCGCGGAAGCGGAGCGCGAGGGCGCCCGGCCCGCAGTCGGCAACGGCCGGCGCAGACGGCCGGGCGACGCGGCTCCCGGCACCGACGGCCACACGCCGTACCAGGGCACTCCCCAGGTGCGCGGCGGCCATCCCGAACAGCGTGAACCCGGCGGCGGATGGGGGACCGGGCCCATCGGGCGGTACGGCGATCGGCCGGCCCCGCCGCACGGCACGGGACCGGCCCGCGTCGGCAGCCAGGCCCAGGCGCCCGGACGGCCGCAGGGACCGCAGAACCCGCAGGGGCAGCGGGACCCGCAGGCGTCGCGGAACGCGCGGGAGACCGCTGCCAGGCCGCTGATACCGGGACCGCGGCGTGAGTTCGTCGAGGCGTTCGACAGCCCGTCGGCCCCGGCCGCCCCCCGGCGTCCGGCCGCGACTCCGCCCGGGCCGGCCGATCCGTACCGCTCCGTCACAGAGTGGGACGAGCGCCCGCCGGAGACGGACTCCCGAGCGGCTGCTCCCGCCGAAGAGGCCAAGGGCGCCACGGATGCCAAGGGCGGAAAGGGCCGTACCTTCACCGGTATCGCCGCGGCCGCCGTGACGACCGTGCTCGCGGTGATCGTGGCGGGCCAGGTCGCCCACGACAGCGGCAGCCGGTCCGGCGCCGCGCAGGCCGCCGGTGTGGACCGCGAGGGCGAGAGCGACACCTCACGCTCGGACACGCGGACGACGCCCGCTCCCGAGGCGGCGGCGGTCAAGCCCCTTTCGTACGAGCAGAAAATGGCCAAGGCCTATCCGCTGGCGCCGAAGCTGACCGCATCGGGGAAATTCGAGACGGTCGCCGGCACGGCGAAGGCCCCGGGCAAGGGGCACAAGTACCGCTACCGGATCGATGTCGAGCACGGGCTCGGTCTCGACTCCGCACTTTTCGCCCAGGCGGTCCAGAAAACCCTCAACGACGACCGCAGTTGGGCCCACGACGGCGACATGACCTTCGAACGGATCTCCACCGGTGAGCCGGACTTCGTCATCACGCTGGCCAGCCCCGGGACCACGGGCGAGTGGTGCGAGAAGTCGGGGCTGGACACGACCGAGGACAACGTCTCCTGTGACTCCGCCGCCACCGAGCGCGTGATGATCAATGCCTACCGCTGGGCCCAGGGCTCGTCCACCTTCGGGCCGGACAAGCTCTTCGCCTACCGCCAGATGCTGATCAACCACGAGGTCGGCCACCGGCTGGGCCACAACCATGTGAGCTGCGGCACGAAGGGTGCCCTCGCCCCGGTCATGCAGCAGCAGACCAAGTCGCTCGACATCGACGGCATCAAGTGCCGCCCCAACGCCTGGGTTTACCCGAAGGGTTGAGCCCGGCAGGGGGGATGTCGGGCTGACCGGTCGGCGGGTGCTTCCGTCCCGGTCGGGGCGGCCCTGCGCGATCTTCCGTCCGTATGATGAGACGACCGTCTCATATCGCGTTGACATCGGGCAGGCCGTCACCCATATTTCTCGGCATGTCACGCAGCCCCCTCACCACCGACCGCGCCGCCATCGAGCTGGCGCTCATCGGCGTGACCGGGCACAGCGTCGCCGACATCGACTGTTGCTGACGCCTGCCCGCGCGCACGTCGGCCCCCCGTCCGAGCCCTGATGGCCCGGACCGCCCTTCCCCGACTCCCGCGCCCGGGCGTACTCCGTCCGCAGGCGCGGCAGTTCCAGTGTTCCGGTCACCTCATTTTTTCCGACCGGTCGTGTGCATATGCCTCTCGTCGCCGCCTGCGCGGAATCACCTTCCGTTTCCCCATTCAGGCAGTACTCCGAGAGGTCATCTTCCGATGCGTCATCCGTCCGTCATATCGCGCCGCGTAGCAGCGGCCGCCGCAGTACTCGCCGTGGCCGCGGGAGCCGCGGCCTGCGGGCCCGAGGGCAGCGGCAAGGGCAGCGACGACACCTCCGGTGCGGCGGGCGCACCCAAGAAGGGCGGCACGCTCACCGTCCTCAACAGCAGCCCGCAGGAGGACTTCGACCCCGCGCGGCTCTACACCTCCGGCGGTGGCAACGTCCCCTCCCTCGTCTTCCGTACGCTGACCACCCGCAACCGGGAGGCCGGCGCGGCAGGCTCGAAGGTCGTCCCCGACCTGGCGACCGACCTGGGCACGCCCAGCAAGAACGCCACCGTCTGGACGTACACCCTCAAGGACGGCCTCACCTACGAGGACGGCACCGCCATCACGAGCGCCGACATCAAGTACGGCATCGAGCGCTCCTTCGCGGCCGAACTCTCCGGCGGTGCGCCCTACCTGCGCGACTGGCTCATCGGCGGGGCCGGCTACCAGGGCCCGTACAAGGACAAGAAGGGCCTCGCCTCGATCGAGACGCCCGACGCGAAGACCATCGTCTTCCACCTCAACAAGCCCGAGGGCGAGTTCCCCTACCTGGCCACCCAGACACAGACCACGCCGGTGCCGAAGGCCAAGGACACCGGAACGAAGTACGAGGAGCACCCGCTCTCCTCGGGCCCGTACAAGGTCGTCAGGAACGAGGGCGACGGCGAGCGGCTGGTCCTGGAGCGCAACACCCACTGGTCGGCAGCCACCGACGAGGAGCGCAAGGCCTACCCCGACCGGATCGACGTCCGCTCAGGGCTCGACTCCGCCGTCATCAACCAGCGGCTGTCCGCCTCCCAGGGCGCGGACGCCGCGGCCGTCACCACCGACACCAACCTCGGCCCGGCCGAACTCGCCAAGGTCACCGGTGACAAGAAGCTCGCCGCCCGCGTCGGCACCGGCCACTTCGGCTACACGAACTACATCGCCTTCAACCCGAAGGTGAAGCCCTTCGACAACCCGAAGGTCCGCCAGGCCATCTCGTACGCGGTCGACCGCACCTCCGTGGTCAACGCCGCCGGCGGCTCCTCGCTCGCCGAGCCCGCCACCACCTTCCTGCCCGACCAGGCGTCCTTCGGGCACACGCCGTACGACGCCTTCCCGGCCGGGAAGTCCGGCAACGCGGCCAAGGCCGCGGAACTGCTGAAGGAGGCCGGCTACCCCGACGGGCTGACCGTCACCCTCACGCACAACAACGACAAGAACTTCGCCACCAGCCCGGAGATCGCCACCGCGCTCCAGGAGGCGCTGAAGAAGGCGGGCATCACCGTCAAACTCCGGGGTCTGGAGGACAACGCCTACTCGGACACGGTCTACAACGTGAAGACCGAGCCCGGCTTCTTCCTCGGCGGCTGGGGTGCCGACTGGCCCTCCGGCGGTCCGTTCTTCGCCCCGATCTTCGACGGACGCCAGATCGTCAAGGCCGGGTACAACTTCAACTCCGCCCAGCTGAACGATCCCGCCGTCAACAAGGAGATCGACGAGATCAACAAGCTGACCGATCTGAGCGCCGCGGCGAAGCGCTGGGGCGCGCTCGACAAGAAGGTCGGTGAGCAGGCGCTGACCGTGCCGCTGTTCCACCCGGTCTACAAGCGCCTGTACGGCGAGTCCGTCAAGAACGTCGTGATCAGCGACTGGACCGGCGTTCTCGACATCTCGCAGGTCGCGGTCAAGTAACCATGGCCGAAGCACTGCTGGTCAAGGAGGCGGGGGCCGTAGCGGCCCCCGCCTCCGGGGCCCATCCGTTCTGGCGCCGCCTGCGCGCCCACCGCGCCGCCCTCGTGGCGGCGGCCGTCGTCGCCCTGCTGGTCCTCCTCGCGCTCGCCGCGCCGCTGCTCACGGGCATCGAGGGCCAGAACGCCACCGCATACCACCCCGATCTCGTCGACTCCGCCACCGGCGGGGTTCCGCTCGGCTCGTTCGGCGGCATCAGCGCGGAACACTGGCTCGGCGTCGAACCGCTCACCGGCCGCGACCTGTTCGCCCGCGTCGCGTACGGCGCCCGGGTCTCCCTGGGCGTCGCGCTCGGCGCGACCCTCCTCCAGGTGATCATCGGCGTCGGCGTAGGCCTCTCCGCCGGACTCGGCAACCGCTTCGTCGACCAGGCACTCAGCCGGGTCACCGACGTCGTGGTCGCCCTGCCGGTCATGGTGACCGCGCTCGGCGCGCTCGCCGTCGTTCCGGCAGGCTTTCCCCGCCCGGTGCTGATTGCCGTGATCGTCGGTCTCGTCGGCTGGTCCGGCATCTCGAAGATCGTGCGCGCCCAGACGCTGTCCCTGAAGTCGCGCGACCACGTCGCGGCGGCCCGGCTCAGCGGCTGGGGCTCCTGGCAGATCGCCCGGCGTGAGCTGCTGCCCTCGCTGGCAGCACCCGTCATCACGTACGCCGTCCTGCTCTTCCCCGGCAACATCGTCGTCGAGGCGGCGCTGTCCTTCCTCGGCGTCGGCATCAAGCCGCCCACGCCGTCCTGGGGGCAGATGCTCAGCGACGCCGACACCTGGTACCAGGCGGCGCCCACGTATCTGCTCATCCCGGCCCTGCTGCTCTTCGTCACCGTGCTGGCGCTCACCGTCCTCGGCGAGGGCGTACGCACCGCGCTCGACCCGCGCGCCGCCTCCCGGCTGCGGATCGGCACCGGACGCAAGAAGGAGGCCGGAGCATGAGCGGGTTCCTGCTGCGACGCCTCGGCGGGGCGCTGTTCGTCCTCCTCGCCCTGAGCATCGTCGTCTACGCCGCCTTCTACGTCGCCCCGGGTGACGTCGCGCAGATCGCCTGCGGCCCGCGCTGCTCGCCCGCGCAGGTCGCCCAGGTCAGCGAGCAACTGCACCTCGACGATCCGGTGTACGTGCAGTACGCGCATTTCCTGCAGAGCCTGGTCGCGGGCCACGACTACTCCACCGGAACCGGTGTGGTGCACTGCCAGGCCCCGTGCCTGGGGCTCTCCTACCAGAGCGGTCAGCAGGTCACCCAGCTGATCTTCGCCAAGCTGCCCGCCACCGCCTCGCTCGTCGTCGGCGCGTTCGTGCTGTGGATGCTGCTCGGGGTCGGTACCGGACTGCTCTCCGTGTGGCGGCGCGGCCGGGTGACCGAACGCATCCTCACTGGGATCACCCTGGCCGGCATGGCCACGCCCGTCTTCGTGATCGGCCTGCTGCTGATCATCATCTGCGTCACGGCGCTCCGGATCCTGCCCTTCCCGGACTACGTCCCCTTCACCGAGAACCCGGAGCAGTGGGCCTGGAACCTGCTGCTGCCGTGGATCTCGCTCGCGCTCATCTCCGCCGCTCCGTACGCCCGGATGACCCGTGCCTCGATGCTGGAGACGCTGGCCGAGGACCATGTGCGCACCTTCAGGGCGTACGGGGTCGGCGAACGGACCATCGTCGGACGCCACGCGCTGCGCGGAGCGCTGGCCCCGGTGATCGCGCTGGGCGCACTCGACGTCGGCTCGATGTTCGGCGGCGCCGTGCTCACCGAGTCCCTGTTCGGGATCCCGGGAGTGGGCCGCGAACTCGTCGAGGCCGTCAAACAGGTGGACCTCCCCGTCGTCGTCGGCCTGGTGCTCGTCACCGGCTTCGTCGTCGTCCTTGCCAATGCCGTCGCGGACATCCTCCAGGCGATGGCCGACCGACGGGTGGTGCTGTCATGAGTCTCATCGAGGTCGACGATCTGACGATCTCCTTCGGAGATGTCCACGCCGTGCGCGGACTGTCGTTCTCGCTGGAGGCGGGCGGCGCGCTCGGCGTGGTCGGCGAGTCCGGCTCCGGCAAGAGCGCCTCCGCCTACGCCCTGCTCGGCCTGCACCGCGGGACCGGCGCGAAGGTCGGCGGCTCGATCCGGGTCGCCGGTGTGGACGTACAGGCTGCCCCCGACGCCGAACTGCGCCGGCTGCGCGGGGCGAAGGCCGCCATGGTCTTCCAGGACCCGCTCTCCTCGCTGGACCCCTACTACGCGGTCGGCGACCAGATCGCCCAGGTGTACCGCGTCCACCACCGCGTCTCCCGGCGGGCGGCGCGGGCCAGGGCGGTGGAGGTACTGGACCGGGTGGGGATTCCGGACGCGGTACGCCGCTCCCGCTCCCGGCCGCACGAGTTCTCCGGCGGGATGCGCCAACGGGCGCTGATCGCGATGGCGCTGGCGTGCGAGCCCCAGCTCCTGATCGCCGACGAGCCGACGACCGCGCTCGACGTCACCGTCCAGGCCCAGATCCTCGACCTGCTGCACGATCTGCGGCGGGAGACCGGCATGGGACTGCTCCTGGTCACGCATGACGTCGGTGTGGCGGCCGAGTCGGTGGACGACGTGCTCGTCATGCGGTCGGGCCTCGCCGTGGAACGCGGACCGGTGGCCGAGGTGCTCGGCGCCCCCCGCGAGCCGTACACGAAGGCGTTGCTGGCTGCGGTGCCGCGCATCGCGCCCCAGGCATCGCCGGCGGCGACGGCACGGACCGAGGCCGAGGGTGCGGCCCTTGTCGAGGCCGAGGGCGTGCGCCAGGTCTTCGGCCGGGGGAAGTCCGCCCTGGCCGCCGTCGACGGGGTCTCCCTCACGGTGCGCCGCGGCGAGACGCTCGGCATCGTCGGTGAGAGCGGCAGCGGCAAGACCACGCTCGGGCGGATGCTCGTCGGCCTGCTGGAACCCACGTCCGGCCGGATCGACCGGACGGCCCGGGTGCAGATGGTCTTCCAGGACCCCGTCTCCTCGCTCAACCCGCGCCGCTCCGTCGGAGAGTCCGTCGCCGACCCGCTCCGGGCCCGCGGGGAGCGCGACGAGGAGGTGATCAGGGCGCGCGTACGAGATCTGCTGGAGCGCGTCGGGCTCGACCCCGAGCAGTACGACCGCTATCCGCACGAGTTCAGCGGAGGCCAGCGCCAACGGGTCGGCATCGCCCGGGCCCTGGCCGCCGAACCGGAGCTCATCGTCTGCGACGAGGCGGTCTCCGCCCTCGACGTGACGACCCAGGCCCAGGTGACCGCCCTGCTGGCGGAGCTTCAGCAGGAACTGGGGCTCGCCCTGGTCTTCATCGCACACGACCTCGCCGTCGTACGGCAGGTCAGCGACCGGGTCGCGGTCATGCGCCGGGGCCGGATCGTCGAGGAGGGCCCGGTGGAGCAGGTGTACGCGCAACCCCGCGATCCGTACACCAGGCAGCTGCTGGCGGCCGTGCCCGCTCTCGATCCGGCACTCGCGGCGATGCGCCGCGCGGCCCGCAAGGAGCTGGCCGCAGCCTGACGCTGTGTGACCGACCGCCTCTATAGCGCGACAGAACGCTACCGGGGCGGGAAAGTTACGACGGTTCACCCCTTTCGGTGGTGCGACGGACAACCGTCCGTCGCACCACCGGCGTATCCGCTTACGGTCGTCCCGCTGCGAGTCGCCGATCCAACGGCGGCCGCCCACAAGGGAGATCGGGGGTGTGCTCGTGCGGATCGGACTGCTCACCGACGGTGGCTATCCGTATGCGTCCGGTGAGTCCAGACTCTGGTGCGACCGTCTGGTGCGCGGGCTCGCGCAGCACGAGTTCGATCTCTTCGCGCTCAGCCGCAGCGCCGAACAGGAGGCGCAGGGCTGGGTTCAGCTCCCGCCCCAGGTCAGCCGGGTGCGGACCGCACCTCTGTGGACCGCCGACGAGGACACCCTCGGCCTCCATGCCCCCAGAGGGCGGCTCTCGCGGCTGTTGACCGGCGGGGGCGCGCGGACGTACGGGCGGCGCGAACGACGGCGCTTCATCACCCACTTCACGGCGCTCGCGACCTCGGTGTGCGTGGGGGGCGCGTCCGGCGGCGAGCGGGGAGACGGGGGCGAAGGCGCGCCGCTCGCCGATGTGCGGCTCACGGGCGCGCAGTTCACCGAGGGCCTCTACGGACTGGCCGAACTGGCCTGCGAGTACGGAGGACTGCCCGCCGCCCTGCGCTCCGAGACCGCGATGCGGATCCTGGAGACCGCCTGCCGTGCGCCCGGCACCGGACGCACCGTCCAGACCGCCACCGTCCCCGACCTCCTCGCCTTCGCCGCGGAGCTCGACCGGGTGCTGCGCCCGCTCTCCCTCGACTGGTACGACGAGGAGAGCCTCGGTGCCGTCGACCTCTGCCACGCCGCCTCCGGCGGCGCCGCCGCGCTGCCGGGACTGCTGGCCAAGCGCTTCTTCGGGGTGCCGCTCCTCGTCACGGAGCACGCCGTGCAACTGCGCGCGCACTATCTCGCGGACACCGGTAGACCCGTGAGCGCGCCGGTGCGCGCGCTGCTCGCGAACTTCCACGGGCAGCTCGCCACCGAGGTGTACCGGCAGGCCGCGCTGATCACCCCCGGCAACACCCACGCCCGCCGCTGGCAGGAGCGCTGCGGCGCCGAACCCGCCAAGGTACGCACGGTCCATCCCGGCATGGAGTCCGGACGCTTCGCGGTCCTCGGCGAGAGCGAGGACGACGGCGGCCCGGACACGCTGGTCTGGGTCGGCCGGATCGAGCCGGCCAAGGACCTGATCGCCCTGCTGCATGCCTTCGCCGAGGTGCGCAGGGCCGAGCCCGATGCCCGGCTGCGGATCATCGGTGCGGCGGCCCAGGGGCCGGAGGGCGCCTCCTACCTCGCCCACTGCCGGGCGCTCGCCGCACAGTTGTTCCCGGACGAGGCCGTGGACGCGCACGCCGTCGGCGACAGCCCCGTCTCCTTCGAGGAGATCGGAGGGGCCGAGATCCCCGATCTCGCCCAGGCGTACGCGGCGGGCGGGGTCGTGGTGCTGTCCAGCGTGGTCGAGGGCTTCCCGATCAGCCTGGTCGAGGCGATGTTCTGCGGCCGGGCCACGGTGTCCACGGATGTCGGCGCGGTGGTGGAGGTCATCGGCGGCACGGGACTCGTGGTGCCGCCGCGCAATCCACGGGCGCTCGCGGACGCCTGCCTTGCGCTGCTGCGCGACCCGGAGCGCCGTGCGCGCCTGGGAGCCGCGGCCCGCGCCCGCGCACTCGAACTCTTCACCGTCGAACAGAACCTTGCGGCATTTCGCGGCATTTACCTGGAGCTGATCGCGCAGGCGCCCGTGCGCAGGGGGCCGGTACCGGCCGACGACACCGGGCCGCGCCCGTTCGCCACTCCGCCCGAGGTCCATGTACTCGGCCTGTGGCCGGAGCCGGGCGGGGAACCGGCCCAGGAGCCGGCCGGGCGGACGCCCAGCTGGGCCGTGCAGCACGTCGGGGCGACAGCCGGCGGCGCGGGGGACGGCGATGTGTGACCAGGAGGCGGCCGCGCCGGGCCGTACCGACCGACCGGGACCGACCGGCGTATCCGCCGCACTCGGTGAAGAGCACGGAGGAACGACGATGGGCCGCCCGACCGAAGCGCCCGAGGTAATCGGATCGCCGATGACCAGCAGCAACGGTGACCACCGCTCGTGGGCGTCCGCCTCCGGGACCCTGCTCGCCGATGTCTCCGAACCGGCCTGGGGGCCGTCCGCCGCGCCCTCCGACGGGGCGGGGAGCCCGCCGCGGAACGGGGCCGGGAGCGCGTCGCACCCGGAGCCCGACATCACGGGCCGCGACGCCGCGCCCCCGCCCGCGCCTGCCCCCGCGCCCCCCGGAGCCGACCTCACCCCGCCCACCGCCGACGACCCGGCGTCGTGCCCGACGCCTTGCGGGGCCCCTGCGCCTGCCGGCGGCACGGCGCCTGCCGAGGGCCCGATGCTTACCGAGGGCACGACGCCTTGCGGTGCCCCGACGCTTACCGGCGGTCCGGCGCCTGCCGACGGCCCTGCGCCTGCCGGCAGCCCGGCGCCTTCTGGTGCCCCGACGCCTTGCGGTGCCCCGACGCTTACCGGCGGTCCGGCGCCTGCCGAGGGCACGGCGCCTACTGACGCCCCGACGCCTACTGACGGCCCGGCGCACGACCCCGCCCCCCGGGCCCCCGAGGTCGCCCACACCGCCCCGGCGCGCAAGCTCGCCACCGGGCGGCGCGGGCCCGCCGATCCCGTGAAGTCCCTGATGCACCGGCACCGCGAGCTCTGCGAGCGCGCCGTCGACCCCCTGGAGATCGCCGCCGGGCTGGAGGCCCACGGAGTCACCGACCGCACTGCCGCCCGCTACCGGCACCGTGATGTGTTCTCGCTCGCCGAGGAGCTGTTCGCCCGGGTACCGGGTGTCGCGGGGGAGCCCGTCGGGGCGTCCTTCGCACCGGTGCGCGACATCGAGACGCGCGCCGCATGGTCGCTCCGGGCCCTCCTTCCGGGCGCCGCCTGCCTCGCGACCCTCGTCACGCTGCGGCTCACCGAAGGGGTGCTCGACGGCGGGGCGCGGCTCGCCGTCGGCACCGGCGGCGGTCTCCTCGCGCTGATCGGGCTCGCTCTCGCCCTGCGTACCGGACCCCTCTGCGCCGACGGGCGGTCGTCCGGTGCTTCCGGTCTCTTCGGGTGCTGGCTGCTGGGCTACGTCCTGTTCGGCGACGCCCTGCTCCACCAGCTTCTCAGCGGTGGCCCCGAAGGTCCCTGGGACATCACTCCGGCGCCGCTTCTCGGCCTCGCCGTGGCGGTCGCTCCGGCGGCCTGGTGTGCCCACCTCTTCTCCGTGCACGCGCACCGCAAACTCAACGGAAGCCGCGCGCTGGAGGAGTTCGCCGCAGGCGTGCGCCCCCTGCTGTTCGCCGCCGTCGCCTTCTTCCTCTGTGTCCTCGCCGGGCTGCTGTACCTGGCCCGCCTCGGAATCGGCGGGGGAGGCGCCCCGGCCGGGGCGGCGACGCTCGGGGTGCTCCTCCTGCTGGCCCGCCTCCTCACCGTCCACGGCTTCCCCGAAGCGGCCGCCACCGGCCTCGCCGCCGCCTGCGCCGTCGAGGTCGCCGCCCCCGCCCTGATCCTGGCCGGCCGGCTGCCCGGCCTCGACGCCCTGGCCCGCCCCGTCGACGCACTCATCGCGACGGGCGGCACCGGGGCCGTCCCCGCCGTCGCCTGCGGCGCGGCCGCGCTCGGGCTGCTGACCACCGCAACCGTCGCCCTCTCGCGGGCATCCGCCCACACCGCCGCCTGACGCACCCCACAGACCCCGCGGAGCCGACGCCGCGGGTCCCGTTCCGCACCGTACGCAACTGCCCCAAGGAGACACCGGACATGACCCACCGATCCCCCGCACCGGCAGCCCGCCGTCGGCACTCAGGGGGCGCGCGATGAGGGTGCTGCTGCTCGGAGCCAACGGATTCCTCGGCCGGTTCGTGGCCGACCGGCTGCTCGCCGACCCGGCCGTCCACCTCACGGCGCTCGGCCGCGGCGACGACGCCGACGTGCGGTTCGACCTCGCAGGCGGCAGCCCGGGAGCGCTCACCCGCTTCCTGGACGCCGTCCACCCCGGCGTCGTCGTCAACTGCGCCGGAGCCACCCGGGGCGGGGCCCGCGACCTGACCCGTCACAACACCGTCGCCGTCGCCACCGTCTGCGAGGCGATGCGCCGCAGCGGCTGCACCGCCCGGCTGGTCCAGGTCGGCTGCTCCTCGGAGTACGGTCCCTCGCAGCCCGGCTCCTCCACGGCCGAGGACGCCATCCCGCGCCCTGGCGGCCCGTACGGCGTCAGCAAGCTCGCCGCCACCGAGCTCGTCCTCGGCTCCGGCCTCGACGCGGTCGTGCTGCGGGTCTTCTCGCCGGTCGGCCCCGGCACCCCGGCCGGCTCCCCGCTCGGCCGGCTCGCCGAGGCGATGCGCCGGGCCATGCAGTCGGGCGACGGCGAGCTGAAGCTCAGCGGCCTCGGCGTGCAGCGCGACTTCGTCGATGTGCGCGACGTCGCGCGCGCCGTGCACGCCGCCTCGCTCTCCGCCGCCCAGGGCGTCGTCAACATCGGTACCGGCCGGGCCGTGCGGTTGCGGGACGCCGCGGCCGTGCTCGCCAAGGTCGCCGGATACGCGGGCGCACTGCACGAGCTGGACACGCCCCCCGCACGCCTGCCCATCGGCGCACCCCGCACCTCCGCCGAATCGGTCATGGAACATCTGTCGGTCACGCCCTCCCCCTACCCGGACGGCTGCGGTGCCTGGCAGCAGGCAGACGTCCGCACCGCCAGGGACCGGCTCGGCTGGCGCCCCCGGATCAATCTGGAGGAGTCCCTCGCCGACATCTGGATGGAGGCGGCGTGCCGTATCTGACCAGTACCGGCACCCCCCGCCGGACCAGTGGCGCCGAGCAGCTCGGCTTCGGGGTCCCCGGCTGCGCGCACCCGCTGCTCGCCCCGGCCGAATGGGCCGAACTGGCCCGCCCCGGCACCCCGCTGCACTGGGCGGTCCTCGACATCGACAACGGCCCCGGCATCCGCCCCGACCCCCAATGCCTGGAAGCCGCGGGCCGGTTCCGCAACGCCCGCGAACGGGCCGCGGAGAGCGAGGAGCCGCCCGGCTCCGCGCGGACCCCTGCCGGGCGGCTGCTCGGCCGGCTCGACCTGGCGCACGGAAACCGGCCCTTCGGTGAGGTGGTCGCCGACGCGCAGTCCTACCTGGACTGGTACCGGGTCGACGGGTTCTACCTCGACCGCTGCCCGGGCGGGCGCCCGGACCTCCCCACCGTCCGTCGTCTCACCAGCACCCTGTCCGCCCTCCTGGCGGACCGGGACGGCGCGCAGCACGCCGGACACCTCGTGCTCGGACATGACACCCATCCGCATCCCGGCTACGCGGAGGCCGCCGACCAGCTGGTCACCTTCCGCGGCTCATGGACCGACTACCGCTGGTCGCAGGTGGCGGAGTGGACCGCCGCCTACCCGCCGGACCGTTTCGCGCACTTCGTCCACGGTGTACCGCGCACCCATCTGGAGGAGGCGATGCGCGTCGCCCGCTGGCAGGGCGCCGGGACGATCTTCTTCACGGACCGCACCCAGGAGGTCCGTCCCGGAAACAGTCGGGGGCAAAGCGATCCATTTGCGACACTGCCCAGGTACTGGGACGAAATTGTCTCGAGGATCGGACCTGCTATCTCGGAATGAGAGGGGGCGTGGCAGTGTTACGGCAAGAACAACCGTACGTAGCCGAAGTACGTAGAAACCGACCACCTGCATTGTTGAGGTTCCTGTGTCGCTGCCACCCCTGGTCGAGCCAGCTGCTGAGCTCACCGTCGACGAGGTCCGCAGGTACTCCCGCCACCTGATCATCCCGGATGTCGGGATGGACGGACAGAAGCGGCTGAAGAACGCGAAGGTGCTCTGTGTGGGCGCCGGCGGTCTCGGCTCGCCGGCTCTCATGTACCTGGCCGCCGCCGGTGTCGGAACGCTCGGCATCGTGGAGTTCGACGAGGTCGACGAGTCGAACCTGCAGCGCCAGATCATCCACAGCCAGGCCGACATCGGCCGGTCCAAGGCCCAGTCGGCCAAGGACTCGGTGCTGGGCATCAACCCGCTGGTGAACGTGATCCTTCACGAGGAACGGCTCGAAGCCGAGAACGTGATGGACATCTTCGCCCAGTACGACCTGATCGTGGACGGCACGGACAACTTCGCCACCCGCTATCTCGTCAACGACGCCGCGGTCCTGCTGAACAAGCCGTACGTCTGGGGCTCGATCTACCGGTTCGACGGCCAGGCGTCCGTCTTCTGGTCCGAGCACGGTCCCTGCTACCGCTGCCTCTACCCGGAGCCGCCGCCCCCCGGCATGGTTCCCTCCTGCGCCGAGGGCGGTGTCCTGGGCGTGCTCTGCGCGTCCATCGGCTCCATCCAGGTCAACGAGGCCATCAAGCTGCTCGCCGGCATCGGCGACCCGCTCGTCGGCCGGCTGATGATCTACGACGCGCTGGAGATGCAGTACCGCCAGGTCAAGGTCCGCAAGGACCCCGACTGCGCGGTCTGCGGCGAGAACCCGACCGTCACCGAGCTCATCGACTACGAGGCCTTCTGCGGCGTCGTGTCCGAGGAGGCCCAGGAGGCGGCGCTCGGTTCCACGATCACTCCCAAGCAGCTCAAGGAGTGGATCGACGCGGACGAGAAGATCGAGCTCATCGACGTCCGCGAGCCGAACGAGTTCGAGATCGTCGCGATCCCCGGTGCCAAGCTGATCCCGAAGAACGAGTTCCTGATGGGCAACGCCCTCCAGGACCTCCCGCAGGACAAGCGCATCGTCCTGAACTGCAAGACCGGTGTACGCAGCGCCGAGGTCCTCGCGGTCCTCAAGTCGGCGGGCTTCGCCGACGCGGTGCACGTCGGCGGCGGCGTGATCGGCTGGGTCAACCAGATCGAGCCCGAGAAGCCGGTGTACTAGAGGCTGAACGCACCGAAGGGGCCGGTCCGCACCACGCGGACCGGCCCCTTCGTCATGCGCCGCCCGCTACGAGCAGGTCTTGCCGTCCGCCGGCACCTTCCCGTCCAGGAAGTACGCGTCCACCGTCGACGTCACACAGCTGTTCCCGCCGTACGCGCCGTGCCCCTCGCCCTTGTTGGTGAGCAGGACGCCGACGCCCTTGCCCAACTCGTCAGCCATCCTGCGCGCACCCTCGTACGGCGTCGCCGGGTCGCCCGTCGTACCCACGACCAGGATCGGACCGGCGCCCGGTGCGCTCGCCTCCGGGGTGTCGTGCTCGCCCGCCACCGGCCAGTCGGCGCACCAGCCGGCGGTGTCCCAGGCCAGGAACGGCCCGAAGACCGGGGACAGCTTCCTGAACTCCGGCAGCAACGCCCTCGCCTCGGCCGCTGTCGGCCTGGCCTTGGTGTCGGCACAGGAGATGGCCCGTTGCGAATGGTTCTGCGTGTCGTAATGTCCGTTCTCGTCACGGCCGTTGTACGAGTCGGCGAGCTGCAGCAGCAGGGAGCCCTTGCCGCCCTCCGCCTCGTCCAGGGCCTGCGTGAGCACCGGCCAGCTGTCCTTGGAGTAGAGCGGCAGCACGATCCCGGTGATCGCCAGCGACTCGTTCAGCTCGCGGCCCGTACCGGTCGGCAGCGGCTTGGCATCGATCCGCTTCAGCAGCGCGGCTATGCGCCGGGTGCCCGCCCGCGGATCCTGGCCGCGGTCCTTGAGGTAGTTCTCCAGCGCACGCTGGAAGCCGGTCGTCTGGTTGCGGGCGTGGCCGGTGGTGTCCGCGGTCGGGTCGACCACGGCGTCGAAGACGGTCCGCCCGACGTGCTTCGGGAAGAGGTGCGCGTACGTGCCGCCCAGTTCGGTGCCGTACGACATGCCGAAGTACGTCAGCTTCCTGTCGCCGAGGACCTCGCGGATCAGGTCCATGTCCCGGGCCGCGCTCGTCGTGCCGACGAACGGCAGGACCTTGCCCGAGCGCTTCTCGCAGCCGGCGCCGAACCCGGCGCCGTCCTTCATGAACGCCGCCTCCTCCGCCGCCGTGTCCGGCGTCATGTCGATCTTGCGGTAGGAGCTCTCCTGCTCCCGGTCCGTGCGGCACCGCACCCCGGCGCTCCCGGCCACCCCGCGCGGGTCGAAACTCACCAGGTCGTAGCGGGTGTTGAGCGCCCCGTACGAACCGGCGGCGCGCGGCAGGGTGGAGACTCCCGAGCCGCCCGGCCCGCCGAAGTTGAAGAGCATCGAGCCGAGCCGCCGGCCCTTGTCCCGGGCCTCCTTGCGGATCAACGCGATCCCGATCGTGTCGCCGTCCGGCTTCGCGTAGTCCAGTGGCACCCTGACCGTCGTACACCGCCAGGCCGAGCCCGGAGCGGTGCCGCCCTCGGGGGCCTTGCAGCGCTTCCAGGCCAGGCGCTGCGACGTGAGGGCCGCGGGCAGGGGCTTTCCGCTCGCATCGGCCGAGGGGGCGGCCGACGGCGAGGCTGCCGAGGCCGTGGTCCGGTCCCCGGGCCTGCCCGGCTTGTCGTCGGCGGCGTCCTCGCAGCCCGCGAGCACCCCCGTCAGCAGCAGTGCGGCGGCGGCCAGCGCCCCGGCACGTCCGTATGCGACCACGTGTACGTCCCTCCCCGTCGTGCCTGCCGGTCCGGCAGTTCGCCCATGGTAGGCGCGCCCGGGGAGTGCCTAGCCGCAGACTTTTCCGTCCGCCGGCACCTCGCCGTCCAGCAGATATCCGCCCACCGCCTTCTGCACGCAGGCGCTGCCGCTGTTGTACGCGCCATGGCCCTCGCCCTTGTACGTCATCTCGACACCGACCCCTTCGCCCAGCTCCTCGGCCATCGCCTTCGCGCCCGCGTACGGGGTGGCCGGGTCACCCGTGTTGCCGATGACGAGGATGGGGGCGGCGCCCCCGGCGCTGACGTCAGGGGTGTCCCAGGCACCCGCCACCGGCCAGCCGGTGCACGCCATCAGACCCCAGCCGAGGTAGTCGCCGAAGACCGGTGAGGCCGCGTGGAACGCAGGGAGCTTCGCCCTGGTCTGGTCGAGGGTGAACCGCTCCTTGGAGTCGGCGCAGTTGATCGCGGTGTTGGCCGCGGCGGAATTGTCGTAGTGGCCGTCCTCGGAGCGGCCGTTGAGGGAGTCGGCGAGGGCGAGGAGCAGTGCGCCGTTGCCGCCGTCGGCCTCGTCCACGCCCTGTTCCAGCAGCGGCCAGGTCTCCTTGGAGTAGAGCGCAGCCGCGATGCCGGTGGTGGCCTGCGTCTGCGTCAGCTTCCGGGAGCCGATACCCGGGATGGGCTTCGTCTCCAGCCCGTCGAGCAGCCCGGCCACTGCCTGCTCGACCTCCTCGGCGGTGGAGCCGGGCAGCTTGCAGGCATCCCCCCGGTCCACGCAGTCCTTGGCGAAGTTGTCCAGTGCGAGCTGGAACCCCTTGGCCTGGCCGAGGGAGGACTGCTCCGCGTCCTCGGTCGGGTCGACCACTGCGTCCAGAACCGATCTGCCGACCTTCTCGGGGAACAAGTGCGCATAGACGCCGCCCAGTTCGGTGCCGTACGAGATGCCGAAGTAGTACAGCTTGTCGTCGCCGAGGACCTGCCGCATCAGGTCCATGTCGCGTGCGGCGTTCGTCGTCCCGACGAAGGGGAGCACCTCGCCCGAGTTCTTCTCGCAGGCCGCCACGTACGTCTTCGTGTCCTTGGTGAACTCCTTCTCCTCCGCCGCGTCGTCGGGCGTGCCGTCGCCCTCGTACCGCACGTCCAGCTGAGCGTCGTCCTCGCACTCCACGCCCGCGCTGCGGCCGACTCCGCGCGGGTCGAAGCTCACCAGGTCGTACCGCGTGCGGAGCTTGTCGTACTCCGTGCCGAACGCGGGCAGCGTCGCGACCCCGGAGGCGCCGGGGCCGCCGAAGTTGAAGATCAGAGAACCGATCCGCTTCTTCTCGTTGATCGCCTTCGCCCGGATGAGCGCGAGCTCGATGGTCTCGCCCTCCGGCTCCGCGTAGTCGAGCGGGGCATCCATGAACGAGCACTCCCAGACGGCCCCGCCGGGCAGCGGGGACGGTGAGGCCCCGCCACCCTGCGCCTGTGAAGGGGCGGGGCACGGCTTCCACTTCAGCTGCTGGGAGGCGAGGCCGGCGGGGGTGGTGGTCGCGGCGGCCTCGGCCGCCCGCGGAGTGCTCTGCGATCGGCCCCCCGTATCCGTGTCACCCCCGTCCGAACAGCCGGCGAGCGGAAGCAGCACGGTCACGGTGGCGGCGAGGGCCGCGGCGCGCAGGGCAGGGGAGGTCCTCATCGCTCCATCGTGCGGCGGCGCCCCGGGGGGTGCACGGGGCGCCGGTCCAAGCGGGTGGACACGACGTCCTAGAGTTCGCCCTTGCGCGTCAGATGGTTGAAGCAGAGCCAGCCCGGAAGCACCGGCAGCCACAGCGTCAGCAGCCGGTACAGCAGCACGGCGGGCGCCGCGACCTCCTTGGGCAGGCCGACCGCGATCAGGCCGAGGGTCAGCGCACCCTCGACCGCGCCCATACCGCCCGGCGTCGGCGCCGCAGACCCCAGCGCGTTGCCGGCGAGGAAGACCACCGCGATGCTCGCGTAGCTGAGGTGCGGCGTGTCCGGACCGCTGAACGCCCGGACCGACGCGTCCAGACACATCACGAACAGACCGGTCAGCAGCAGCATCCCGCCGATTCCGGTCAGCAGCTTCTGCGGCCGCTGCACGACGTCGAGCATGCGGGGCACGACCCCGGCGAACAGCGACCGCACCCGGGTCACGACGAACTTCCGCATGAACGGGATGGCCGTCACCACCAGCACCAGCACGGCGACCGTCAGCAGCCCGGCGATCACCGTTCTGGACGGGGTGAGGGAGGACGGCGTCTTCTCCGTGCCCGTCAGGTACCCGAACGCCGCGAGCAGCAGGATGTGGCACCCCAGCCCGAACAACTGCGAGGCGCCGACACTCGCGACCGCGAGCCCCGGACGCACGCCGGCACGCTGGAGGAAGCGGGTGTTCAGGGCGACACCGCCCACCGCGGCCGGGGCCACGATCTTCACGAACGAGCCGGCGACCTGCGCCAGCACCGTCCTGCCGAACGAGACCCGTTCCGGTACGAAGCCGAGCAGGCTCATCGCCGCCGCGATGTAGCTGAGCGCCGAGAAGCCGAGCGCGGCCGCCACCCAGCCCCACTCCGCCTCCTCGACCACCGCACCGAAGTCGGCCTCGGTGACCTGCGAGATCAGGAAGTACGCGGCGATGGCACCGGCGATGAAGCTGAACAGGGTCCGCGGCTTGATGCGCTCCAGCCGGACCGGCTCGACCGGTGCCTGCGGCCGGATCAGCAGCACCTCCTGACGGATCCGGGAGAGGAGGTCCTCCTCGCGGGCGCCGTCCAGGGCGTCGTCCATGGCCCGCTTCTCGGCCTGCTTCTCGGTGCGCTGCGACTTGCGGGCGGTCTTGCGCGCGGCGTCCTCGGGACGCTCCGCGTCATGGGCCCGGGCCCGCTTCGCCGCGTCCGACGCCTCCAGCACGGCCTCCCGCTCGCGCTGCGAGCGTTCCCGGGCCAGCCTGCGCAGATGGGCACGGGTGGAGCGGCTGAGCGCGATCGGCTGGAGCAGCGGCAGACAGTCCGCGACGGCGTCCGGCCCCAGCACCGCCAGCGCGGCCGCGACCGCCCGCTCGGCGCCCACCCGCAGGCCCGTGGTGGTGAGCAGCTGGGCTACGTCCATCCGCAGGACCAGATCGCCCGCCGCGATCTCGCCACCGCGCAGATCCGTGACGAACACCTTGCCGGAACGATCCACCAGGATGGCGTCACCGGTGAGCCTGCGGTGCGCGATCCGCCGCGACTGGAGCGCCTGCACCTGACGCCAGGCGCCGCGTACCAGGTCGTCGGTGATCTCGGAGTCCTCCAGCGCGTCCAGGGAACGCCCGCCGATGTGCTCGTACACCAGCATCACGGCGTCCGGGCCGAGCTCGGAGGTGGCGATCAGCTTCGGGGCGTTGGCCCCGGCGGCGATCGCCGCGTACGCGAGCAGCGCCTCCTGCTCCAGTGCCTGGCGCAGCGACTGGATGGAGCGCCGCTGGGTGATGCCGCGCAGCGTGAGCCTGCGCCACACGCGGTAGAAGAACCCCTGCGCCTGCTGTTCGCGGTCCACGACGGTCACATCGAGCGGCGGGCCGTCCTCCAGCGAGACCACGTAGCGGCGCCCGCGGTCGCTCTGGTCGCCCGAGTCGGGCGCGTCATCGGCCCGCATCGCGGTGACCGGCCGGAAGCCGACGTGGCGCAGCCCGGCCATCAGGTGCTGGCCGGTCGGCCGGACGTTCGGCGAGCCGACCGCGTACAGCGTGCCGTAGGCGACCGTCCAGCCGATGAGTACCGTGAGGATGATCGAGAACGGGGTCGTGTAGCCGCCCACCAGCATGGCGAAGGCGTCGAGCAGCAGCACCACCCACAGCACGACCCGCCACCGCGGCCGTCTCGCCATGCCGACCGCCGTCATATAGGCGATCACGGGGGCCAGATATCCGTGTACGGGGTCGGTGAGCGCGTCGCCGGGCTGCGGCTGGGTGAGGGCGTCCTGAATGGTGCCGGGTGCGGAGTTGGCGACCCACAGATCCGTGGCGAGCGTCACCCCGTGCGCGAGCACGGCGGCCAGCACCCCGTCCGCGATGCGCAGCCCGTCACGTTTGATCAGCCGCTCGATGGCGAAGGCCACCGGGACGAGCAGCACGGCGATGCTGGAGACCAGGCCGGCGAGCTTGATGAGCAGATCGGGCGCCTGGCCGGTGCCCTTGTTGATGTCCTGTTCGAGGCCGGTCGTCGTGCCGTGGGCGAACGCGGCGACGGCGAACAGCACGACGATCGCCAGGACCCCGATGAGGAGCCGCAGCAGATCCGAGGGGCGGTGCACCCGGGCGGGGAGCAGGGGTTCGTCACCGGAGACACGGTCGGAGAGCTCGGCCTCGGAGGTCGACAGCGTCGAGCCGGCCAGGTGCTCCGGGGGCGTCCGCGGGCCGGCGCCGGGCTCCTGACCGCTCCCCTCGGGGTGCGGCTCGGCGTCAGAGGCGTCGGCCGCCTTCGGTGGCTGCACGCCCTGCTCCTTCGTCGCCTCTGATTGGTCTTCGTCTTCTCGTATCACCGGTCACCGCCCGGATGATGGTGGCACGGCCGGCGGGCGGAGGGGGGCATCAGGGTGGGATGCGCGACCGCGCGATGCGCAAGATACGCCCCATCCCCTTCGCGTGCACACTCCGTGTGCGACCGGACACGGCACGGGCCGGACTGTCGGCGGCGTACGGCAGGATGGGCCGGATGAGCGAACACCCGACGAGTGACGCGCTGCCGGAGTACGCGGAGCGCGTGCTCGACGTCGCCGAACTGATCCCGCCCGGCCGCGTCATGACCTACGGCGACATCGCGGAGTGGCTGGGGGACGGCGGACCGCGCCAGGTCGGCCGGGTCATGGCGCTGTACGGGAGCGCGGTGCCGTGGTGGCGCGTGGTGCGCGCCGACGGCGCGCTGCTGCCCGGCCACGAACTGCGTGCGCTGGATCACTACCGCGAGGAGAGCACCCCCCTGCGCGAGGCCTCGCGGGCCGCCGGGGGCCATGTTCCGCGTCTGGACATGCGGCGTGCACGGTGGGACGGCGGCGCGGGCCAGGGGGGCGACGACGGCGGGGGAGCTCACACCTGACAGCTTCCGCCATTCGGCGGCACATCGGGCGGAGCCGGGCCCGTGCGACCTGCTGGAAGCGTGAAGCGGAGGCCGTGACCGGCCGGCGTGCCCGGCGGAACGTGACGATCCACGCACCCGTCCCGCCCCGATCGGGGGCCTCGCGGGAGTAGCGTCGTCAGTTCGCGGCCCGCGCCGCGCCCTCACCTCCAGCACACCCACCAGGACCGGCGATCCCAACGTGAGCTCCTCCTCCACCACCCGGAACAGTCCGCACCGTCAGGCACGGCGTCGGACCACGGGCGCGTACCGGCTGGTGCGTACCCTGCCGGGCTCCGTGGATCCCCCTCTCCTGGACGCGGCGCAGCGGGCGGTGGTTGACCACACCGGCGGCCCGCTGCTGGTCCTCGCGGGCCCCGGGACCGGCAAGACCACCACGCTCGTCGAAGCGGTCGCCGCCCGTGTCGCCAGGGGCGGCGACCCGGCCCGCATCCTGGTCCTCACCTTCAGCCGCAAGGCCGCCGTGGAGCTGCGCGACCGGATGGCCGCCCGGCTCGGGGCCGTACGAGGACCGCAGGCCACCACGTTCCACTCCTTCTGTTACGCCCTGGTGCGCGCCCATCAGGACGCCGACCTCTTCGCGGACCCGCTGCGGCTGCTCTCCGGCCCGGAGCAGGACGTCACCGTCCGCGATCTGCTGGCCGGCCAGCTCGACCTGGAGAAGGAGGGCCACGACCACATTCGCTGGCCCGACGAACTGCGGGCCTGCCTGACCACGCGCGGCTTCGCCGACGAGGTGCGGGCCGTGCTCGCCCGCAGCCGCGAGCTGGGCCTCGGCCCGGACGCCCTGGCCGACTTCGCCCGGCGCACCGGCCGGCCCGACTGGGGAGCGGCCGCCGCGTTCCTCGCCGAGTACCTGGACGTACTGGACGCCCAGGGGGTGCTGGACTACGCGGAACTCGTCCACCGCGCCGTGCTGCTCGCGGAGAGCCCCGAGGTCTCGGGGCTGCTGGCCGGCAGTTACGACACCGTGTTCGTCGACGAGTACCAGGACACCGACCCGGCGCAGGTACGGCTGCTGCACGCGCTGGCCGGGAACCGGGGGAGCACCCCGGGCGGCGGCGGCGGCCGGAACCTGATCGCGTTCGGCGACCCGGACCAGTCGATCTACGCGTTCCGGGGCGCCGATGTGAACGGCATCCTCGACTTCCCGGAAATCTTCCGGCGCGCGGACGGTGCCCCGGCCCCGGTCGGCGTCCTCACCACCTCACGCCGCTCCGGCGACCGGCTGCTCGCCGCCACCCGGCTCCTGACCCGCCGGATGCCCCTCACCCGGCTGCCGTCGGCCAAGGTCCGCGCCCACCGGGAGCTCGGCGCGGTCCGCGAGGGCGGCAGCGTCGAGACGTACACCTACCCCACCGCGTCCACCGAGCTCGACAACATCGCCGACCTGCTGCGCCGGGCGCATCTGGAGGACGGGGTGCCGTGGCACGAGATGGCCGTCCTGGTCCGGGCCGGCGGCCGCACCATCCCCGCCGTCCGCCGGGCACTGACCTCGGCCGGCGTGCCGCTGGAGGTCGACGGCGACGACCTGCCGCTGCGCCACGAACCGGCGGTGGCCCCGCTGCTGACCGCCCTGCGCACGGTGGCCACGGCGGCGCTCCGCCGGGCGGCGGCCGAGGGGGAGGAGCCTGCCGGGGCCCCCTCCTGGCTCGACACCGAGACCGCCCTGGCCCTCCTCGCCTCGCCCCTCGGTTCCATGGACGCCGCCGACCTGCGCCGGCTCGGCCGGGCCCTGCGCGACGAGGAGCGCGCCGCCGGCAACCGCGTGCCCGCGCCCTCCGGCGAACTGCTCGCCCGTGCGCTCGCCGAACCGGAGCGGCTGGTGACGCACGACCCGGCGTACGCCCGCGGCGCCCAGCGCCTCGGCGCGCTGCTGGGCACGGCGCGCGAGCTCCTCGAAGCCGGCGGCACCGCCGAGGAGGCCCTGTGGGCGCTGTGGTCCGGCACCCCCTGGCCTGCCAGGCTGGAGCGCGCCGCGCTGCGCGGGGGCGCGGGCGGTCGCAACGCCGACCGTGACCTCGATGCCGTCTGCGCCCTCTTCGACACCGCGGCCCGGGCGGAGGAGCGCACCGGCGGCCGCGGCGCGCTCAACTTCCTGGAGGAGGTCGACGCCCAGGACATCGCCGCCGACACCCTCTCCCGGCGCTCCGTGCGGCCCGAGGCGGTACGGCTGATGACCGCGCACCGGTCCAAGGGCCTGGAGTGGCGCCTGGTCGTCGTCGCCGGAGTACAGGAAGGCCTCTGGCCCGACCTGCGCCGTCGTGGCTCGCTGCTCGAAGCGGACCGGATCGGCCGTGACGGCCTCGCCGAACCCCTCACTCCCGGCGCCCTTCTCGCCGAGGAGCGCCGGCTGTTCTACGTGGCGGCGACCCGCGCCCGCGAGCGACTGATCGTCACCGCGGTCAAGGCGCCCGCCGACGACGGCGACCAGCCGTCCCGTTTCCTCACCGAGCTCGGCGTCGAACCACGCGACGTCACCGGCCGCCCGCGCCGCCCGCTCGCCGTCGCCGCCCTCGTCGCCGAGCTGCGCGCCACCACCGTCGACCCGGCGGCTTCCGACGCGCTGCGCGAGGAGGCCGCCCACCGCCTCGCCCGCCTCGCCGCCCTCAGCGACGACGAGGGGCAGCCGCTCGTGCCGTCGGCCCATCCCTACCGGTGGTGGGGCCTGTACGAGCCGACCCGCTCGGCCGTCCCGCTGCGCGACCGGGACCAGCCCGTCGCCCTGTCCGGCAGCGCGCTCGACCAGCTCGCCAACACCTGCGCGCTCCAGTGGTTCCTGGGCCGGGAGGTGAAGGCCGACGCCCCGGCGACCGCGGCCCAGGGCTTCGGCAACGTCGTCCACGTCCTGGCCGACGAAGTGGCCTCCGGCCGGACGCCGGCCGACCTGGCCGTTCTCATGGAGCGGCTCGACTCGGTCTGGGACGGGCTGGTCTTCGACGCGCCCTGGAAGTCGCAGCAGGAGAAGGAGCAGGCCCGCATCGCCCTCGAACGCTTCCTGCGCTGGCACGTCATGGACCGCACCGGCCGCACCCCGGCCGCCAGTGAGCACGACTTCGACGTGACGCTGGAGGCAGGCGAGTACGAGGTGCGCATCCGCGGCTCCATGGACCGTGTCGAACGTGACGCCGACGGCCGGGCCTACGTCGTCGACTTCAAGACCGGCAAGCAGTCCCCGACGAAGGACGAGGTCGCCCGCCACCCCCAGCTCGCCGTGTACCAGCTGGCCGTCCGGGAGGGCGCGGTCGACGAGGTCTTCGACGGCACGCGTCCCGAGTCCGGGGGTGCCGAACTCGTACAGCTGCGCCAGCCCGCCCCCCGGAAGGAGGGCGGTGACGCGGTACCCAAGGTGCAGGCCCAGCAGCCGCCCGAGACCGAATGGGTCTCCGATCTGCTGGCCACCGCTGCGGGCCGGGTCCTGGACGAACGGTTCACCCCCTCCACGGGCCAGCACTGCACCCACTGCACCTTCAGGGCCTCGTGCAGCGCGCAGCCGGAGGGCCGGCACGTCCTGGACTGAGCCGGATCGGACCCGCCGGGGCCGTCAGGGCTTGCGGGCCACCACCCCGTACACACTGACGTCGGCGTCGGTGACGTCGTTGATCCCCTGGTAACGCGTCCGGTCCAGCGCGTCCAGCCCTGCCACGAACTCCGGATCCGGGTCCTGGGACTCGGGCAGGTCGACGACCTGCTCGGGCCGCCAGCGGTGCACCGGGACGACACCGGGGTCGAGCATCTCCAGCCCGTTGTCCGTCACGAAACGCCCGACCTGCGCGTGCGAACGGCGGACCATCGCGAAACCGCGCTCCTTGAACGACCTCGTGATCTGCCCGACCTGCTCGGGGTTCAGGTCCGAGCTGACATTGCTCAGTACGAGGAGACTGCCCGGCGCCAACGCGTCGAGGAGCTGCTCGACGATCGGGTAGGCCTCGTCGTCCTCGATGAAGTGGAGGACGGCGGCGAGGACGAGGGCGACGGGCCGGTCGAGGTCGAGGGTGCGGCGGGCGGCCTCGAGGATCCGGGCGGGGTCGCGCAGGTCCGCCTCGACGTAGTCGGTGCGGCCCTCGGGACCGCTGGTGAGCAGGGCCTGCGCGTGGACGAGGACGACCGGGTCGTTGTCGGCGTACACCACGCGCGCGTCGGGGGCGATCGCCTGGGCGATCTGGTGCACGTTCTGCTGGGTCGGCAGCCCGGTCCCGACATCCAGGAACTGCCGGATGCCGGCCTTCGCGGCGAGCGTCACCGCCCGCCGCATGAAGTCCCGGTTGTGCCGCACGGTGAGGTACGCGCGCGGATTGGCGGCCAGGGCCGTGGCAGCGGCCTCGCGGTCGGCCGGGTAGTTGTCCTTGCCGCCGAGGAAGACGTCGTAGACCCGTGCCGGGTGCGCCTTCGTGGTGTCGATGCGCTTCCTGAGGTCCGCGGCGTCAGGGGCGGGTGCTTCGGCGCTCATGTGACCGTCCTCGTAAGGCTGTTGATGAGACAAGCAGTCAATTTAGACGGTCTGTCGCCGCTTGTGCGCCGTCAGGACAGGGGCAGGGGCCCTCACCCCGGCCGACCCTCACGGCTTCGTGGGTTGTCGGTCCTGCCGGTTAGCCTCTGTGGAGTGTCCTCACGTATCACCGATCCCGAGCAGCTCAAGGAGCTGCTGGGGATCCCCTTCACCCCGGAGCAGACGGCGTGCATCATCGCGCCGCCCGCCCCACAGGTGATCGTCGCCGGGGCCGGGTCGGGGAAGACCACGGTGATGGCGGCGCGCGTGGTGTGGCTGGTCGGGACCGGTCAGGTCGCCCCCGAGCAGGTCCTCGGGCTCACCTTCACCAACAAGGCGGCGGGCGAGCTCGCCGAACGCGTCCGCAAGGCCCTGATCGCCGCCGGCGTCACCGACCCGGACATCATCGACCCGGACAACCCCCCGGGTGAGCCCGGCATCTCCACGTACCACGCCTTCGCCGGCCGGCTCCTCACCGAGCACGGGCTGCGGATAGGACTCGAACCCACTACGCGCCTCCTCGCCGACGCCACCCGCTACCAGCTCGCCGCCCGCGTCCTGCGCGAGGCGCCCGGCTCCTACCCGGCCCTGACCAGGTCCTTTCCCACCCTGGTCAGTGATCTGCTGGCCCTCGACGCGGAGCTCGCCGAGCACCTCGTGCGCCCCGGACAGCTCGCGGAGTACGACACCGAGCTGCTCCGCACCCTGGAGACCGCCAAGCTCAGCAACGCGGAACTGCGCACGATCCCCGAGACCGCCGAGGCCCGCCGTGAGCTGCTCTCCCTGGCCCGGCGCTACCGGGAGGCGAAGCGGAGCCGCGACCTCCTCGACTTCGGTGACCAGATCGCCCTCTCCGCCCAGCTCGCCCTCACCCGCCCCGAGGTCGGCGCGATCCTGCGCGAGGAGTACCGCGTCGTCCTGCTCGACGAGTACCAGGACACCTCCGTCGCCCAGCGCCTCCTGCTCTCCGCCCTCTTCGGCAGCGGCCCCGACGGCGTCGCGTCCGGACACGCCGTCACCGCCGTCGGAGACCCCTGCCAGGCCATCTACGGCTGGCGCGGCGCCTCCGTCGCCAACCTCGACGACTTCCCGAGCCACTTCCCGCACACCGACGGCACCCCGGCCGCCCGCTACTCCCTCAGCGAGAACCGCCGCAGCGGCGGCCGCCTCCTCCACCTCGCCAACGGGCTCGCCGCCCCCCTGCGCGCCATGCACGAGGGCGTCGAGGCCCTGCGCCCCGCCCCGGGCGCCGAGCGCGACGGCCTCGTCCGCTGCGCCCTGCTGCGCACCCACGCCGAGGAGCTCGACTGGCTCGCCGACTCGATCGCCCACCTCGTGCGCACCGGCAAGGCCCCGGGCGAGATCGCGGTCCTGTGCCGCACCGCGGGCGACTTCCCCGAGATCCAGGCCGCGCTCGTCGCCCGGGACATCCCCGTCGAGGTCGTCGGCCTCTCCGGGCTGCTCCACCTCCCCGAGGTCGCCGACCTCGTGGCCGTCTGCGAGGTCCTCCAGGACCCGGGGGCCAACGCCTCCCTGGTCCGGCTGCTCACCGGCCCCCGCTGGCGGATCGGCCCCCGGGACCTGGCCCTGCTCGGCCGCCGCGCCCGCCTCCTCGTCCACCGCGCAGCCCGCGCGGACGACGACGGCTTCGACCCCGACCGCCGGCTCGCCGAGGCCGTCGAGGGCATCGACCCGGCCGAGGTGATCTCGCTCGCCGACGCCCTGGACACCTTCCTCGACTCCGGTGGCGAACAGGACGACCGCCTGCCGTTCTCCGCCGAGGCCCGCATCCGCTTCGCCCGCCTCGCCACCGAACTGCGCGACCTGCGCCGCTCGCTCTCCGACCCTCTGATGGACGTCCTGCACCGGGTCCTCGCCACCACCGGCCTGGAGGTCGAGCTCTCGGCCTCGCCCCAGGCCCTGGCGGCCCGCCGCCGCGAGACCCTCGCCAACTTCCTCGACGTCGCAGCCCGGTTCGCCGCCGTCGACGGAGAAGCGACGCTGCTCGCCTTCCTCGGCTTCCTGCGCACCGCCGCGCAGTACGAGAAGGGCCTGGACAACGCGCTGCCCGGCGGAGAGAACACCGTCAAGGTCCTGACCGCCCACAAGTCCAAGGGCCTGGAGTGGGACGTCGTCGCCGTGCCCGGCCTGGTCGCCGGCCAGTTCCCCAGCGGCAGGTCCCGGGAGGCCTGGACCTCCCAGCCCCAGGTCCTGCCGCACGCCCTGCGCGGCGACACGGCCACGCTGCCCGTCCTCCACTCCTTCGACGCCAAGGGGCTCAAGGGCTTCAAGGAGGAGATGAAGGAGCACCAGCACACCGAGGAGCTCCGCCTCGGCTACGTCACCTTCACCCGGCCCCGCACCCTGCTGCTCGGCTCCGGCCACTGGTGGGGGCCGAGCCAGAAGAAGCCGCGCGGCCCGTCCGCCTTCCTGCACGCGCTGTACGAGCACTGCGCGGCCGGACACGGAGAGATCGAGGCGTGGGCGGACGAGCCCGCCGAGGACGAGGAGAACCCGGCCCTCGGCGAGGCCACGGCCGACCACGCCTGGCCGCTGCCCCTCGACGGCGCCGCGCTCGCCCGCCGCCGGGCCGCCGCCGACACGGTCATGGCTCACCTTGAGGCGCTTGCCACGGCGCCGCCGCACCCTTCGGACGGGCCTCACGTCGAGGAGGTCTTCGCGGACGACGAGCCGTTCCCGGACGACGAGCCGTTTCCCGAGGACGACCCCTTCCTGGACGAGGCCCCCTTCCCCGACGACGGCCTGCCCCGGACCCCCGTCGCCCCGCACGTCCCGGCGGCCCGCGCCCCCGAGCACCTCCCCGCACGCCTCACCCCCGAGGAGTCCCGCACCCTCGCCTCCTGGGACCGCGACCTCGACGCCCTCGCCGGAGAGCTGCGCCGGGCCCGCGCCACGGTGCGCGACGTCCTCGTACCCGCCTCGCTCTCCGCCACCCAGCTGCTGCGCCTCGCCGACGACCCCGACGGCTTCGCCCAGGAACTGGCCCGCCCCATGCCCCGCCCCCCGCAGCCCGCCGCCCGCCGGGGCACCCGCTTCCACGCCTGGGTCGAGTCCCGCTTCGAGGAGCTGCCGCTGCCCATGCTCGGCCCCGACGAGCTGCCCGGCGGTGACGGGAGCGACGCAGACATCGCGGACGAGCGCGATCTCGCCGAGCTCAAGGAGGCCTTCGAGCGCACCCCGTACGCCCGCCGCACCCCCTACCGCGTCGAGACGCCGTTCCAGATCACCCTCGCCGGCCGGGTGATCCGGGGCCGTATCGACGCGGTGTACCGCACGGGGAACACGTACGAGATCGTCGACTGGAAGACCAGCCGCACGAACACCGCCGACCCCCTCCAGCTCGCCGTCTACCGGCTGGCCTGGGCCGAGCTGCACGGGCTGCCGCTCACCGACGTCACGGCCACCTTCCTCTTCGTGCGCAGCGGCGAGAGCGTCCGCCCCGCCCGCCTCCCGGGCCGCCCGGAACTGGAGCGCATCCTCCTGGACGAGCCACCTCCCACGGACGGATAAGCTGAAGGTCATGAGCGACACCCCGGACAGCGCCGTCCGTACGTACACCGAGCAGCACCGCGCACCCTTCCTCGACGACCTCGCCGAGTGGCTGCGCATCCCGTCCGTATCCGCGCAGCCGGAGCACGACGGGGATGTACGGCGCAGCGCCGCCTGGCTGTCCGCCAAGCTGAAGGAGACCGGTTTCCCGGTCACCGAGATCTGGGAGACGGACGGTGCGCCCGCCGTCTTCGCCGAGTGGCCCTCCGACGACCCGGACGCCCCCACGGTCCTCGTGTACGGGCACCACGACGTGCAGCCCGCCGCCCGCGAGGACGGCTGGGACACCGACCCCTTCGAACCGGTGATCCGGGACGGCCGGATGTACGGGCGTGGCGCCGCCGACGACAAGGGGCAGGTGTTCTTCCACACCCTCGGGGTCCGGGCCCACCTCGCCACCACCGGCCGCACCACCCCCGCCGTCCATCTCAAACTCCTGGTCGAGGGTGAGGAGGAGTCCGGCTCCCCGCACTTCCGCGCCCTCGTCGAGCAGCGGGCCGCCCGGCTCACCGCGGACGCCGTGATCGTCTCCGACACCGGCATGTGGGACGAGACGACCCCGACCGTCTGCACCGGCATGCGAGGCCTCGCCGAGTGCGAGATCGAGCTGCACGGGCCGGAGCAGGACATCCACTCCGGATCGTTCGGCGGCGCCGTCCCCAACCCCGCCACGGAGATCGCCCGCCTCGTCGCGGCCCTCCACGACACCGACGGCCGGGTCGCCGTCCCCGGCTTCTACGACGGCGTCGCCGAACTCACCGACACCGAACGCGCCCTCTTCGCCGAGCTGCCCTTCGACGAGGCCACCTGGCTGCGCACCGCCAGGTCCGGGGCCGCGTCGGGCGAGGCCGGCTACTCCACGCTGGAGCGCATCTGGGCCCGCCCCACCGCCGAGGTCAACGGGATCGGCGGCGGCTACCAGGGCGCCGGAAGCAAGACGGTCATCCCGTCCTCCGCGCTCGTCAAGATCAGCTTCCGCCTGGTCGCCGGCCAGGACCCCGACCACGTCCAGAAGGCCGTCCGGGCCTGGGCCGAGGACCGCATCCCGGCCGGCATCCGCCACCGGATCACCTTCCTCCCCGCCACCCGCCCCTGCCTCACGCCGCTGGACCACCCCGCGCTTCAGGCCGTGGCCCGCGCGATGGGACGGGCCTTCGGCCAGAAGATCCTCTTCACCCGTGAAGGAGGCTCGGGACCCGCCGCCGACCTGCAGGACGTGCTCGGCGCACCCGTGCTCTTCCTGGGCATCTCCGTACCGTCCGACGGCTGGCACGCCCCCAACGAGAAGGTCGAACTCGACCTGCTGCTCAAGGGCGTGGAGACCACCGCCCACCTCTGGGGCGAACTGGCAGCCGCACTCCGCTGAATCCTCTGAACACCCGATCCATCCCGGGGGAGTAGGAAGCACCTGTGAGCACCTTCGACAACGCCACCACGGACCGGCCCATCGGTCTGACCGCGCCGAGCGGCATCGACCGCGCGGCGCACCACCGCCTCGACGAGGCCTGGCTGGCCGCCGCGTGGAGCCACCCGACGACCCGGGTCTTCGTCGTGTCCGGCGGGCAGGTGCTGATCGACGACACCGCCGACGGCACCGAACTCGTGATGACCCCCGCCTTCGAGGCGCCGGTCACCGAGACCCACCGCTACTTCCTCGGTACCGACGAGGACGGCGTCAGCTACTTCGCCCTCCAGAAGGACTCGCTGCCGGGCCGCATGGACCAGTCCGCCCGCCCGGCGGGCCTGCGCGAGGCGGGCCTGCTCCTGGGCGCCCGCGACGCCGGCCTGATGGTGCACGCGGTGGCACTGGAGAACTGGCAGCGGCTGCACCGCTTCTGCTCGCGCTGCGGCGAACGCACGGTCATCGCGGCGGCCGGCCACATCCGCCGCTGCCAGGCCTGCGGCGCCGAGCACTACCCGCGTACCGACCCGGCGGTCATCATGCTCGTCACCGACGACCAGGACCGCGCACTGCTGGGCCGCCAGGTCCACTGGCCCGAGGGCCGGTTCTCCACACTGGCCGGCTTCGTCGAGCCGGGCGAGTCCATCGAGCAGTCCGTGGCCCGCGAGGTGTTCGAGGAAGCGGGCATCACGGTCGGCGAGGTCGACTACGTCGCCAGCCAGCCCTGGCCCTTTCCCTCCAGCCTGATGCTCGGTTTCATGGCACGGGCCACGACGTTCGACATCAACGTCGACGGCGAGGAGATCGAGGAGGCCCGCTGGTTCTCCCGCGAGGAGCTGACGGCCGCCTTCGAGTCGGGCGAGATCCTGCCGCCGTTCGGCATCTCGATCGCTGCCCGCCTGATCGAGATCTGGTACGGCAAGCCGCTCCCGAAGCCGGTCCGCGCGAGTTGATCCGGCAGTCGGCAGTCGGCAGTCGGCAGTCGGCAGTCGGCAGTCGATAGTCGGTTTGTGCGGGCGGGGCCGGTGTCTGGCTTGGCGAGCGGTCAGCGCGAGCTGACGCGGCAGCGGGCAATCGGCGGTCGGACGGCACGATCACCGAGGACGAGACGGCCGGCGCGACCCTGGGCGGAGCGCAGCACCGGTCGCGCCGACGCGAGGGCCGCGTCGCGCGGGTGCGGGCATACACGAAGACCCCCGATCCGGCGCCGGGCCGGTCGGGGGTCGTGTCCGTGCTGCGGGTCAGGCGCCCAGTGCCTGCTTCACCTGGGCCAGGCTCGGGTTCGTCAAGGTCGAGCCGTTCGGGAAGAGGACGGTAGGCACCGTCTGATTCCCGCCATTCGCCTTCTCGACGAAGGCCGCCGACTCCGGGTCCTGCTCGATGTTGATCTCGGTGTACGCGATGCCCTCGCGGTCCATCTGGCCCTTGAGCCGACGGCAGTAGCCGCACCACGTGGTGCTGTACATCGTCACAGTGCCCGGCATGTCTTCGCGCTCCTCTGTCTCATCGGTCACGGCAATCCCGTCACGTCCCGTCGTGGTCTCTTCCGTCACACCCGTCCATCACGACGGGGTCACACGGAGAATCCGGGACGTGCGTTGCCGCACGGAAGGGGAACGTACGTGACCTGGCCACCATTCCCGGGGCCGCCCCCACGTCGGCCGGGAACCCTCGGCAGGGGGCCGCTCCCCCCTTCGTATTAGTACGACAGATGCGGCACCCCTGTGGACAACTTCCGCGGCCGCCCCTTTCGACCTGGCAGCATGGCGGGGTGACATCAGCAACGCATTCCACCCTCTTCCCCCAGGTCCCCGACACCGCCGACGCCGTCCTCGACGGGCTCGACCCCGAGCAGCGCGAGGTCGCCGTGGCCCTGCAGGGCCCGGTATGCGTGCTGGCCGGAGCCGGTACGGGCAAGACGCGGGCCATCACGCACCGCATCGCGTACGGGGTGCGCGCGGGGATACTCCAGCCGACGAGTGTGCTTGCCGTCACGTTCACCAACCGTGCCGCCGGCGAGATGCGCGGGCGCCTGCGCCAGCTCGGAGCCGGCGGGGTGCAGGCGCGTACCTTCCACTCCGCGGCGCTGCGGCAGCTCCAGTACTTCTGGCCGAAAGCAGTCGGTGGCGATCTGCCCCGGCTGGTGGAGCGCAAGGTCCAGCTGGTCGCCGAGGCGGCGGCCCGCTGCCGCATCCGGCTCGACCGCAATGAGCTGCGCGATGTCACGAGCGAGATCGAGTGGGCCAAGGTCACCCAGACCGTGCCCGCCGACTATCCGGCCGTGGTCGCCAAGTCCCAGCGGGACGCCCCGCGCGATCCCGCCGAGATCTCCCAGGTCTACGCGATGTACGAGCAGCTGAAGCGGGACCGCACGGTGATCGACTTCGAGGACGTGCTGCTCCTCACCGTCGGCATCCTGCAGGACCGCCACGACATCGCCGATCACGTCCGCCGTCAGTACCAGCATTTCGTCGTCGACGAGTACCAGGACGTGAGCCCGCTCCAGCAGCGGCTCCTCGATCTCTGGCTCGGCGACCGGGACAACCTCTGCGTCGTCGGCGACGCAAGCCAGACGATCTACTCCTTCACCGGAGCCACGCCCGACCACCTGCTCAACTTCCGCACCCGCCACCCACGGGCCACGGTGGTCAAGCTCGTCCGGGACTACCGCTCCACGCCCCAGGTCGTCCATCTGGCCAACGGGCTGCTCACGCAGGCCCGCGGGCGGGCCGCCGAGCACCGGCTCGAACTGGTCTCGCAGCGCGAGTCCGGCCCGGAACCCGCCTACCTGGAGTACGCGGACGAACCAGCCGAGGCCGAGGGCACCGCCCGCCGTATCCGGGATCTGATCGCCGCCGGAGTCCCGGCCGGTGAGATCGCCGTGCTCTACCGGGTCAACTCCCAGTCCGAGGTCTACGAGCAGGCCCTCGCGGACGCGGGCGTGCCCTATCAGCTCCGGGGCGCGGAGCGGTTCTTCGACCGCCCGGAGGTGCGGGAGGCGGGTGTCGCCCTGCGCGGGGCTGCCCGGGCCGGGGGCAACGACTCCCTGCTGGACGATGCGGAGGGGCTGCCGTCCGAGGTGCGGGCGGTGCTCTCCACCAAGGGCTGGAGCAGCGAGCCGCCCACAGGATCGGGGGCAGTGCGCGACCGCTGGGAGTCCCTGGCCGCTCTCGTCCGGCTGGCCGAGGACTTCGAACAGGCCAGGCCGGGTGCGACCCTGTCCGACCTGGTCGCCGAACTGGACGAGCGGGCTGCCGCGCAGCACGCCCCCACGGTCCAGGGCGTCACGCTGGCCTCGCTCCACTCGGCGAAGGGCCTCGAGTGGGACGCCGTGTTCCTGGTCGGGCTGACCGAGGGCATGATGCCGATCACCTACGCCAAGACGGACGAACAGATCGAGGAGGAGCGCCGGCTGCTCTATGTCGGTGTCACCAGGGCCCGTTTCCACCTCTCCCTGTCGTGGTCGCTGGCGCGCTCACCCGGTGGCCGGGCGGGCCGCCGGCCGAGCCGGTTCCTGAGCGGGCTGCGCCCCGGCTCCGCGGCACCCGGGGGCCGGGCGACGGCGGGCGGCAGCGGCGGCATCGAGCGCCCGGCCGCGGTCCGGCGCAAGAGGCGCGGGCCCGCACTGTGCCGGGTCTGCGGCAAGACACTGACGGACGCCGGCGAGATGAAGCTGATGCGCTGCGACGACTGCCCGTCGGACATGGACGAGGCGTTGTACGAGCGGCTGCGCGACTGGCGCGCGGCGCGGGCGCAGGACATCGGCCAGCCCGCGTACTGCGTGTTCACCGACAAGACGCTGATGGCGATCGCCGAGTCGGTGCCCGGCACGGAGGGCGAACTGGCCGGGATCTCCGGGGTCGGCGCGCGGAAGTTGGGCCGGTTCGGCGCCGCCGTGCTGGACATCTGCGCAGGTGGGGACGGGGTTGAGGGCCCCGGAGCGGCCGACGAGGAGATGTGAGAAAAACTCGTCGAAAAAATAGTTTGCGCCCGCCCCAGTCATCACCATAGGTTCTTAACCACGGGAACAGCGACTTCTCTGAAGCCCTGACCCTGTGCTGTACTTATCCGAATACGCAGGACCGGCTCGACCGGTCCCCAGAGACGCCGAGAGGAGGCGATTGAAGTGATCAGCATCATCGAGACCAACAAAATGACCGATCTCTCGGTCGTCTCCGCCTGCTCGCTCGGCCTCGCCCGCTCTTCGGCTTCCTCGCTTCGTGGCACCGGTATGTCCGGCATTTCTGCCGTCAGCCCTCTGTCTCTGGCAAGCCTTCCTGTGCGGGAGCGCAATGAGCGACCGACCCAGGCACCGGCAGCAGCAGTAGCGAAGGGACAGGCCCAGGCCTATGCCTTTGCGGCCGTCGGTGCGGGAGCGGAAGCCGGAGCCAAGAAGACGACGCACCACCACACGATGTGGGCCTTCCGTGGGCCTGAACCCTGGAGTGATCCAGTCTGATCGACGATCGGACCGGCGCCTTCAGGGCCGCGGAACCCCACTCGGGATCCGCGGCCCTTTTGTTTTGTCCGAACGGACGAGACAGCACGAAGGAGCCTCGGGACAAGCAAGAACTGGTACCAGCCGCCCCCGGCCAACAGGCCGGAAACAACCAGACGAGGACACCACCACCGTGCAACTCGAAGCGCACGCCCCGTCCGTCCCGCCTTCCGACACGATCCCCCCGCCCGGCCTCACGGAGGACTCCACCTTGATCCCCCTCACTGCGCTCACCGCGCTCGACGACGCCATCGAGAACCTCGGCGTGCCCGTCCCCTGCCGCTCCTACGACCCCGAGGTCTTCTTCGCCGAGTCGCCGGCCGACGTCGAGTACGCCAAGTCCCTCTGCCGCACCTGTCCGCTCGTCGAGGCCTGCCTCGCCGGCGCCAAGGAGCGCCGCGAGCCCTGGGGCGTCTGGGGTGGCGAGCTCTTCATCCAGGGCGTCGTCGTCGCTCGCAAGCGGCCGCGTGGCCGTCCGCGCAAGAACCCGGTCGCGGCGTGACCGCCGACCTGGGGGTCATGGCCCCCAAGCCCATGAAACGCATCGGAACCATCGACCGTCCCCTGACCCACGACCCCCGAAACCAGGCACCAATGACCATCCCCACGAGGGAGCCCGTCGGCTCCGCGACACCGGACGTCACCATCATCGGCGCGAACGACTCGCGTCAGAACAGGACCCGTGAGATGCAACTCATCCCAGAAGCCCTGGCTCGTGCGCATATGCACGACCGCCTGCGGGAAGCCGAAGCGGAACGTCAGGCCGTGCGCCTGATCACCGCGCGGCGGATGCAGCGCAGGGCCGAGCGCGCCTCTCTGCGCGCCCGCCGCGCGCTGGCCATGGCGGTCATGCACTGAACCCAGCAGGACCGCACGCCGGCAGTATCCGCCGGGGGGCAGCCGCTCTCTGCTCCCCGGCAAGCAGGACCCACATCCGTACCCCTACCGCGGGGCCGGTCCACTCGGACCGGCCCCGCGGTCGTGTCCGGGCCGGTCCCGCTGAGCCCCCGCTGACGCCGCCGGAGCAGCCGGAGCCGTCGGCGGTGCCGCGCCGGAACGGCGCCGCGGAGTTATCGTCACGGGGTGGACGAGCAGACCCGTCGCCCCGGAGCGGGCGGCACCGATGACGTCGTATGCGCCCTGTGCGGGGCCCGGTCCGGGAGCGAGAACGCTCCGCCGACCTGGCTCTGTTCCATGGAGAACGGCAGTCGCCGCTACTTCTGTGACGACTGCGCCCGCACCCACATCAGGGCCATCGAAGGCCGCCTCGACTCCGCCCGGTGGTGAATGACGCAAGACCCCACGCGGGGTGTCCGGCGCGGAGCCGCTACGTCATGTCCGCTCCGGCCGCGGCCTCCTCCACGGGCGCTTCCTCCGCCACCTCGTACTCATCGGCTGTGCCCTCTTCCCGAGGAGTCTCCGTCTCCGCCTCCTCGTCCGGCGCCAGGAACCCCGGAAGCCAGCACTCCAGTTCCTCGCGCAGCCGGACCGTGGCGCCGAGCTGGCACAGCACGCCGATCGTGCTCAGCGTCACCCGGTGTATGAGCAGGTAGGAGGGCGGCAGATTCAGCTGCTTGCCCAGCTGGTGGGCGGGAGAGCGCGGGTCCGCTATGCGGGCGGCCTGATTGCGCATCCAGCTCCGGCTGAAGGTGAACTCCTCCACCTCGGCGGGTTCGATGATCGGGAGCAGATAGTCGAGTACCGCGTCCGGTGCGAGCTCGATCGAGTCCTTGACGAACCCTTCCTCACGCAGCAGTTCGTACACGGAGTCCGCATCTCCCTGGAGCGTCAGACGCAAGGAGTCCCCGATGGTCTGCGGCAGCCCGCCCGGCAACCGGTCCACCGTGCCGAAGTCCAGTACCCCCAGGCGCCACTGAGCCGCACCGGCGTCCGCACCTGAATCCGCGGCATCGTCCTGATCAACTTCGCTGTCCGTCGCAAAGGACGGGTCTGCGGGGAGCAGGCGGAAATTGCCCGGGTGCGGGTCCGCGTGCAGCAACCCGGTGCGCGCGGGCCCGGAGAACAGGAACCTGGCCAGCAGTTGCCCGGCCCGGTCCCGCTGCTCGGGGGTCCCCCCGGCGATCACATCTGCCAGCGGCACCCCGTCGATCCATTCGGTGACCAGCACCTGATCGGCCTGGTGGACCACCCCGGGGACCACGACATCGGGGTCGTCCGCGAACTCCTCCGCGTGCTCCCGCTGCGACCGCGCCTCCTGCTCGTAGTCCAGTTCCTCCGACACCCGGTCCCGCATCTCCGTGATGAGCGGCTTGATGTCCATGCCGGGGACCAGCGGGCCGAGCAGCCTGGCGAACCGGCTGAGCTGTGTGAGATCCGAGAGCAGTGCCTCACCCGCGCCCGGGTACTGCACCTTCACGGCCACGTCCCGGCCGTCGTGCCACACCGCCCGGTGCACCTGCCCGATCGAGGCGGCGGCCGACGGCTTGTCCTCGAATTCCAGGAACAGTTCCTGCCAGTCCTCGCCGAGCCGTTCCGCCAGCACTGCGTGCACCGTGGCGGTGGGCAGGGGAGGGGCTGCCTCCTGCAGTTTCGTCAGGGCGGCGCGGTAGGGGCCCGCGACCTCCTCCGGCAGGGCGGACTCGAAGACGGACAGTGCCTGTCCGAGCTTCATGGCCCCGCCCTTCAGCTCGCCCAGCACCTTGAAGAGCTGATCGGCGGTGCGCTGCTGGACCTCGCGGGCCACCAGCTCCGCGGACTTCCCGCCGATGCGCTTTCCCAGACCCCACGTGGCCCGGCCGGCGAACCCCAAAGGCAGCGTGGCCAGCTTGGCAGTTCGAGTGACCGCCTTCCGGGGAAGATCAGACATATGCCCCTCCAAAACCCAGACTGCCGCGCTGCGTGCGGCGGTTACCCGGCCATTGTGTCGTGCGCCGTGCCGGCCCCGGAGGTGCGCACCCCTTCAGTGTGCCCACTCGCTCCACAGGAACAGTCGACGTGCGCCCCGATCTGCTCCGACCGCCAGTCCGACAGCGGCAGCGAGGCTTCCCAGCGCGCCCCGGTACTGGCCGGCAGTTCGCCGTCGAGGAAGGCCAGCGCATGGGACGCCGCAAGCCCCGCCACCGCTGTCGCCAGTCCCAGATCGCACGCCTGCACGGCGGTGCGCCGCCCGGACTGCCATTGAGCCAGCATGCGCGGCCACTGCTGGTCCCGGTCCCGGCGGTGCCGATCGAGGCAGCCCGCACAGGCCGTGCCTCCCGGAAGCACCAGCGGTCCGACGAACCCGGTGGCCTCGATGACCCCTGCATAGAGATGGGGCGTACCCGAGGCGATCCACGGCTCGGCGGTGCGCGGATCGGGAACGTAGCCGGTCAGGCCGTCGCGCGGGGCGACGACGATCAGGGACAGACCGGGCTCCCCGCTCGCGCGGCCCGCCGCCGACTGCACGCCCCGAGGCGCAGGACCGGGGAAGGACCGGCGGACCAGTTGGCGCGCCGCCGAGTCCCGGCGCTCACCGACCGCCGAAACCGGCAGGCCCCCGGGCGACACGTCGCACGGTTCGGCGCACCCGCCGTCCAGGACCTCGACCCGGCCCACCCCCGACCCGGAAAGCACCGCCGCGATCGCGGCGCCGACCCGTCCGGCTCCCCGCACCTGGACCCGCATGGAGCGGCGGGCCGCCAGCCGTCGCATTCCGCCGCCCGGCTCGGGATGGACGACAGAGAGTGACGCCAGGTCGGGCCGGTACTGCTCCAGTGCGTCCAGCCGGTTCCGTAACGCATCGGCTTCCGGTCCGCCCGCCCGCACGTCGTCGACGAGTCCCGCGTCCATCAACCGCGCCACGAGTGTGTCCACTTGATGATCATTCAGATCCAGTGCCCGGGCCTCTTCGCGCAGCAGAGGCATCCCGCGTGTTCCGTCGAGCAGTTCCAGGAAACAGCCCGTCGCGATATCCATCGGACCGACCTTGACCGCATGTGCGGGGGTCACGCCGAATTGCACGGTGCCGCTGCCGCGCCATGCGCGGCGTAGTGCGGGCTTCAACATCGGATGCACGGCTTCCTCCGGTCTGTGTGGCTGCGTGAGATCCATTGCCAGAATGAGGCGCGCCGCGGAACCGTGCGAAAAGTTGTCCACAGGCAGGGGGTATTAGTCGTTCAAATGGTGCAAGCCATGAGGTGGATCATGTGTGAACCGTCCCGGAGGCGGGACTTCCCCCACTGACAGCGGGTAACGTCGTGGCGTGCCCGCCGACCCGACACCCGGCTCTGCCGGGGAGACTTCCGCGCGCGGCGCCGGAACCCACCGGCGCAGTGCGGCCGACCACCCGCCCCGTGCCTCGGCGACGAGCGCGGTCGAGGTCCGCAGGAGCACCCGCCGCAGCAGAACGGTCTCCGCGTACCGGGAGGGCGATCGCACGATCGTGCTGATCCCCGCCCGGATGTCCGCGGCCGAGGAGCAGCGCTGGGTGAGCGTGATGCTGGACAAGCTCGCCGCCCAGGAGAACAAGCGGATCCTCGGCGACAGTGCGCTCGTGGAGCGGGCGGAGCGGCTGTCCGCCCTGTATTTCGACGGCCGGGCCCGGCCCCTCTCGGTCCGGTGGGTGACCAATCAGAACACCCGGTGGGGGTCGTGCACCCCGGCCGAGGGCAGCATCCGGCTCTCGCACCGGTTGCAGGGCATGCCGGAGTACGTCGTCGACTACGTACTCGTCCACGAGCTGGCCCATCTCCTGGTGCCCGGGCACGGACCGCGGTTCTGGCGGCTCCTCGACTCCTACCCCCGTACCGAGCGGGCCCGGGGGTATCTCGAAGGGGTGGTGGCCGCCGACCGGCTGCCCCACCTTCCTGCCGCACGCGGCGAGTGACGTTCGTGTTTTTGTACCGGGTCTGTACCGGCTTGGCCCAGGACCTGAGTTTGCGGTTAGCCTGACGCGACGCATTTACCTTCCGGATGGGGGACGGTCGTTACGCATGGCCAGGGAATTCCAACGCGGCCACAAGGCCAAGATCAGCGATCTCACGCCGGGGACGGACCTGTACGTAGGTGTGCAGATCGCCGGCCCGGGACTGACCTTTGACATCAGCTGCTTCGGCCTCGATGCCAATGAGCAGCTCTCCGACGACCGTTATTTCATCTTCTTCAACCAGCCGAAATCGCCTGAGGAGTCCATTCAGCTCCTTGGTGCGCAGGCCGGTGACACGGAGTCGTTCCGCGTCACCCTGGACCGCATTCCGGCGAGCATTCACAAGCTGTCCTTCACCGCGACGCTGGACGGTGCCGGACAGATGTCGCAGGTCGGCCCCGGGTACATCCGGATTGTCGCGGGTGGCGAAGAAGTCGTCAGGTACGCGTTCACGGGCTCGGAGTTCACCACCGAGCGTGCCGTGATGCTGGGTGACTTCTACCTCAAGGACGTCTGGCGGTTCGCCGCCGTCGGCCAGGGCTTCGACGGCGGGCTCGACGCGCTGCTGAAGAACTTCGGCGGCGAGGTCGCCGAGGAGGCCCCCGCCGCTCCCCAGCCGCAGTCCGCCGCCCCGTCGTTCGCCCCGCCCGCACAGGCAACGACCCCCGCCCCCTCCTTCGGCGCCCCGGCCGCACCGCAGCCCGCGCCGTCCTTCGGCGCACCGGCGGCTCAGGCACCCGCGCCGCAGCAGCAGATGCACGCCGCGCCGACGATAGCGGCGCCGCTGGCACCGCAGCACGGCGTCAGCGTGCCGCCGCCGCCCGCACCGGCTCCTTACGGGCAGCCGCCCCAGCAGCCGCAGTTCGGACAGGTCCCGGCACAGGCACCCGCGCCGTTCGGGCAGCCCGCACCGGCTCCGTACGGACAGCAGCCGCCAGGCGCCCCGCAGGGAATGCCGCAAGGTGTTCCCCAGGGGGTACCGCAGGCCGGTGCCGGCCTCCTGGCCGCGCTCCAGCCGTACAAGGAGACAGCCACCGGTCAGCGCTGGACCCCGCAGAACCAGCAACTCATGCGCGTCGACCTCACCATGGGCGGAGCCGGAGTGCTGGCCCGCCAGGGCAGCATGGTGATGTACCAGGGCAAGGTCGACTTCGGCTACAAGGGTGCCGGCTTCGCCGGCCGGATGGTGGGCAACGCCACCGGCCAGGAAATGCAGCTGATGCGCTGCACCGGCCGTGGCCAGGTCTTCCTCGCCGAGGACGGCTCCCATCTGCACGCCATCGAGCTCCAGGGCGACGGCATCTGTGTCTCGGCCGAGAGCGTCCTCGCCTTCGACGAGTCGCTGCAGTACGAGGTACGCAGGATCGAGGGCCACGGCATCCCCGGCGGGGCCCTGTTCACCATGCAGTTCCAGGGCACCGGCACCATCGTCGTCAAGACCCACGGTGTCCCCGTCGTCCTGCCGGTCACCCCGACCACCTTCGCCGACTGCAACGCCGTCGTGGCATGGTCGGCCGCGTCCCAGGTGATCATCTCCAGTCAGGTCCGGCTGCGCCGCAACGCCTACCCCGGACACAGCGGGGAGACCGTGAACCTCCAGTTCCGGGGCGCCCCCGGCAACTTCATCGTCGTCCAGCCCTACGAGGTCTGAGGGAGCCCGTCATGAATCAGCAACTCGCGGGCTACGCCCCGACACCCGTCACGGCCCGGATGGAGAACCACGGCCATTCGATGCTGAAGGTCGCCATGGCGACCGGTCAGGACCTGTACGCGCGCACCGGCTCGATGGTGGCGTACGAGGGCTTCATCCAGTACGAGCCCAACCCGCCGGCCGTCCGCCAGATCGCCTCGCAGTGGATCACCGGCGAGGGCGCGCCCCTGATGAAGTGCGCCGGCGACGGGCTGCTCTACCTCGCCGACTACGGCGCCGACGTGGTCGTCATCAATCTCAACAACGACTCCCTCTCGGTCAACGGCACCAACGTCCTCGCCTTCGACGGCCACCTCACCTGGGGTGTCGAAAGGGTCAAGGGGCTGGCCAAGTTCGCCGGCCAGGGCCTGTGGAACGTCTGCATCTCCGGTACCGGCTGGGTCGCGATCACCTCGCGCGGCACACCGATCGTCGTCGACTGCGGACGTGGCGAGGACGAGACGTACGTCGACCCGGACGCCCTCGTGGCCTGGTCCCCGAACCTCAAGGTGAAGGGCAAGCGCAGCTTCAAGGCCTCCTCGCTCATCGGGCGGGGCAGCGGCGAGGCGTTCCAGATGGCCTTCTCCGGCCAGGGGATCGTCGTCGTCCAGCCGAGCGAGGACAGTACCGACCGCCTGCGGGTCCGGAACTGACGGGGAGGGAGAACACACCATGCAGAGTCCGCTTTTCAGCTATACGGAACAGCAGTCCCAGGAGCGGTACACGGTCCAGAACCCGCAGCTCCTGCGGGTCGCGCTGACCGGCCACGACGACGTCCTCGCCCGCAAGGGAGCCATGGTCGCGTACCAGGGCCTGATGGAGTTCGACGGCGAGTACCAGTCGCACGGACAGCGCCGCGCTCGCGCCACCACCGGTGAGGGCCTCGACCTGATGCGCTGCTCGGGGCAGGGCACGGTCTACCTCGCCAACCTCGCGCAGTACGTCCACGTGGTGGACGTCGACCGCGACGGTCTGACGGTGGACAGCTCCTACGTCCTGGCGCTCGACTCCTCCCTGCACACCGAGGTCATCGCGGTGGACAGCCAGTACGGAATCTCGGGCACCGGCAAGTACCAGCTCAACATCTCCGGCACCGGCAAGGTCGCGCTGATGACCTCCGGCCAGCCGCTGATGATGCAGGTCACACCCGACAAGTACGTCAACGCCGACGCCGACGCGATCGTCGCCTGGTCCAGCTCACTGCGGGTGCAGATGCAGGCACAGACGCATTCCTCGGGCGTCTTCCGCCGACGTGGCAACACGGGCGAGGGCTGGGAGCTCAGCTTCCTCGGCCAGGGCTTCGCCCTGGTGCAGCCCAGCGAGGTGCTGCCGCCGCAGAGTGCCCAGATCGGCCAGGGCCTCGGTGCCCAGTTCGGCATGGGGCAGCAGGGTTCTCACGCGCAGAACCAGAACAACGCCTGGAACTGAGCGGTCCCGCCCGTCCCTGCGTACGAGGGGTGAGACGGGCACAGTGGCATGGACGGGTGAGGGGCGGCCTCCCGGAGGCCGCCCCTCACCCGTACCGCCGGCTTCCGGCTACCGGCCGGCGTCCAGGGCGGTGCGCGTACGTTCCATGAGGCGGACCACCGAGGAGTCGGCGACCCCGGCGACCTCGTCGTAGGCGAACCAGCGGAGGTCGAGCGACTCCTCGCTGATCCGCTCCGCCGCGCCCGACGGCGCCAGAGCCGCGTACTGGACGTCCAGGTGCCAGTGGCACGGTGCGGGGATCGGATGGCGGTCCAGGACCACCGGGCCGCCCTCGAGCAGGGCCAGGCCGGCGATACCGGACTCCTCCGTCGCCTCGCGCAGCGCTGCTGCGGCCAGCGAGCCGTCCCCCGGTTCGCAGTGGCCGCCCATCTGCAGCCACATCCGCAGCTTCCGGTGCAGCGTGAGCAGCACCCTGCCGCGCTCCGGATCGACGACCAGCGCGCTGGCCGTCAGATGTCCGGCCCCGCAGGCCTTCCACATGCCGTCGGGATGCCGTGCCAGATGGTCCAGGTACGCCTGGCGCAGCTCCTCCTGGGTGGCATCCGCCCCGGTTCCGTAGCCCTTCAGTACGAGGACGGCATCATCGTGCAGGCTCACTTGTCGGTGTCGTCCTTGTCGTCGGTGTCACCGGCGTCGGCGTCGTCCGAAGGCTCCGCTGCGGGCTTCTGCGGCCCCTTCGCCGCCTCGCCGAGCATCTTGTCCAGCTCGGAGAAGTCCAGCTGCTCGTGGTGGACGAACCCGTCCGGATCGTCGAGGTCGTGGGCGGTGGGCAGCATGTCGGGGTGCTCCCACAACGCGTCGCGCCCGTCGAGCCCCCGCGCGTCGGTGAGCGAGGCCCACAGTCGCGATGCGTCCCGCAGCCGGCGCGGACGCAGCTGGAGACCGATGAGCGTGGCGAACGTCTGCTCGGCGGGACCGCCGGAGGCGCGGCGCCTGCGCATCGTCTCGCGCAGCGCGTCCGCGGAGGTCAGCCGGGACTTCGCGGCCTCGTGGACCACGGCGTCCACCCAGCCCTCGACGAGCGCGAGCGCCGTCTCCAGGCGAGCCAGGGCGGCCTTCTGCTCCGGGGTGTCCTCCGGCTGGAACATGCCCTGCTGGAGGGCGTCCTGCAGCTGCTCCGGCTGCGAGGGGTCGAACTGGCCGACCACGTCCTCCAGCTTGCTGGTGTCGACCTTGATCCCGCGCGCGTAGCCCTCGACCGCACCGAACAGATGCGAGCGCAGCCACGGCACATGGGCGAAGAGCCGCTGGTGGGCGGACTCGCGCAGGGCCAGGTACAGCCGTACCTCGTCCTGCGGCACGCTCAGGTCCTTGCCGAACCGCTCGACGTTCAGCGGAAGCAGGGCGGCCTTGCCGGCCGGTCCGAGCGGCAGCCCGATGTCGGTGGAACCGACCACCTCGCCGGCGAGCACGCCGACGGCCTGTCCGATCTGCTGGCCGAACATCGCGCCGCCCATCGACCGCATCATGCCGATCAGCGGGCCGGCCATCGCCTGCATCTCCTCGGGCAGCACATCACCCATGGCGAGGCCGACACGCTCGGCCACCGGGTCGACCAGCTTCTGCCAGGCGGGAAGGGAAGCCTCGACCCACTCGGCACGGCTCCACGCCACGGTCGAGACGGAACCGGAGGGCAGCGACGTCACGCCGTCGAGCCAGTGGTCCGCCAGGCGCAGCGCCTCGTCGACCGCGGAACGGTCCGACGGGCCGACGCTTGCGTCCTTGGTGCCGTCGGGGGTGCCCTGCGAAACCGTCTGGCGGGCGATCTGCTTGGCCATGTCCCAGTTCACCGGGCCGCCCTCGTAGCTCAGCATCTGGCCGAGCTGCTGGAAGGCGGCGCCCAGGTCGTTCGGGTTCATGGAGCCGAACATGGCGGCGAAGGGGTTGTCACCGCCCGCGCCGGGGCCGAAGCCGAACGGGTTCGCCGGACCGCCCGAACCCTGCCCACCTCCGGTGGGGTCGTTCTTCTTGCCCTTGTCGCCGTCGTCCGGCTCCTCCGGCGGAAGGCCGAATCCGAATGGGGTGTCACTCACGGGTTTCCTCGGCTCGTAGGGCCGCCGGCTCGAACCGACGGCGACTGCCCGACATCACCATCCAGCGTAGACACCAAGTCCGCTCGGGGCCTCAGTGCTCCGCCTGCTTCCGGCCTGCGGCAGGATGGACGCACCTGGTACGTACGCGTCATTCGGGTACGTACTGAAGACAACCGCTGGAGACGCCCGGTGAGTTCCCCAGATCCTCAGGTTCGCGCAGCGCGAAACCTGGCCGACCCTTCGCCCGAGAACAAGACCGTCCGCAGCCGCTCCGGAAGCCGCGGCCCTGTCGTGGCGGTCACCGGAGCCGCGACGGGTGTCGGTGAGCTGCTCACCGCACGCCTGGCGGCGTCCGAGGAGATCAAGCAGGTCATCGCCATCGACGAGCGCCGCGGAGAGGTCTCCGAGGCGACCTGGCACATTCTCGACGTGCGCGACCCCGCGATCGCGGAGAAACTGCGCGGCGCCGACGTGGTGGTCCACCTGGCGCTCGATCTCGACCTGGAGACCGACCCGGCCGCCCGCACCGCCTACAACGTGCGCGGCACCCAGACCGTGCTGACCGCGGCCGCGGCCGTGGGCGTCCACCGCGTCGTGCTGTGCACCTCGGCCATGGTCTACGGCGCACTGCCCGACAACGACGTCCCGCTCGCCGAGGACGCCGAGCTGCGCGCCACCGCCGAGGCGACCGGCGTCGGCGACCTGCTGGAGATCGAACGCCTCGGCCGCCGCGCGCCCCGCGCCCACCCCGGACTCCAGGTCACCGTGGTCCGTCCCACCGTGCTCGTCGGCGGTACGGACACGGCGCTGACCCGCTACTTCGAGTCGCCGCGCCTCCTGGTCGTCGCCGGGTCGCGCCCCACGTGGCAGTTCTGCCACGTCGACGACCTGGTCACGGCGCTGGAGTACGCAGCGCTGGAAAAGATCGACGGAGAGTTCGCGGTCGGCTGTGACGGGTGGCTCGAACAGGCTGAGGTCGAGGAGCTCAGCGGCGTCCGCCGCATGGAGCTTCCCTCGGCCGTCGCGCTCGGTGCCGCCGCCCGGCTCCACCGGATCGGCCTGACCCCGTCACCGGCGGGCGACCTGGCGTACACGATGCATCCCTGGGTGGTCAGCGTGAGCCGCCTGCACGACGCGGGGTGGCGCCCGAGCTGGACGAACGAGGAGGTGCTCGCCGCTCTGCTGGAAGAGGTCGAGGGGCGCCACACCGTCGCCGGCCGCCGGCTCGGCCGCAAGGACGCGACCGCGGCCGGAGCCGCCGGCGCGACGGTGGCGCTGCTCGGCACCGCGGCCCTGGTACGCCGTGCCCGCAAGGCCCGTCGCCGGTTCTAGGGCCCGGACCGGCGGAGCTCGCCGGCCCGGGCACGAGGTCGCGTCCGGAGCCGCAGCCGGCGTTGCGAGCCGGCACCTGTAGGAGGCTCCAAGGCGGCCGACGGCCCGCCGGGTGAAAGCCGTATTCCGCGATGGAGCGGCGGTACGGCACGATGGCTGTCATGGCACCCACGTACGACCACCCCGGCGAGCAGGCGGCACAGGACCCCATCCGGCTGCTGGAGATCCGCGACACACCGCTGTCCCTGGACGAGGTCTTCCGCGCTGTCGGCGACGACGCGGCGGGCGGCACGGCGCTCTTCGTCGGCACCGTGCGCAATCACGACGGCGGTCAGGACGTCGGGGCGCTGGGCTATTCGTGCCACCCCTCGGCGCAGGACGAGATGCGCCGGGTGGCGGAGAAGGTCGTCGCCGGTTTCCCGGTCCGGGCACTGGCCGCCGTACACCGGGTGGGTGAACTGGAGGTCGGCGATCTCGCGGTGGTGGTGGCGGTCTCCTGCCCGCACCGCGCGGAGGCCTTCGAGGCCTGCCGCAAGCTCATCGACGACCTCAAGCACGAGGTCCCGATCTGGAAGCACCAGCGCTTCTCCGACGGTACGGAGGAGTGGGTCGGCGCCTGCTGAGCGCAAACCGTACAGGCGGACATCCACCCCGATTTGCGTAACCACACCCCTGCCATGAGCGTTGGTTCTGCAGATGGTTAATCTGCTGATCGTTCAGTTGCGGTCGCTCATGGGGCAGGGAGGTCGTCATGGCAGCACTCGCCTGGTTGTTGATTCCACTTTTCGCTGCGTTCGGTGCTGCGATATGGGGAAGCTGGGCCGCCCGTAATCGCACGACCGGGGACGTCACCGAGCTCGCCGGCTATGCCCGGTTCCGTGAAGCGATGGAGCGCTCACACTCCGCTTCCGAGCCGGTCGAGCAGATATCGAACGTCTGACACCAGACCGGTCGTACGCAGTCGCCAATCCGCAGCCCGTCAACCCCCGGCTCCCTCGCCCGGCGTCCTCGCCACGCCCGGCCACGGCCCTCGTACGGACCGGCCCCGACGGTGCACTGACGGGCCCTTCCCGTACTGTCGTTCCATGCCACGCCGCACCGCGACGATGCTCGCCTCCACCCTGATCCTGATCGCGCTGCTCTGCGCAGGCGTGCTGATCAAAGTGCCGTACTCGGAGATGTCCCCCGGGCCGACCGTGAACACACTCGGCAAGGTCGACGGCGAGCCCGTCCTGCAGATCACCGGACACAAGACGTACGAGACCTCCGGCAATCTCAACATGACGACGGTCAGGGTCACCGGCGCCGACTACAACATGAACCTCGTCGAGGCCGTCTACGGATGGCTGGGCCACGACAGCGTGGTCGTCCCGCACGACACGCTCTACCCGGACGGAAAGACCGAGGAGCAGTCGACGCAGGAGAACGCCGAGGAGTTCAGCCAGTCCCAGGAGAGCGCCAAGGTCGCGGCCCTCACCGAGCTGGGGATCCCGGTGTCCTCACGGGTCGTCGTCTCCACGGTCCTCAAGGACAGCCCCTCACAGGGCAGGCTTCACGCGGGCGACGTGATCAAGGCCGTCGACGGCACCGCGGTGGAGCAGCCCGACGACGTGGCGAAGCTGGTCACCCGGCACGAGCCCGGCCAGGACGTCACGTTCACGATCATCCCGGCCAAGACCGCGGCGGCGGCCGAGAAGGCCGGCAAGGAGCCCGTGGGCAGCGAGAAGATCACCATCACCACCGAGAAGGCCCCCAAGGAGAACCGGGCGATCGTCGGCATCCAAGCGGGAACGGACCACACCTTCCCGTTCGAGATCGACATCAAGCTCGCCGACGTGGGCGGTCCGAGCGCCGGTCTGATGTTCTCCCTCGGCATCGTCGACAAACTGACCCCGGGGCAGCTGACGGGCGGCAAGTTCATCGCGGGCACGGGCACGATCGACGACAAGGGCAAGGTCGGACCGATCGGCGGGATCAACATGAAGCTCGTCGGCGCGCGCAACGCCGGCGCACGCTACTTCCTGACCCCTGGCGAGAACTGCGAGTCGGCCGCCTCCGACACCCCGGACGGGCTCACGCTGGTCAAGGTCAAGACCATCGACGACGCCAAGGAGTCGCTGGAGAAGATCCGCAACGGGGACGCGGCCGGTCTGCCGAGCTGCTCGGCAGGCTGACCGCATCCCCACGTCGGTGTGGGAGGCAGGGTCAGGACTCGAAGGTCGCGGCCAGCGCCTCGGCCAGCCCCGGCACCAGACCGGCGCCGGTCCGCACGTCGTTCGGCGAGTCCTTCTCCCGCAGGCGCACGGCCGACTCGCGGGCACCGTCACGCAGGACGGCCACGGTCATCCGCACCTCCTGCCGGTCGGGGTGCCTGGCGACCCACTTGGTCAGCTGGGCGTCGTCGAGACCTTCCGGTACTGAGGCCTCCGCGGACGGCGGCAGCATCAGCCGCTCGACCGTCATCGCGCACCCGACGACGGCGTCGGGCCAGGCGATCGTGGCGAGGAACTCGTCCAGTGCGGTACCGGCGGGAAGCTCCTCCTGCTCGATAGGGGTGAGTGCGGCGGGCTTCGAGTCGTCGTCGAGGCCGAGCTGAGCGGCGAGTCCGGGCTCCTGGACACGCAGCCGTGCGGTGTCGACAAGGGCGAAGAGCCGGGCGGGCTGGTCCCAGCCGAGACCGGAGATGTACTCGTCGATCTCGAGCACGGCGACAGTGAGCGGGCTCGCGGCCATCGGAGGGCCTGAGGGGGAAACGTTGGGCATGGACAACATCCTGCCTCCTTCCGCCCCCGGAACGGGAACTAGGTAAAGCCTCAGTAAGTTGCATAGGTGGGCTCTACGATCGCTGGGCCCGCTCCACACGACCGCGAACTTCGAGGTGCGCACGTTGGCTTTCCAGATGCCGGACCGCGGCGGAGGCCCGACCGGGCCACGGATCAGAGTCGGCCGCCCGTCCCGGCGCGCCCGAACCCTGCTCATGACACTGGGCGTCCTGGCGATCCTCGCCATGGCGTTCGTCATGTTCGCGGGGTTCTGGACGGACTGGCTCTGGTACAGGTCGGTCGCGTATTCATCCGTCTTCACCACCACCCTGTGGACCAAGATCGGGCTGTTCCTCGTCTTCGGACTGCTGATGGCCATCGCCATCGGTGTGAACATCTGGCTCGCGCACCGGCTCCGGCCGCCGCTGAGCGCGATGTCCCTGGAGCAGCAGAGCCTGGACCGCTACCGGATGAGTCTCGCCCCGTACAAGAAGTGGGTGCTGCTCGCGATCACCGCGCTCGTCGGCCTGATCGCCGGTGCGTCCGCCTCCGGCCAGTGGCGTACCTGGCTGATGTATGTGAACGGGGTGTCGTTCGGCCAGAAGGACCCCCAGTTCCACCTGGACGTCTCCTTCTACGCCTTCGACCTGCCGTGGTACCGCTTCCTGCTGGGCTTCGGCTTCGCGGCGACGGTGCTCTCGCTGATCGCCGCCGCGCTGACCCATTACCTGTACGGCGGGCTGCGCATCACCAGCCCCGGCGCGCGGGCGACCGGGGCGGCCACCGGCCATCTCTCGGTGCTGCTGGGCATCTTCGTCGCGCTGAAGGCCGTGGCGTACTGGCTCGACCGCTACGGGCTGGCCGTGAAGTCGAGCGACTTCAAGGCGACGGACAACTGGACGGGCCTGCGGTACGTCGACGCCAACGCCTATCTGCCGGCGAAGACCATCCTGTTCTGCATCGCCGCGATCTGCGCCGTGTTGTTCTTCGCGACGCTCTGGCGCCGCACCTGGCAGCTCCCGGTGATCGGATTCGGGCTGATGGTCCTCTCCGCGATCCTGATCGGCGGGCTCTACCCGGCGATCGTGCAGAAGTTCCAGGTCCAGCCGAACGAGCAGGCCAAGGAAGCCCCGTTCATTCAGAAGAACATCAAGGCCACGCGCGACGCCTACGACATCGATGACGCGAAGGTCACCGACTACTCGGGCAAGTCGACCACGGAGGACGAAGCGAAGCTCCGCGCCAGCGCGGACGCCGCGGCCAGCTACCGGGTGATGGACCCCAACGTCGTCTCCCCGGCCTTCCAGCAGCTCCAGCAGAAGAGGAACTACTACCAGTTCCCCAAGACGCTGGACGTCGACCGCTACAAGGACGAGGCCGGCAAGGAGCAGGACACGGTCATCGGTCTGCGCGAGCTCAACCTCCAGGGCATCCCCAAGCGCAACTGGATCAACGACCACTTCACCTACACCCACGGCTACGGCGCGATCGCGGCCCGGGGCACCACCACCGGTAAGAACCCGAAGGGATCTCCCGACTTCACCGAGTCCGGCCTGCCGACCACCGGCGAGCTGGGCGAGTACAAGCAGGAGATCTACTACGGCGAGAAGACCGAGCAGTACTCCATCGTCGGCGGGCCCCAGAAGGAGCTCGACTACGAGGAGGACGGCGAGAAGACCACCAGTTACAAGGGCAAGAGCGGGGTCAGCCTCTCCAACGCCTTCAACCGCGCCGCCTACGCGGTGGCGTTCAGCGAGCCGCAGATCCTGTATTCGGGAGCCATCGGGGACGGTTCGCGGATTCTCTACAACCGCACGCCCAAGGAGCGCGTCGAGGCGGTGGCCCCTTGGCTGACCATCGACGGCGACGCCTACCCGGCCGTGGTGAACCACCGCATCCAGTGGGTGGTCGACGCGTACACCACGACCAACGGCTACCCGTACGCCTCGCGTACGACGCTCGGTGACACCACGGCCGACTCGCTGACCACCAACCAGCGCGCGGTCGTCGCCCAGCAGAACCAGGTCAACTACATCCGCAACTCGGTGAAGGCCACCGTCGACGCGTACGACGGCAAGGTCACGCTCTACGAGTGGGACACCGAGGACCCGGTCCTCAAGACCTGGCGCAAGGCGTTCCCCGGGACCGTGAAGTCCAAGACGGACATTCCGCAGGACCTCATGGACCACCTGCGCTACCCGCAGGACCTGTTCAAGGTGCAGCGCGAACTGCTCACCCGCTACCACGTCACGAGCCCCGCGCAGTTCTACAGCGGCAGTGACGCGTGGCAGGTCCCGGACGATCCGACCAACCAGGAGTCCGGTGCCGTGCCGCCGTACTACCTGAGCATAAAGATGCCGGATCAGGCGGCGCAGAAGTTCTCGCTGACGACGACCTTCACACCCAAGGGACGACCCGACCTGGGGGCGTTCATGGCGGTGGACGCCGACGCGGCCAGCAAGGACTACGGCACGATAAGGCTGCTGAGAGTCACCACCACGGTGAAGGGCCCGGGCCAGGTACAGAGTGAGCTCAACGGCAACGACGACGTCGCCGAGTTCGTGAGAAACCTCAAGGGCACCGACTCCGACATCGAGTACGGCAACCTGCTCACGGTCCCGCTCGAAGGGGGCTTCCTCTACATCGAGCCGGTGTACACGCGCGGCGGCACGCAGAACTATCCACTGCTGCGCAAGGTCGCCGCCTCGTACGGATCGAAGATCGTCTTCGAGAACAGCCTCGGAGAGGCGCTCAACGCGGTCTTCGGGGTCGAGGGTTCCGATACGACCGAGCCACCGGCCGATACGACGCGACCACCGGGCGACACGACGGAACCGCCGGCCACCGGTGATGCCGCGCTGAAGAAGGCGATCGCCGACGCGCAGAAGGCCTACACGGCAGGCGAGACGGCCCTGAAGGAGCAGGACTGGACCGCCTACGGCAAGGCCCAGGAGGATCTGCAGGACGCGCTGGAGCGGGCAGCCGCAGCCCAGCCCAAGGCCGGCAGCCCGAGTGCGACGGATGAATCGAAGAAACCGGCTGCGTCGGCGAGTGCCGACAGCGGCGGCTGAGTAACTCGGTAAAGCTCCACCCGCGCGTCGTGGTACGGTTTGAACACAACGACGCGGGGTGGAGCAGCTCGGTAGCTCGCTGGGCTCATAACCCAGAGGTCGCAGGTTCAAATCCTGTCCCCGCTACTGAAAGACGAAGGCCCGGATCCTCCAGGGGATCCGGGCCTTCGTCATGTCGTGGTGACTTTTCTGTGCAGTCTGCGTGAAGTGCGGTTCGCGGGGCACGAGTTGGGCACGAGCGTGTTTGACTTGTCTCCCTGTGGGCATGTCGACAAAACGCTGAAGTGACCTCGCTCGCCGCGATATTCCAGGTGTGCGTGGGTTGTAGGTGGTGCGACGATGGTATTTATGGGGGACAGGGCAACTCTGTTGGAGACAGGGCGGTTTGTGCGACAGCGCGTCCATCCGGCGGAAAAAGTGGCGGATGTGGCATTTGCTGCTGCCGCCGCGCAGTACAACGACCACATCGATACCGCCGAGACTGCGGAGTGTGCCGCGACCGTCGACAGTGCAGAGACCGCAGAGACCGCCGACGGCGTGGAGAACGCCGAGAGTGCGGAGACCGCGGCGAGCGCGGACAACGCCGAGAACGAGGCACGCCACCGCCGCGCCGCCGATGCCGGGGACACCGAGTCGATGAGCGTGCTCGGTGCGCTGCTGCTGCGCAGGGGCGACCTGAGCGGGGCCGAGGCCTACCTGCGCGGAGCCACCGCCGACGGCGACCGCGCGGCGGCCAACAACCTGGGCGTCCTCCTGCACCAGCGCGGCTATGCGGACGAGGCGGCCGGCTGGTGGCGGATCGCCGCCGTCGCCGGTTCCGCCGCGGCGGCGCACGCTCTCGGGCGCCACTACCGCGAGCGCGGTGACGAGCCCGGGGCCGAGTACTGGCTGCGCCAGTCCGCCGAGCAGGGCCACGCTCTGGGGGCGTACGCCCTGGCCGACCTGCTGGAACACCGCAGCGATGTGGGCGCGGAGCGCTGGTTGCGCGCCGCCGCCGAGCAGGGACACCGCGAGGCGGCGTACCGGCTGGCACGCATGCTGGAGCGCAACGCGACGGACGACGCGCACGACGCGTTCGTCCGCCCCGGCCTGGGTCCTCGTACCGGACCCGAGTCCGAGAAGGGCGCCGGAGCGCGCGGGGCCGCCGTGCGCAAGCGCGACAGCCCGGTCGCGGGCCCCGACGCGGGACGCATGAGCGAGGCCGAGCAGTGGTACCGGCAGTCCGCGGCGCGCGGACACCGCCGTGCCGCCCTCCACCTCGGAGCCATCCTCGAGCAGCGCGGCGAGCTCAAGGAGGCGGGCCGCTGGTACCTCATCTCCGCCAAGGCCGGGGAGGCGCGGGCCGCCTGCGCGCTCGGCTTCCTGCTGCGCGACGCGGGCGACCAGGAGAGCGCCGCCGTGTGGTGGCTGCGTGCCGCCCAGGACGGCGACGGCAACGCCGCCAACGCGCTCGGCGCGCTGCACGCCGCCCGGGGCGAGCAGCAGACCGCCGAGCGCTGGTACCGCGCGGCGATGGACGCGGGCGACGTCAACGGCGCGTACAACCTCGGGCTGCTCTGCGCCGCCCAGGACCGTACGCCACAGGCCGAGCAGTGGTACCGGCGCGCCGCCTACGCGGGCCACCGCGAGGCCGCCAACGCCCTGGCCGTGCTCCTGCTCCAGGCGGGCGACGCGACCGGCGCGGAGCCCTGGTTCTCCAAGGCGGCCGAGGCCGGCAGCGTCGACGCGGCCTTCAACCTCGGCATCCTGCACGCCGGGCGCGACGAGGACCGTACGGCGCTGCTCTGGTACGAGCGTGCCGCGGCGGCCGGCCACACCGAGGCCGCACTCCAGGTCGGCATGGCGCTGCTGCACCACGGTCAGGAGCGCGAGGCCGAACGGCATCTGCGCTGTGCCGCGGGTGGCGGCAGCGCGGAGGCGGCCTTCCGGCTGGCCGGGCTGCTGGACGCGCGGCAGCCGCCGCCCGGGCCTCCCGCGCTCGGCGAAGCCATGCCGGACAAGACCGAGTGCGAGGAGTGGTACGAGCGAGCCGCCGAACAGGGGCACCGCCGCGCCCAGGTCCGCGTAGGCATGCTCGCCGCGGCCCGGGGGGACGTGGAGAGCGCCGCCCGCTGGTACCGGGAGGCGGCCGAGTCGGGCAGCCGCAACGGGGCCTTCAACCTCGGACTGCTGCTCGCCCGCGAGGGCAGCGAGCGTGAGGCCGCGCTGTGGTGGACCCGCGCCGCCGGTGACGGGCACGGACGGGCCGCGCTGCGCCTCGCCCTGCTGGCCGCGCGCCGCGGCGAGCTCACCGAGGGGCAGCGGTGGTGCGCGCGGGCCGTCGAGCTGGGGCCGGCGGAGGTCGCGGAGCGTGCCGGGCGGCTGCGCGAGGCACTGCACCAGGAACTGACCGCGTAGCGAAGGCCCCGGGGCCCCGGCAGGAGGCCTCGAGCAGAGGCCCTCCCGCCGGCCTGGACCAGCGGTCGCCGGGGCCTGTGGGCGCCTGGCGCAAAAGGCCCCCGGGCCGGCCCCACGGGCACTCCCGCAGGGCCGGGAACAGAGGCCGTCGGGCCTGCCCCACGGGCCCGTGGAAAGGGATTTGCGCTGGTCCAGGGCGTGACGTACTGTGGGGATCACAACGACGCGGGGTGGAGCAGCTCGGTAGCTCGCTGGGCTCATAACCCAGAGGTCGCAGGTTCAAATCCTGTCCCCGCTACTGAAGACAGAGGGCCGGATCCTTTCGGGGATCCGGCCCTCTGTGCATGCCCGGGCCCTCCTGACGGCTCAGGGCCTGTGGCCCACGGCCTCGCCGTACATCGCGCGGTCCACCGCCTTCTCCTCCGGTACCGGCGAGCCCGTAGAGACGCCCGAGTCGGCATACGCCTTCTGGAGCCGGTCCGTCGTGCCCCTGCGGATCTCCCAGTCCATCCGCATCGAGGGTGTCGACCGCAGGGTTGCTTCGTCGGTCTTCATCAGTCCGGCCAGTTCGGCGACGAAGGCAGGGTCGGATTTGTAGTCGCCGGCGAAGTAGGTATTCACGGTCCGGATGTAGGCCCGCAGGAAGGCGACGCCCGCGTCCGGGTCCTCGTTCAGCAGCGTCGGGCCGAAGAGGAGCCCGCCGAGCGGCTCGCCGACCGGCTGACCGCCGAGGAAGGCGTACTTCTCGTCGCCGTCCACCTTCCGCCAGATCGGGTCGAGCAGCCAGGCGGAGTCCACACCGCCGTTCTGCAGGGCGGTGAGCACGTCCGCTGAGCCGAGCTGCTGGAAGCTGATCCTGTCCAGGCCGCCGCCGTGCTTCTTCAGTGACGTGTCCATCGGATACGCGATCACCGAGCCCTTGCCGATCATCGTGCCGAGTTTCCGCCCCGCCATGTCCACGTGATCGGCGCTCTCGCCGTCCTTGAGACGCACCCACAGGCCGCTCTTGGAGCTCGGGTCGGGGGAGAAGTTGCCCGCCACCCACTTGATGGCGAAGCCGCCGTTGATGCCGTTCATCACCGCGGCCTCGGGCGCTGCCCACTGCGCGTCGACGTCGCCCTTGGCGAGCAGGGGCAGGGCGTCCGGGGTGGGCAGCACCTTCAGGGAGACATCGAGGCCCTCCTTCTCGAACTCGCCCCTGGCGACCGCGATCTGGAGCGGAGCGACGTACTCGGCGCTCAGGGTGCCGGTGGCAACGGTGATCTTCCGCTTCTTCGCGAGCGGCTGGGGGGCCGGTGCGCCCTTGTCGCAGCGGGCGGGCTTGCGGCCGGGTGCGAGGTCCGAGGGGTCGGTCCAGGCGCCGGCCCCGCAGCCGGCGACGGGCTTGACGGTGCGGGGCGCGGCGTCAGCGGCGTCGGCGCCGTCCGACGAGTCGTTCCCAGCGCAGCCTGCCGCACCGAGCAGGGACGCGGCCACGAGCACAACGGTGCAGGTGAAAGGGGTACGTGTACGCACAGTGCCTCCGTACAGGGAGCGGGTGGAGCGGTTCACGACTGACTGCGGCCGCGGTCGCGCGGGGCCCAGGGGGTGAGCAGCCGGCCCGCGATCCGCACCACCTCGGAGAAGACGACGCCGAGCACCGCGACGCAGACGATGCCGACGAACATCACGTCGTTTTGGAACAGGGCGCGGGAGTCGAAGATCAGGTGTCCCAGCCCGTCGGCTGCGGCGATCTGCTCCGAGGCGACGATGACCAGCACGGCCACCCCCGCCGCGATCCGCGCACCGACCAGGACCGCGGGCAGCGAGGCGGGCAGCAGGACGTGCCGGAACATCTGCCAGGGCGAGGCGCCGAACACCTGCCCCGCGTCCCGGTGACCGGACGGGACGGCGAGCACGGCCGCCATCGTCGAGATCCAGACGAAGAAGAAGACGGTGGTGGCGACCAGTGCGATCTGCGGTCCCTCGCCGAGGCCGAACATATTGAGGAAGACCGGCAGCAGCGCCAGTTTCGGCACGACGTAGAGGGCGTCGAGCAGCGGTTCCAGCGCGGCCCGGACGAGCGCGAGCCAACCCATCAGCAGCCCGAGGGCATAGCCCGCGACCGTACCGATCGCATAGCCGCCCAGGACCCGCTTGAGCGTGGCCCACACGTCCGGCCACAGATCGCCGTCGGCCGCACGGTCCCAGCCGTCCGCGAGGATGGTGGAGGGCGCGGGGTAGACGCGCTCGTCGATCCAGGACCTGGCGGCGGCGAGCTGCCAGACCAGGACCAGGGCCAGCGGTACGGCGACGGCGAGCGCGATCTCCAGGGTGCGGCGCCTGCGGTGGGTGCGTACGGGATGGAGTTCCTGCGGCCCCGGTCTGCGGACCAGGACCTGTTCGCCGGAGGTCGTGGACCGTACGGCCGTGCTCATACCTGCGCCGCCTCTCGGTGGACCTCGCCGCGCAGCAGTTCCCACAACTCGCTCTTCAGCGCGGTGAACTCGGGTGTGGAACGGATGTCGCCGGTGCGCGGCCGGGCGAACGGCGGGCGGTGCTCGGCAATGACCCGGCCCGGACGGGCGGACATCACGAGGACCCGGTCCCCGAGCACGATCGCCTCTTCCAGGCTGTGGGTGATGAACAGGGTGGTGGTGAGGGTGGTCTGGGTGAGGTCGAGCAGTTCGTCCTGCAGGATCGTGCGCAGTTGGGCGTCGAGCGCCGCGAAGGGCTCGTCCATCAGCAGGATCTCGGGCTCGACGGCGAGCGCGCGGGCGATGGCCACCCGCTGGCGCATGCCGCCCGAGAGCTCGGCGGGATAGGCGCCGGCGAACTCGGCGAGCCCCAGCCGGGCCAGCCAGTCGCGCGCCCTGGCATCGGCCTCACGGCGGGGCACGCGCTGGATGTCGAGACCGAAGCGGACGTTGGCCAGGACGGTCTTCCAGTCGTGGATCCCGTAGTCCTGGAAGATCATCGCGGCAGGGCGGGGCGACGACGTACGGATGGACAGTTCACCCGCGCTGGGGCGCAGGAGTCCGGCAGCGATCCTCAGCAGGGTGGACTTGCCACAGCCGGAGGGTCCGACGATGCAGGTGAACTCGCCCGGCGCGATGGTGAGATCGACGGGGCCGAGCGCGGCGAGTGCCCGGGTGCCGCGCCCGAAGGAGCGGGACAGGGCGTGGGCCCGGAGTTTGGGCGCGGCGACGGATGGCGCGGTTGCCTGGGGTGGGTTCGGGTGCGGGTCTCCCACGGGTCTCTCCTCGTGCACATCGAGGTGCACAGCCGTCGCGGGGGCGGCTGTGATCGCCGATGACGATATGACGACCCGTCAGATTGGGGAAGGGGGTGTGCGCGGACGGAGGGAGCGGCCGGGCGGATGGTTCGGGACATGCCGACGGCGCCCTCACCGGAATGTCCGGTGAGGGCGGAGGGGGTGCAGAGGTCAGGCGGCCGTCGCGCAGTTCGGGCAGATGCCCCGGTACGTCATCTCGACGCCGGAGATCATGAAGCCGAAGCGCTCGCCGGCCGGCAGGTCCGCGAGCGGGTCGCCTGCCGGGTGAACGTCTCGGATGGCGCCGCACTTCGCGCAGACCAGGTGGTGGTGGGGGCGGTGTGCGTTCGGGTCGTAGCGCTTGGCCCGGCGATCGGTGGAGACCTCGATGACCTCGCCGAGCGTCACCATCTCGCCCAGTGTGTTGTACACGGTGGCGCGGGAGATCTCGGGCAGCTTGGCGACGGCCCGTGCGTGGACCTCGTCGGCCGTCAGGTGCACGTGCTCCCCGTCCAGGACCTCGGCCACGACGCGCCGCTGTGCGGTCATGCGCCAGCCGCGTCCACGGAGTCGTTCCAGCAGGTCACTCATGGCCCAAGCCTAACAGTGGCGGAGCCAGGTCCTGAACGGGTGTGGCTTTGGATGCCACCTTGACTTGGACTTAGTCCATTGTAGGATCGGTTACGACATAGGGCAGGACAGGCTGTGCTCGCCACGCAGGCACGACGGCGTGACGTACGCGCAGGAACGACGCAGGAGGCGCACGTGACACAGGGACCGCTCACCACGGAGGCCGGAGCACCGGTCGCCGACAACCAGAACAGTCAGACCGCGGGCGTCGGCGGTCCGGTCCTGGTGCAGGACCAGTCACTGCTGGAGAAGCTCGCGCACTTCAACCGTGAGCGCATTCCGGAGCGCGTCGTGCACGCCCGCGGTGCCGGGGCGTACGGCACGTTCACGCTGACCCGCGACGTCTCGCAGTGGACGCGGGCGAAGTTCCTCTCCGAGGTCGGCAAGCAGACCGAGACCTTCCTGCGCTTCTCCACCGTCGCCGGCAACCTCGGCTCCGCCGACGCGGTGCGTGACCCCCGCGGTTTCGCGCTGAAGTTCTACACCGAGGACGGCAACTACGACCTCGTCGGAAACAACACCCCGGTGTTCTTCATCAAGGACGCCATCAAGTTTCCCGACTTCATCCACACCCAGAAGCGCGACCCGTACACCGGCTCCCAGGAGGCGGACAACGTCTGGGACTTCTGGAGCCTCTCGCCCGAGTCCACCCACCAGGTGACCTGGCTCTTCGGTGACCGGGGAATCCCCGCCACGCTGCGCCACATGAACGGGTTCGGCTCGCACACCTACCAGTGGAACAACGAGGCCGGCGAGGTCTTCTGGGTCAAGTACCACTTCAAGACCGACCAGGGCATCAGGAACCTCACCCAGGCCGAGGCCAACAAGCTCGCCGGTGAGGACCCGGACAGCCACCAGCGCGACCTGCGCGAGTCCATCGAGCGCGGCGACTTCCCGTCCTGGACCGTGCAGGTCCAGATCATGCCGGAGGCCGAGGCGGCCACGTACCGGTTCAACCCGTTCGACCTCACCAAGGTGTGGCCGCACGCGGACTACCCGCCGATCGAGATCGGCAAGCTGGAGCTCAACCGGAATCCGGAGAACGTCTTCGCCGAGACCGAGCAGTCGGTCTTCAGCCCCGCGCACTTCGTGCCCGGCATCGGCCCCTCCCCGGACAAGATGCTCCAGGGCCGTCTCTTCGCGTACGGCGACGCGCACCGCTACCGCGTCGGCATCAACGCCGATCACCTGCCGGTGAACCGTCCGCACGCCACCGAGGCCCGCACCAACAGCCGCGACGGGGCTCTGTACGACGGCCGCCACAAGGGCGCGAAGAACTACGAGCCGAACAGCTTCGGCGGGCCGGCCCAGACCGACCGGCCCCTGTGGGAGCCCACCCAGGTCACGGGTGGCACCGGGACCCACGAGGCGCCGAGGCACGCCGAGGACGACGACTTCGTGCAGGCAGGGAACCTCTACCGGCTGTACTCCGAGGACGAGAAGAGCCGGCTGATCGACAACCTCGCCGGGTTCATCGCGAAGGTCTCGCGCGACGACATCGCCGAGCGCGCGATCAACAACTTCCGCCAGGCCGACGGCGACTTCGGCAAGCGCCTGGACGCGGCCGTCCAGGCCCTGCGCTCGTAGTTCTCCGTCGGAAGACCGGCCGGCTCCCGTGCGCGGGGGCCGGCCGGCCGTGTGTCCGGCGCCTCAGCCGACCAGCTCCACCGGTTGACGCCTGGCCGGTGTCCAGCAGCGGATGATGTCACGCACCGAGACGATGCCGACCGGCCCGTCGTCGTCCAGCACGATCAGGTGCCGGAAGCCGCCGTGCGTCATGGCCTCGGCGGCCTCCTCCAGGGTCCAGGTGGGTGCGGCGAAGACCACATCGGTCGTCGTGTGGGTGGAGGCGGTCTCCACGTCGGGATCCTGCCCCGCTCCCACCGCGTTGAGGATGTCGCGCTCGGTGATGATGCCGAGCCCGCAGGTGTCCGGGTCGTGGACTACGGCTGCTCCGATCCGGCGCGCCGACATCAGCCGGGCGGCCTGGCGGAGGGTGTGGGTCGGGCCGATGGTGAGGACCATCGTGCTCATGGCGTCGCGGACGAGCATGAAGGGAGCCACCTCCTTCGTGAAGCGACTGCGTGAGCCGATTCACAAGTTCACAAGTGGGGGGACTCTCAGAGTTGCACCGAAATGGGGGGACAACAAGGGGGAGCGAAGATCGCTCGAGGGGCGTGCGGTGGTGCAGCACGCCCCTCGTCGGTCCCGTACGCCTGCTCAGGGCCGTGCGGCCCGGCGCGCCTCGGTCAGTAGCGCTGGTTCAGATAACCCAGAAGCTCGTGGTGGAGCGTCCCGTTGGAGGCCGCCGCGTTCCCGCCGCCCGGTCCGTCGACCCCGTCCAGGCTGGTGAACCGGCCCCCCGCCTCCTGGACGATGATCGCGTTCGCGGCCATGTCCCAGAGCGAGAGCTCCGGCTCGGCGGAGATGTCGACCGAACCCTCGGCGACCATCATGTACGGCCAGAAGTCCCCGTAACCGCGGGTGCGCCAGCAGGCCCGGGTCAGGTCCATGAAGCCGTCCAGGCGGCCCTGCTCCTCCCAGCCGGTCAGCGAGGAGTACGCGAACGAGGCGTCCGCGATGCGCTCCACCTTCGAGACGCTCAGCCGGGTCGCGGAGGTCAGACTGCGGCCGGAGAACGCACCCGCGCCCTTCGCCGCCCACCAGCGCCGCTGCAGCGCCGGCGCGGACACCACACCGACCACCGGCTGGAAGCCGTCCTCGCCGGCTTCCATCAGGGAGATCAGCGTGGCCCAGACCGGCACGCCGCGCACGTAGTTCTTGGTGCCGTCGATCGGGTCGATCACCCAGCGGCGCGGACCCGTGCCCTCGATCCCGTACTCCTCGCCCAGGATCGCGTCGCGCGGCCGTGCCCGATGGAGGTGGCCGCGGATCAGCTCCTCGGCGGCCTTGTCGGCCTCGCTCACCGGCGTCATGTCCGGCTTGGTCTCGACCTTGAGGTCCAGAGCCTTGAACCGGTCCATCGTCGTCGCGTCGGCGGCGTCCGCAAGCACGTGGGCGAGGCGCAGATCATCGTGGTAATCGGGCATGCCGTCACAGTATCCACCGCGGGTGAACGGAGCCACAGGGCCCCGCGGGCCGCTTGAACCCTTGACAGTGCGGATGAGCGCCTCAACTCTGAAACGCAGAGCCCTCGGTGTGGGAGGCGACGATGCCGACAGCGCGGGAAGCACTGCTGGACGCCGCCCACGCGGCGCTGGCCGCCCGGCCCTGGCCCGCCGTGCGGATGGTCGACGTGGCCGCGGCCGCCGGGGTGTCCCGCCAGACGCTCTACAACGAGTTCGGCAGCAAGGACGGACTGGCCCGGGCCCTGGTCCGCCGCGCCGCCGACAGCTATCTGGCAGGTGTCGAACGAGCGCTGGGATCCGTCGGCGGAACGGGCGACAGACTGGCCGCCACAGCCGCCTGGACGGTCCGCGCCACCCGGGGGAGCGCCCTGATCCGAGGGTTGCTCACGGGCTGCTGGGGCGAGCGGTTACCGCAGCCGCCCGCACCGGTGCGACGTTCCGCCTCCGCCGTCCCGGCCCAGCGCCGGGCCGACGCCGGGACGCCGTCCCCCGCCGCCTTCCTCGGGCAGGTCAGGGACCGGGCGGTGGCCGCTCTGGACGACGGGCGTACGCCGCACGACCGGGCGGCCCTGGCCGTGATCTGCGAACTCGCCCTGCGCCTCGCCCTGTCCTACGCGCTGGTGCCGCCGTCCGCGGACGTGGCGGGGGACGGGGCGCAACTGATGCGGGAGGTCGTGGGCCGGCTGCCGGACGCGGCTGCCCGAGTGCGGCGGTGAGGGCCGTCAGTGGGACGAGCCGGAGAGCTGGAGACCGATCACGCCGAGGATCACCAGCGAGATCGAGACCAGCTTGAGCGTGGAGACCACGTCGTCCAGGAAGACCATGCCGTAGATCGCGGTGCCCGCCGCACCGATGCCGGTCCACACCGCGTAGGCGGGACCGACGTCGAGCTTCTTCAGGGAGAGGGTCAGCAGACCGAAACTGCCGAGGGCGAAGATGCAGAAGGCGATGGTCGGCCAGAGCCGGCTGAAGCCGTGCGACAGCTTGAGGCAGACCGCGAAGCCGGTCTCCAGAAGTCCCGCGACCACGACCAGCAGCCACGCCATCGTCAGTGCCCCTCCCGCGTAGGTGACCGCCTTGTACCGCTGGGTGTGATTATGCACTTACCGGTGACGGGTGATCGCAAACGTGGCGGGGCAGTCGTCTTCGCGTTGAACCCCGGTGCCGGCCCCCGGGCCCCGCGGTCCGGCCGTGGGGAGCAGCGGGGGCGGGCGCCGGGGCTCCGGCGGTCAGTCGCCTTCGCGCCGTTCCCTGGTGGACAGCAGCCGCCGCAGCGAGTCCAGACGTGCCGGATCGGCGTGACCCCCGGCCACCCAGGCGTCCAGCGCGCATTCCGGTTGCTGACTGTCGTGGGTGCAGCCGCGCGGGCACTCCTCGGTGCCGGGCTGGAGGTCGGGGAAGGCGTTGATGACCCGGGACGGGTCGATGTGGTTCAGGCCGAAGGAACGCACCCCTGGGGTGTCGATCACCCAGCCCCGGTAGTCCGGCAGCGGGAGGGCCAGCGCCGATGTGGTGGTGTGCCGGCCACGGCCGGTGACCGCGTTGACGACCCCGGTGGTGCGCCGCCTGTCCTTCGGGACGAGGGCGTTGACCAGGGTGGTCTTGCCGACACCCGAGTGCCCGACGAAGGCGGTGACCCGGTCGTTCAGCTGCTCGCGGACCCGGTCGGCGGCATCTCCGTTCTCCAGTTCCTCGCGGCTGGTGACGATGAACGGGACCCCCAGCGGGGTGTACGCCTCCAGCAGCTTGTCGGGCGAGGCCAGATCGGACTTGGTCAGCACCAGGAGGGGGGAGAGCCCGCCGTCGTAAGCCGCGACCAGACAGCGGTCGATCATGCGCGGACGGGGTTCCGGATCGGCCAGCGCCGTGACGATCGCCAGCTGGTCGGCGTTGGCCACCACCACCCGCTCGAACGGGTCGTCGTCGTCCGCCGTCCGGCGCAGCACCGAACGGCGCTCACCGATCCGCACGATCCGGGCGAGGGTGTCCTTGTCGCCCGAGAGATCGCCGACGATGGAGACGGTGTCGCCCACCACCGCTGCCTTGCGGCCCAGCTCACGGGCCTTCATCGCGATGACCGTACGGCCCTCCACGAGGCAGGTGAGGCGGCCGCGGTCCACGGTGAGGACCATGCCCTCCTCGGCGTCCTCGTGCTTGGGCCGGATGTGCGTACGAGGCCGGTTGCCCTTGCGGTTGGGGCGGACCCGGATGTCGTCCTCGTCGGGGTTCTTGCCGTAGCGGCGCATGTCTCAGGCCCCGAGCATTCCGGTCCACATCTGCGGGAAGTCGGGCAGGGTCTTGGCGGTCGTCGCCACGTTCTCGATCTCCACTCCGGGGACGGCAAGGCCGATGATCGACCCCGCGGTGGCCATCCGGTGGTCGTCGTACGTATGGAAGGTACCGCCGTGCAGCGGCCTGGGCCGGATGTGGAGGCCGTCGGCGGTCTCGGTGACGTCGCCGCCCAGCTCGTTGATCTCCTTGGTGAGCGCGGCCAGCCGGTCCGTCTCGTGCAGCCGCAGGTGGGCGACGCCGCTCAGGGTGGAGGGGGAGTCGGCCAGGGCCGCGACAGCCGCGATGCCCGGGGTGAGCTCGCCCACCTCGCCGAGGTCGACGTCGATGCCGTGGATCCGGCCCGAGCCGGTGAAGGTGAGACCGTGCTCGGTCAGTTCGCAGCTGCCGCCCATGGCGGTGAAGATCTCGCGCAGCGCGTCACCGGGCTGTGTGGTGCGCACCGGCCAGTCCGGAATGGTGACCCGGCCGCCGGTGACCAGCGCCGCGGCCAGGAACGGCTGGGCGTTGGACAGGTCGGGCTCCACGGTCAGATCGCGGCCCAGCAGGGCCGAGGGGGAGACCCGCCAGACGTTCGGCTCGCCGCCCGTCTCCGGCTCGTCCACCTGGGCCCCGACGGCCCGCAGCATGTCGACGGTCATCCGGATGTGCGGCATCGAGGGGAGCAGGGCGCCGGTGTGACGTACCTCCACGCCCTGGTTGAAGCGCGGCGCCGACAGCAGCAGGGCCGAGACGAACTGGGAGGAAGAGGAGGCGTCGATCGCCACGGGACCGCCGTCCAGCGCGCCGCCGCCGTGCACGGTCATCGGCAGCGAGCCGCGGCCGTCGTCGTCGATCCGGGCGCCGAGTACGCGCAGGGCGTCGATCACGCCGGTCAGCGGGCGCTCGTAGGAACGGGGGTCGCCGTCGAAACGGACCGGCCCGTTCGCCAGGGTCGCCACGGGAGGCAGGAAGCGCATGACCGTGCCGGCGTTGCCGACGTCGACGGTGACCGGGCCGTGCAGGCCGGCCGGGATGACCCGCCAGGCCTCGCCCGAGCCGTCCGGACCGCCGGCGACGGACGAGCTGGAGGACACCGTCTCCTCGATGCCGACGCCCATCGCGCGCAGCGCCTCGGCCATCAGCAGGGTGTCGCGGGAGCGCAGCGGGCGGCGCAGCCAGCCGGGCTCCGAGGAGAGGGCGGCGAGCACCAGCGCGCGGTTGGTGACCGATTTCGATCCGGGCACCGTGACAGTGGCGTCGACGGCTCCGCTCGCGTGAGGGGCGGGCCAGAGGGCGGGGTGCACGGAACTTTCGGTCATGAGGTCACTTTAGAGCGTCCGGTACATGGGGCGTGGCGTCGCAGGGCCCGCCTCACAGCCCCAGCAGCCAGCGCCCGCCGCCGATGAGCGAGCAGAGCGACACGGCGTGGAACAGGAACAGCCACAGCGCGGCCGGCACGTCCGTCAGCCGGGACAACTGGTCCGCGTCCGAGTCCGGCGCCCCGCCGTGCCGTCGCTTGGACTGCAGCTCGAACGCCGGACGCACACCGCCCAGCAGCAGGAACCAGACCGCGCTGTAGGCGAACAGTGACTGCCAGGCGGGTGAGGCCAGCCATGACATCAGCAGGAACAGCGACCCGGTGAGGATGACCGTGAGCGCCCCGTACACATTGCGGATCATCACCAGCATCACCGCGAGCAGTGCCGTGGCCAGCCACAGCAGGAGCGTGATCCGGCCGTTCACCAGCAGCCAGGCACCGCCCAGACCGAGCAGCGGCGGAGCGGTGTAGCCGGCCGCCGCGGTCAGGACCATGCCGATCCCGGTCGGCTTGCCCCGGCTCACCGTCAGCCCGCTGGTGTCCGAGTGCAGCCGGATGCCCGAGAGCTGCCGCCCCGTGAGCAGGGCGATCAGGCCGTGGCCGCCCTCGTGGGCGATGGTGATCGCGTTGCGGGACAGCCGCCATATGAAGTTCGGTACGACGGCGATCAGCGCGGCCGTGGCGGTCACCACCACCAGCCACTGCTCGGGGGCGGGCTGGGTGCCGAAGACGCGGTCCCACAGATTGCCGAGATCGGTGCTGTCCATGGCGTGGGCGGCTCCTTGCGGTATTGGCGTCCGTTCGGGATGACGGTCGTGGCAGTCTGGCACCTATGTGCGGACGGTATGCAGCGAGTCGGCGGCCCGAGGATCTGACCGGACTCTTCCAGGTGGAGAAGTGGGAACCGGCCGAGACGCTGGAACCCGATTACAACGTGGCGCCGACCAAGGAGGTCTACGCCGTACTGGAACGTCCTGTGAAGGACGCCGACGACCAGCGTCCGGTTCGCCAGCTCCGCGCCCTGAAATGGGGGCTCGTCCCCTCATGGGCCAAATCCCCGGAGGGCGGCGCCCGGATGATCAACGCCCGCGCCGAGACCATCCATGAGAAGCCGTCCTTCCGGCGCCCCTTCGTCTCCCGGCGCTGCATCCTGCCGGCCGACGGCTATTACGAGTGGGTGACCGGCACCGAGGAGCGGCAGCTGGAGGAGAAGGGCCGAAAGAAGCGCCCCCGCAAGCAGCCGTACTTCGTGACGCCCGCCGACGGTTCGGTCTTCGCCATGGCCGGGCTGTACGAGTTCTGGCGCGACCGGACCCTGCCGGACGACCATCCCCAGGCCTGGTGGGTGACGTGCTCGGTGATCACGACCGAGGCGGAGACGAGCCCGCTCGCCGTGGCCCCCGCCGAGGGCCCGTCCGCGCTCGCCGACATCCACCCCCGGATGCCTCTGATGCTGACCCCGGACCGCTGGGACGACTGGCTGGACCCCTCCCGCACCGACGTCGAGGAGCTGCGCGGACTGCTCGCGCCCCCGCCCGGCGGGCTGATGCGGGCCTACCCGGTGGCCACCGCCGTCAGCAACGTCCGCAACAACGGTCCCGAGCTGCTCGACGAGCTGGCCGCACCCGAGGTGAGCACGCTCTTCTGAGGGACGCGCCGGACCTCGGACGGCCCGCCCCGGGTTGGTTGGATGGGGGTGTGAAAACCACCGAGACAGACCCCCGCACCGAAACGGTCGACACCGACACCGGCACCGCCCGGATCGCCTGGGTGTCCGCGGCGGAACCCCGCCTCCTCCTCGCGCTCGGACACGGTGCCGGCGGCGGCATCGAGGCCCGCGATCTGAGGGCCCTGGCCGCCGCGCTGCCCGGGCACGGGGTGAGCGTCGCTCTGGTGGAGCAGCCCTGGCGGGTCGCCGGGAAGAAGCTCGCGCCCGCCCCGAAGACCCTGGACACCGGCTGGCGCGGTCTGTGGCCCGCCCTGGCGGCCCCGGGACTCCCGGTCGTCGCCGGCGGGCGCAGTGCGGGGGCCAGGGTGGCCTGCCGCACGGCGGCCGGGCTCGGTGCCCGTGCGGTCCTCGCGCTCAGTTTCCCGCTGCACCCACCGGGCCGCCCGGAGAAGTCCCGCGCGGACGAACTCCTGGCCTCCGGTCTTCCCACGCTCGTCGTCCAGGGCGGCAACGACCCGTTCGGCAAGCCCGCCGAATTCCCTCCGGGGGAGTATCGGATGGCCGAGGTGCCGCACGGGGACCACGGCTTCGCCGTCCCCAAGCGGTCCGGGCTGACCGAGGATCAGGCGATGGAGATCCTCACCACATCCGTGACCGGCTGGCTGGCCGGAATCGTGTGACGCACGCCCCGGGAATGCGGGGCGAGGGACCGCTGTTGTTCGGGACGTCGGTACACCAACGTCGTATGTGGAGAGGGAGTCCGTCGCATGGGTTCGACCATCTGCCCGCGTCGCTCGAACGCCGCTGACCTGGAGTGGACGGTGTTGCATGCGGCCAAGACCACTCCCGAGCGGGCACTGAGCGGATCGGATCGACAGCCCGCGTCGGACCAAGGTCGACTATTCTCCGATTCGAGCGGGTCCGGTTTCGGCTCCGCCACAGCGTTGGAGGAGGTGGGTCCGGTCACTGGGACCGACACAGGGACCGACGACGGCCGCCCGCAGGAGACGACCGCCGAGCGCAACGCGCGCTTCGAGCGCGATGCCCTCGGTTTCCTCGACCAGATGTACTCGGCCGCGCTGCGCATGACGCGCAACCCCGCGGACGCCGAGGACCTGGTCCAGGAGACGTATGCGAAGGCGTACGGCTCCTTCCATCAGTTCCGTGAGGGCACCAACCTCAAGGCGTGGATGTACCGCATCCTCACCAACACCTTCATCAACTCGTACCGCAAGAAGCAGCGCGAACCCCAGCGCAGTGCGGCCGAGGAGATCGAGGACTGGCAGCTGGCCCGAGCCGAGTCGCACATGTCGACCGGTCTGCGCTCCGCCGAGTCCCAGGCCCTCGACCACCTGCCCGACTCCGATGTGAAGTCTGCGCTGCAGGCGATCCCCGAAGAGTTCCGCATCGCGGTCTATCTTGCCGATGTAGAGGGCTTTGCCTACAAGGAGATCGCGGACATCATGGGGACTCCCATCGGTACGGTGATGTCCCGGCTGCACCGGGGCCGCCGTCAACTGCGCGGCATGCTGGAGGACTACGCCCGTGACCGCGGGCTCGTCCCGGCGGGCGCCGGTGAGTCGGACGATCGGAAAGGCTCGGGCTCATGAGCTGCGGAGAGCCGCACGAGACGGAGTGCGCTGAGGTCCTCGATCACCTCTACGAGTTCCTCGACCGGGAGATGCCCGACAGCGACTGCACCAAGTTCGAGGTGCACTTCGGCGAGTGCTCCCCCTGCCTGGAGAAGTACGGCCTGGAGCAGGCCGTGAAGAAGCTGGTCAAGCGCTGCTGCGGTCAGGACGACGTGCCGGCCGACCTGCGCTCGAAGGTGATGGGCCGGATCGACCTGATCCGGTCCGGGCAGGCGGTACCGGAACAGGACGTCACGGTCTCCGACACCGGGCTGCCGGCCGCCGCCAACGAATGACGCATCACCCGAACGTGCTAATCGCGGTCGTCGGCACTCAGCCGGGACGCCCAACTCGCTAGCCTGGCGCCTCCATTGGCGATGCTGGGGGGCGGGCGGAACGGGTGAGAGCCACACGTGGCGCGGCGCGGGCGTACATCCTGGCCGTCGCGCTCGGCGCCGCCCTGTGTGTCCTGCCCGCGCTGCGCCCCGGCGCGGGCACCCCGTGGGCCACCCTCGGGCTGCTCGCCGGGCTCTATCTCGTCTGCGAACTTCCCGGCCGCTGTCCCTTCTTCGGCAGTTCCGTGCCGATCAGTGCCGGATCGTTCTTTCCCCTGCTGCTCGCCGCGGCCTTCCTGCTGCCTCCCCCGGCAGCCGCGCTGGTCGCGATCCCGGGCTCGCTCGTCGGCCGGGTGGACAAGCCGCCCGCCGCCGCCCGCCGGATCTGGCGGGCCGGCCTGCTGCCCGTCACCGTCTGGGCGGCCTCCTCGGCGCACACCCTGCTCGGTGGTCCCGCCGCGCTCGGCGGCCCCGGGCCCGGCAGCCTCCCCGACTTTCCGTACGCGCTGCTGCCCGCCTGCGCCGCCGCGCTGGTCTTCAGCCTCGTGCTGACCGCCCTGGACGGGAGCATCCTCGCCGTGGCGGAGCAGCTGCCCCTGCGGCGAGCCTGGAGCGGGCTGCTGCCGCGCTCGCTGGGGCCGCACCTGGTGCACGGTCTCGCCGGGCTGATGATGGCGGTCCTGTGGACCAGCTCGTACGGCCCGCTGGCCGCGCTCTTCGTCCTGCTGCCGATGTACATCTCCTGCTGGGTCTTCGCCCAGTACCACCGCGAGCACGCCGCGCACCGCGCCACGATCAGGGCCCTGGTGCAGGCCGTCGACATCAAGGACACCTACACCCGGGGGCACAGCGAGCGGGTGGGCCACGCGTCGGTACTGATCGCGCAGGAGCTGGGCATGGCGAAGGAGCGCATCGAGGTGCTCCGGTTCGCCGGGATCCTGCACGACGTCGGCAAGCTCGGGGTGCCGACGAGGGTGCTGCGCAAGGAGGGGCCGCTGACGCCGGAGGAACGCCGGGTGATCGAACTGCACCCGGAGTACGGGCACGAGATCGTGCGCGGCATCGGGTTCCTCGGAGAGGCACGGGCCGCGATCCTGCACCATCACGAGCGGCTCGACGGCAGCGGGTACCCGTACGGGCTGACCGGTCGCCGGATCCCCGAGTTCGCCCGGGTCGTCGCCGTCGCCGACGCGTTCGACGCGATGACCTCGACCCGCTCCTACCGTCCGGGCCGCCCGGTGCCCGTCGCCGTGGAGGAGCTCAAGCGGTGTGCGGGCACCCAGTTCGACCCGCAGATGGTGCGGGCCCTGGCGCGAGGCCTGGAACGGCACGGGTGGTCGGGGGCCGTGACTGCGGACGACGTGCGGTTCCCGCCGCAGCGGGGCGGGGCTCGGGGCCAGGGAGCCGGGGCCCGGCGGAAGCCGCTTCTGCCTCAACCGCCGGACGGGCTCGATTCGGACCTGCCCCGGTGAGCCCGCGGTGGGTACGGCTGCCGCCCGTCGTCCTGGCCGTGCGCGGCGCCGCACTGGCACTGGCCGGCGCCGCGCTCGGGCACACCCTCTGGGACGGCGTCCACGAACCCGGTCACGCCCTGGCCTTCGGGGTGCTCATCACCATCGGTGAGCTGGCGCGCTGGGGCGCGCAGCCGGGCGAGCGGGAGCCCGCGCCGCTCGGTGCCGCCGGGGCACTCGCGTACGCCCTGCTCGGGCGCAGCGGCGGGGAGCACACGAGCCACGGGGTGCTCCAGGTGCTCGCCGTGCTCGTCGCTGCGCAGCTCGTCGCCTCCGTGCCCCATGTCGCCCGCGGCAGCGGGCCGGGCCCCGACCAGGTGGCCCGTCGCATCCTGACCGTGGCCTTCGCGGCGGTCTGTTTCCAGCCGCTGTACAACTCCGGCCGGTCCGAGAGCTGGTTCGGCGACGGCCCGTACTACGCGGCCTTCCTGCTCGTGCTGCTCGGGCTCACCGCCCTGTGCGACGCCGTGCTGGGCGCCCTGCTGCTGCGGGCCCGCACGCTGCCCCGCAGCCTCCGGGCGGCCGGCGTCGCCCCCGTCCCGTACGGGCCGCTGCTCCGCGACGAGCTGCGGGCGCTGCGGGGCATCGGGTCGGCGGTCTGTGCGACCGGTGCCGTGATGGCGCTCGGGGTCGCCGTCGCCGGGCTGTGGGCGCTGCCCGTCCTGTGCGTACCGCTCCTGCTCGCCCAGGTGTCCTTCCGCCGGTTCGCCGCCGTGCGCACGACGTACCGGCAGACCATCGCCTCGCTCGCCCGGTCCACCGAGATCGCCGGGTACACCCCGCACGGTCACGCCCGCAGGGTGGCGGTCCTCTGCACGGCCGTCGGACGTGAGATGGGCCTCTCCGGGCCTGAGCTCACCGTCCTGGAGTACGCGGCGCTGATGCACGACATCGGCCAGCTCTCGCTCGTCGACCCGGTGCCGGACGGGGCGACCGCCTCCCTGCCGGCCGCCGAGCAGCGCCGGATCGCCCTGCTGGGTGGTGCGGTGGTCCGCCAGACCGGGGTGGACACCCAGGTCGCCGTCGTCGTGGAGCAGCAGGCGGACCCCTACCGCGAGCAGCCGCTCTCCGCCAGGATCGTCAGGGCGGTCAACGCATACGACGACCTGTGCGGGGAAGGTCTCAGCGGGCCGCTCGGCGCACTGGAGCAGCTCAGGCTCGGGACCGGCCGTGATTACCAGCCCCAGGTCGTGGAATCGCTCGCCAGGGTTCTGGCCAGGGGCGGTCTGACCCCTGTCCTGCCGGGGTAACCCATGGGTAATGAGCGGGCGTCCGGCCGGGCATGGTTGGATGCGAAGAGAGCGGAAAAACGAGGGTGTCCAGTCGGGACAGGCGGGAATCGTGAGGATCTTCGGGAAGGTACGGCATCGGCCCTCCGCCTCTTGGCGGCAGGCCACGGACCGCGCGTTCACGCTGATCGGCGACGGCCGGTACGAGGACGCGGGCGCACTGCTGACGCGGGCGGCGGACCTGGAGCCCTGGCTCTCCGAGTCGTGGTTCAATCTGGCGCTGCTGCACAAGTTCCGCCACGACTGGGAACAGGCGAGAGCCGCGGGCCTGCGGGCCGTCGCGCTGCTCGACAAGGAGTCCGGCGCCCCCGACTGGTGGAACGTCGGGATCGCCGCCACAGCGCTCCAGGACTGGCCGCTGGCCCGCCGGGCGTGGCAGGCGTACGGGCTGAAGGTGCCCGGCGGCGGGCAGCAGACTCCGGCGGCGGGCAGCGAGCCGGTCGGCATGGAGCTGGGCAGCGCGGCCGTGCGGCTGTCGCCAGAGGGCGAGGCCGAGGTCGTCTGGGGCCGCAGGCTGGATCCGGCACGGATCGAGGTGCTGTCGATCCCGCTGCCGTCGTCCGGGCGGCGATGGGGCGAGGTCGTCCTGCACGACGGGGTGCCGCACGGCGAGCGGATCACCGCGGCCGGGCCCTCGTACCCCGTGTTCGACGAGATCGAGCTGTGGGCTCCGTCTCCCGTCCCCACCTGGGTGGTGCTCCTCGAAGCGGCCACCGAGGCGGACCGGGACGCGCTGGAGCAGCTGGCGTCCGACGCCGGGTTCGCCGCCGAGGACTGGTCGTCGTCCGTACGGCTGCTGTGCCGGGCCTGCTCGGAGAGCCGGATGGAGAGTGACGAGGGCGACGGCGAGCACCTCGACCCGCACGACCACAGCGAGCCGGGCCACCCCGGTCCGCTGGGCCACCGCACCGCGGGCGAGCTGTGGGTGCCCGAGCGCGAGTGCGGGCTCGCCGCCCCCGCCGGACTGGTGCGCGGGCTGCTCGACGGCTGGGTGGCGGACAGCCCGGACAGCCGCGAGTGGCGGGATCTCGAAGAAGTCTGCTGACGTCTCGAAGAAGTCTGCTGACGGGTGCCCGTAGGCTGTACGCGCACCGATTCCGGTGCACGGGTGCCCTGGTTCTCGCGAGCCGCGGATCCCGGGGTTCAGGTTGTGAGGAAGGCGTACGGCGGACATGGCGCAGCAGGAGACGGACGAGCAGATCAGCGTCGACGAGGAAGGTTTTCTCGTCGACACCGAGGACTGTGAGGCGCGTGAGGCAGCACACCGCGAGCGCGGCACCTCGCGCCCGATCACGGTCGTGGGCAACCCGGTCCTGCACAAGGAGTGCAAGGACGTCACCGCGTTCGACGACGAGCTGGCCCAGCTGATCGACGACATGTTCGCCAGCCAGCGGACGGCGGAGGGCGTGGGCCTGGCCGCCAACCAGATCGGGGTCGACCTCAAGGTCTTCGTCTACGACTGCCCCGACGACGACGGGGTCCGGCACACGGGCGCCATCTGCAACCCGGTGCTCGACGAGCTGGCGCCCGAGGAGCGCGTCCTGGACGACTCCAACGAGGGCTGCCTCTCGGTCCCGACGGCGTACGCCTCGCTGGCCCGCCCGGACTACGCCGTGGTCCGCGGCCAGGACGCCAAGGGCAACCCGGTCAAGGTGCGGGGCAACGGCTACTTCGCCCGCTGCCTCCAGCACGAGACGGACCACCTGTACGGCTACCTGTACATCGACCGCCTCTCCAAGCGCGACCGCAAGGACGCGCTGCGCCAGATGGCGGAGAACACCCCGCGCTACGAGGTCGTCCCGAACGACTGACCGGACGGCGCGCGCATTCCGCGAGGGGCCCTGCACCGGTATGCCGGGGCGGGGCCCCTGCTGTGTTACCGAACGTCAACTTTCGTTCTCCCATGCATAGTTGACGCGCGTCGACTCGTCCGACAGGCTCACACTCCACACCTTCACCGTGGTAGGGAGCCCCCCATGCTCAGACGTTCCGCACGACTCCTGCTCGGCCTTGTCATGACCATGGCATTCGCCTTGGGCGGGGCGGTGGTGACGGCCGGGACCGCACAGGCCGACGGCTGCTACACCTGGACCCGCACCCTGGCCCCGGGCGCCACCGGCAACGATGTCGTCCAGCTCCAGCTCCGCGTGGCCGGGTACCCCGGATACAACTCCGTGCTCGCCATCGACGGCTCCTACGGGCCGGCCACCACCGCCGCCGTCAAGCGCTTCCAGGCCGCCTACGGACTCGCCGCCGACGGTGTCGCGGGCCCCGCCACCCAGTCCAAGATCTACGCGCTCCAGGACAACGACTGCACCCCCATCCACTTCACGTACGCCGAGCTCAACCACTGCAACAGCACCTGGGCGGGTGGTGCCGTGGCGGCCGGCACGGCCAAGGCCAACGCCCTGAGCACCATGTGGAAGCTGGAGGCACTGCGGCACGCGCTCGGTGACCGCCCCATCACCGTCAACAGCGGCTTCCGCTCCACCTCCTGCAACAGCGCGGCCGGCGGCGCGTCGAACAGCCGTCATCTGTACGGCGACGCGGCGGACCTGGGAGGGATCGCCTTCTGCACCCTGGCCCAGCAGGCCCGCAACCACGGGTTCAACGGGATCCTCGGCCCGGGTTACCCCGACCACAACGACCACGTCCACGTGAACCAGGGCCCCAGCCACTTCTGGTCGGCGCCCAACTGCGGTATCTGACACGCGTGTGGGGCCCGCCGGCACCGGCGGGCCCCACCTCTGCGTCCAGGCGGTCAGGCGGACTTCGCGCTCAGGCGCGTCCCGCCCGTCGTCTGCACCGCGGCACCGTCCGCGGACCGCTCCGTCAGGCGGAGCTGCGAGATGGCGTTGCGCAGGACCAGCGCACCGGCTCCGGTGTCCAGCTGCCAGCGCTGCGTGCGCGCGCCCGCCGCACAGGTGCTGAGGGACAGCTCGGCCCCCACCTCCAGCGGAGCGCCCAGGTACTTCTTGCCACGCACCGCGTCCAGGCACAGCCCGCTCTCCGCGGACTCCACGGTGTAGTAGCCGTCGGCGGTCGCCGTCAGCGCCCAGGCCGCCTCCGAGGCCCCGGCCAGCGACACCCCGCCGCCGGTGCCGGGCGTCAGCGCCTTCCTGCCCGCGGTCAGCCGGTACGTACCATCGGCCAGCGGGGTGCGGTCGGTGTTGTCCCACCCGGGGGCGTGCCCGATCCTGCGGGCCAGGGCCTCGAAACCGGCGTACGTCCCGCTGGGCTTCGGGCCGCCCCAGGTGGCCTGCGCGATGAAGCGCAACGGCATGAAGACCTTCGCCTCGACCTCGTTCTCGGTCTCGGCCGCCGCGCTGTCCGGCCACAGGCTGATCTTCGCGCCGGTCAGGTTCGCCGCCGTGGCCGGCAGGGTCTGGCCCTCGAAGCGCAGGGGCGTCCAGTCGCTCTCGTACAGCTTCTGGGTCTGCATCGTGTACCCGCCGCGCACGAGGTAGAGCGCGTACGCGGAGTTCATCACCGGCCGGCCCTCGGCCAGCAGGGCGGACGGCTGCTGGATGGCGCCGCCGCCCAGCCAGTGCTCGACGGTGATGTCACGGTCGAGGGGGACCACGCTGTTACGGCCCATCAGGCCGTCGTTCCAGATCCGCAGCGACCGGCCGCCGGCCTTCACGTGGGCGTTGACCTGGTTGATGAAGTCGGCGAAGAGGTCGTCGGGAGTGGCCGAGGCACCGAACTTCGCGATCGCGGCCGTCTGCAGCTGCGGATAGTCCGGGTACGAGGAGCCGATCATGTACTCGTCGGCGCCCATGTGCCAGGTGCGGGTGCCCCACACCGCCAGGGCCTCGTCGACCATCGAGGTGTAGTACGCAAGCGCCTCGGGCCGTGAGATGTCCAGCCGGGGCGGTGAGGCGACGCCGTCCTTGTCCCGGAGCTGGAGTTCCGGATGATTCTCCAGGTACGTGTCCATGTGGCCGGGGGAGTTGATCTCCGGCACCAGATCGATGTGGTACTTCTTCGCCATCGCGACCAGGGCACGCACCTGCGGCTTCGTGTAGTAGCCCCAGAACGCCGACTCCGGATCGACGTCACTCCTGACCTTCGCCTCGATCCAGAGCTGGTTGAGCTTCTGGGAGGCCATGTCCTTCATCAGCCGCTCGAACCAGGGCAGCGAGACGTTGATGTAGCAGGCGCACACCCCGACACCGCGTTCGCGGTAGGCGGGCACGTCGGTCGCCGAACCGCGCGCGGCCCGCCCGTCGTCGTTGAGCAGCTGCAGTACCGTGCGTGAACCGTAGAACACCCCTGCCGACGTGGCGGCGGTGACCGTGACCCGGTCGCCGACGTCGAGACGGTAGCCCTCCGCGCCCAACGAGCCCTTCAGGGCGGGGTCCTGGCGCAGCACGATGTCACCGGAGCGGGCCGCGCCCCGCGAGACCGGGGCCTTTCCCGCCAGCTCGCCCGCGAACCGCGCCGCGTCGGCCGCCGTGCGCTGCTCGCGCACCCCGTCCAGCACGATCTTCGCCCGGTCCGTGAGCGTGAACTCCCCCTCGCCGGGCTGCCACTGCCGCAGCGACGGAAGCACCTCGGGCGGTGGAGCCGCGTCGGCCGCTCCGTCCTGGGCCGAGGCGCTCTGCAGGGGCAGCACAGTGGCGGCGAGCGCGGCCACCACGGCCCCGATGGTCCTTCGTTTGGCGATCCGGATGTCCATGCGCCCGACCCTGGACCCCGATCGGGTGCCGGGTCCATGGACAGGTGACGGAAACAGTTGGACGAATGATCCGATGACAGGCCCGTAAAGGATCAGGCGACTTCGGTCAGTTCGCCCGGGCCCCGGAAGGTGCGGCGGTACGTGTTCGGCGTGGTACCCAGTGAGCGGACGAACTGATGACGGAGTGCGGCGGCGTTCCCGAAGCCGGTCTGTCCGGCGATCGTATCCATCGTTTCATCGGATGTCTCCAGCAGGTGCTGCGCCAACAGCACCCGCTGACGCAGCAGCCAGCGATACGGCGTGGTGCCCGTCTCCTGCTGGAAGCGGCGGGCGAAGGTGCGGGGTGACATGTGTGCCTGGGCGGCCAGCTGCTCGACGGTCATCTCCTGGTCGAGGTGGCGCTCCATCCAGGCCAGCGTGTCGCCGACCGTGTCGCAGCGGGTCCGGGGCAGCGGGCGCTGGATGTACTGCGCCTGGCCGCCGTCACGGTGCGGCGGCACCACCATGCGGCGGGCGATGGTGTTGGCGGCGGCGGTCCCGTACGCCTGGCGGACCAGATGCAGACAGGCGTCGATCCCCGCGGCCGTGCCCGCCGACGTGATGACCGGGCCCTCGTCCACGTACAGCACGTCCGGTTCGACGACCGCGCGGGGGAAGCGGCGCGCGAGCTCGGCGGCGTGACGCCAGTGGGTGGTGCAGCGCCGCCCGTCCAGAAGGCCGGCCGCGCCGAGCACGTACGCCCCCGAGCAGACGCTCAGCACCCTGGCCCCGCGGTCCACGGCGCGGCGCAGCGCCTCCAGGACCTCCTCGGGGTACTCCCGGTCCACGAAGTGGGTACCGGCCGGGACGGCGATGAGGTCGGCCTCCTCCAGGCGGTCGAGGCCGTGGGGGGTGGTGATGGTGAATCCGGCGTGGGTGCGCAGTACCGGGCCCTCGGCGGAGACCACGGCGAAATCGTGCACCGGCAGTCCCTCGTCGCTGCGGTCGAGGCCGAACACCTCGCACAGGACGCCGAGTTCGAAGGGATTGACCTCGTCCAGGAGCAGGGCGGCGACATTTTTCAGCATGACCTCAGTGTGGCAGTAATTCGATGCTCCATGACAGTCCTGCCACTGCCGCGATCGGCCGGAACCGACGACAGTAGAGGCATGAACACATTCCAGAACGTCCTGGGCATATCCGTTGTTTTCGCTCTCGTCCTGCTGCCGGTGCTGATCGGCATCGTCCGCGAGAGCCGCATCGACCGCGAGCTCCGGGAAGCTGAACGGGCCCGGAGTACCGAACCCCCGCAAACGGCGGACGCCGCGCGGCCGGTGAAGGCCGCACGGCGTCCGTACGTGAGGAGCTGGGCGAGGATCTGAGGAATCAGAAGTCGTCGTCGAAGCCGACCGTGCCCTCGACGGCCACCTGGTAGGCGGACGGGCGGCGCTCGAAGAAGTTCGTCAGCTCCTGGACCCCCTGGAGCTCCATGAACGAGAACGGGTTCTCCGAGCCGTACACCGCCGGGAAGCCCAGCCGGGTGAGCCGCTGGTCGGCGACGCACTCCAGGTACTGGCGCATCGACTCGGTGTTCATCCCGGGCAGGCCCTCGCCGCACAGGTCCCGGCCGAACTGCAGCTCCGCCTCGACGGCCTCCTTCAGCATGTCGGTCACCTGCTGCTGGAGCGCGTCGTCGAAGAGGTCGGGCTCCTCCTTGCGGACGGTGTCCACGACCTCGAACGCGAAGTTCATGTGCATCGTCTCGTCACGGAACACCCAGTTGGTGCCCGTGGCGAGGCCGTGCAGCAGCCCGCGCGAGCGGAACCAGTACACGTACGCGAAGGCGCCGTAGAAGAACAGCCCCTCGATGCACGCCGCGAAGCAGATCAGGTTCAGCAGGAAGCGGCGGCGGTCGGCCTTCGTCTCCAGCCGGTCGATCTTCTCCACCGAGTCCATCCACCGGAAGCAGAACTGCGCCTTCTCGCGGATCGAAGGGATCTCCTCGACCGCGTCGAAAGCGGCCGCCCGGTCGTCCGGATCGGGCAGATACGTGTCGAGCAGCGTCAGATAGAACTGGACGTGCACGGCCTCCTCGAAGAGCTGCCGAGACAGGTACAGCCGCGCTTCCGGGGAGTTGATGTGCTTGTACAGCGTCAGCACGAGGTTGTTGGAGACGATCGAGTCGCCGGTCGCGAAGAAGGCCACCAGCCGGCCGATCAGATGCTGCTCGGCGGGCGACATCTTGGCGAGGTCCGCCACGTCGGAGTGGAGGTCGACCTCCTCCACGTGCCAGGTGTTCTTGATCGCGTCCCGGTAGCGCTCGTAGAAGTCCGGGTAGCGCATCGGCCGCAGGGTCAGTTCGAAGCCCGGGTCCAGCAGGTTCTTGTCGTCGTTGGAGCTCATTACTGGCAGGCCTCGCAGGACTCGGGGTTTTCCAGGGAGCAGGCGATCGCGTCCGCGTCGGGTGCGGGCGCCTGCTCGGGGATCGGGGCGGCGGACGCCGCACGGGCGATCCGGGTGGCCGGACGGGAGCGCAGGTAGTACGTCGTCTTCAGCCCCTGCTTCCAGGCGTACGCGTACATCGAGGAGAGCTTGCCGATCGTCGGCGTCTCCAGGAAGAGGTTCAGCGACTGGCTCTGGTCGAGGAACGGCGTACGGGCGGCCGCCATGTCGATCAGCCCGCGCTGCGGGATCTCCCACGCCGTGCGGTACAGCGCCCGCACCTCCTCGGGGATCCACGCGAAGCCCTGCACCGAGCCGCTCGCCTCGCGCAGCGCCTCGCGGGTCCGGGCGTCCCACACGCCGAGCTTCTTCAGCTCGTCCACCAGATACCCGTTGACCTGGAGGAACTCACCGCTGAGCGTCTCGCGCTTGAAGAGATTGGAGACCTGCGGCTCGATGCACTCGTACACACCCGCGATCGAGGCGATCGTCGCGGTCGGCGCGATGGCCAGGAGCAGCGAGTTGCGCATGCCGGTCTCCGCGACCCGGGCGCGCAGGGCGTCCCAGCGCTCCGGCCAGTGGAACTCGGTGTCGTAGTGGTCGGGGTGCAGCACACCGCGGGCGGCACGTGTCTCGGCCCAGGCGGGCAGCGGGCCGGAGCGCTCCGCGAGATCGCAGGACGCCTCGTAGGCGGCGAGCATGATCCGCTCGGAGATCTTCGTCGACAGGGCGCGGGCCTCGGGGGAGTCGAACGGCAGCCGCAGCCGGAAGAAGACGTCCTGGAGGCCCATGGCACCCAGACCCACCGGCCGCCAGCGGGCGTTGGACCGGCCGGCCTGCTCGGTCGGGTAGAAGTTGATGTCCACGACCCGGTCGAGGAAGGTCACGGCGGTGCGGACGGTGGCGTCGAGGCGCTCCCAGTCGATCGTGCCGCCCTCGACGAACGCGCCGAGGTTGACCGAGCCGAGGTTGCAGACGGCCGTCTCGCCGTCGTCCGTGACCTCCAGGATCTCGGTGCACAGGTTCGACGAGTGCACGACGCGGCCCGGCTCGGCGGTCTGGTTCGCGGTGCGGTTGGAGGCGTCCTTGAACGTCATCCAGCCCTGGCCGGTCTGGGCGAGGGTCCGCATCATCCGGCCGTACAGCTCACGGGCCGGCATGGTCTTGCGGGCCAGGCCCTTGGCCTCGGCGGCCCGGTAGGCGGCGTCGAACTCGTCGCCCCAGAGGTCGACCAGTTCGGGCACGTCGGCCGGGGAGAACAGCGACCAGGTGCCGTCCGCGTCCACCCGGCGCATGAACTCGTCGGGGATCCAGTGCGCCAGGTTGAGGTTGTGCGTACGCCTCTGGTCCTCGCCCGTGTTGTCGCGCAGCTCCAGGAACTCCTCGATGTCCGCGTGCCACGTCTCCAGGTAGACGGCGGCGGCGCCCTTGCGCCGGCCGCCCTGGTTGACCGCGGCGACGGAGGCGTCGAGCGTCTTCAGGAACGGCACGATGCCGTTGGAGTGCCCGTTGGTGCCGCGGATCAGCGAACCGCGGGCGCGGATGCGGGAGTACGAGAGACCGATGCCGCCCGCGTGCTTGGACAGGCGCGCCACCTGGTGGTAGCGGTCGTAGATGGAGTCCAGCTCGTCCAGCGGGGAGTCCAGCAGGTAGCAGGAGGACATCTGCGGGTGCCGGGTACCGGAGTTGAAGAGCGTGGGGGAGGAGGGCAGGTAGTCCAGTCGGCTCATCAGCCCGTACAGCGCGGTGACCTCGTCCAGAGCGCGCTCGGAGGTGTCCTCGGCGAGACCGGAGGCGACGCGCAGCATGAAGTGCTGCGGCGTCTCGATGACCTGACGGGTGAGCGGGTGGCGCAGCAGGTAGCGGCTGTGCAGGGTGCGCAGACCGAAGTAGCCGAAGCGGTCGTCGGCGCCGTCGGCGAGCGACCGCCCGACCAGCGCGTCCAGGGCGGCCGCGTGGAGCGTGACGAACTCGGCGGTGCGGTCCGCGATCAGGCCCTCACGGTGCCCGACGGCGACCGAGGCGGAGAACGACGTCGCGCCCTGCCCGGCCGCCTCGTCCGCGATGGTGCGGGTGAGGAGACGGGCGGCGAGCCGGGAGTAGGCGGGGTCCTCGGAGATCAGGCCCGCGGCGGCCTCGGTGGCCAGCGAGCGCAGCTCGGCCTCGTCCGACCGGGCGTTGCGGCCGCGCAGCGCGGCGGCGGCGACGCGTCCGGGGTCGGTGTCGGGCAGATCGGCGGTGAGGTCGGTGAGGGTCCGCAGCAGTGCGGTCCCGGGTCCGTCCTTCGCGGGTCCGCCGGACCGGGCCGCCTCGGCCTCGGCTGCTTCGGACTCGGCCGCTGAAACCGGATCGGCTGGCGCGATGGTCACGCGGTGCTCTCCCTCGCTCGGCTCGGGGCCTTCGGGGAGCGGGGGCAGCCGGGCGGGGCGCGGCAGGGCAGCGCTCCGTGCGGCGTCCACCGGCCCATCCACGAGGCCCGGACGTCTGGGCATCCGGATCGGTCGAGCCGGATGCGCTGTCGGCAGGATCTCGGACTCAGGGGTGCGCAAATGCGCACCGAACACACCGTTGCGGGACAGTTCCGGATTCGCACCGGATTTCCCTGCGGCGACAGCGAGCACGAGCATACATGTGGGGGCTGCCGGATGCGGCAGCCCCCACATGTTGTGTCGTACGTGGCCCCAGCGCGCTCTCACGCCACGGGACGGAGCTCCAGACGGTAGGTCAGCAGCTTCAGGTCGGCGATCGGATTCCAGTCCCTCTCGGGGGTCCGTACGAAACCGAGGCGCCCGTAGATCCGGTGGGCCCCGAGCATCCCCGGCTGCGTCGACAGGACGAGCCCCGTGACCCCCGCGGTGCCCCGTGCGCGGTCGATACAGGCCCGTACGAGCGCCTCGCCCGCCCCGGCGCCACGGGCCTCGTGGGAGACCGCCAGCATCCGGAACTCGGCCTCGTCGGCCGCCGCGATGTCGGCCCACGGGTTGCCCGGCGGGGCGTAGGTGACCCCGCCCAGGACGCGGCCCTCCGCATCGGCGGCCACCAGCACCTCGGCCTCGGCTGCGCGGCGGGGCACGTCGCGCAGCTGCACCAGGTACGGATCGTCGGCGCCGAAGTCCAGGAGGCCGTCGCCGAGATAGGCCTGAGCGGTGATCTCGCCGAGGAGCGCGTGCTCGGCAGGCTCGACCGGCCGGATCGTCATGTCCATACGTGGCAGTGTGCCGCACGCACGGGCCGGGGCCGCAAGGGCTTTTCCGCCCCGGCTCGCGAACGGGCCGCCGCACCCTCGCGGAGGGTGACGGCGGCCCGTTCACGCAGGGCGCAGGTCAGTGACCGCCGGCCGCACCGGCGGTGGCCGGCGGGAGCTCCGTCTTCACACCCGGGTCGCCCGCGTCCGCGGTGTAGTCGCCCGGGGAGGTCTCGTCGACCCCGGCGGGCGCCTTCACGGCGTTCAGGACGAAGGTGAGGACGACGACGACCACGACGTTCAGCACGAAGGCCGTCAGACCGATGTAGCCGATCTCGCCGATGCCCGGGATCTCCTTGGAGGACCCGCCGAAGTGCTTCTGGGTCGGGCTGGCGACCCCGTACGCGGCAGCCGTTCCGTAGACCATGCCGACCGCCCAGCCCGCGAGCAGCGCCCAGCGGTGGAACCACCGGGTGAACAGCCCGCCGACCAGGGCCGGCATCGTCTGGAGGATCCAGATCCCGCCGAGCAGCTGGAAGTTGATCGCGACCGTCTTGTCCATGGTGAGGACGAAGGCGAGCGCGCCGACCTTCACGAGCAGCGACACCAGCTTGGAGACCTTGGTCTCCTGCGCGGGTGTGGCGTCGGGCTTCAGGAAGTCCTTGTAGATGTTGCGGGTGAACAGGTTCGCCGCGGCGATCGACATGATCGCGGCCGGCACCAGCGCGCCGATGCCGATGGCGGCGAAGGCCACACCCGCGAACCAGTCGGGGAACATGTTCTCGAACAACTGCGGGATCGCCAGCTGGCCGTTGTCCACCTTGACCCCGGCGGCGATCGCCATGAAGCCGAGCAGCGCGAGCAGGCCCAGCATCAGTGAGTACAGCGGCAGGATCGTCGTGTTGCGGCGGATCACGTCACGGCTGCGGCTGGAGAGCGTCGCCGTGATCGAGTGCGGGTACATGAAGAGCGCCAGCGCCGACCCCAGCGCCAGGGTGGCGTAACCCCACTGGCCCGCCGCGCCGGGCGCGAGTCCGGCCACCGGTTTCCCGGCCGCCTCGTTCTTGGCCGAGAACGCCTCGCCCGCCTTGGCGAAGATGTCGTCGAAGCCGCCGAGCTTGATCGGGATGTAGATGATCGCCACGGCGATGACCAGGTAGATCAGTCCGTCCTTGACGAACGCGATCAGCGCGGGTGCGCGCAGGCCGGAGGAGTACGTGTACGCGGCGAGCACGGCGAACGCGATCAGCAGCGGCAGGTCCTTGATGAACCAGTGCGTGTTCTCGCCGCCGCCGACGCCCATCACGTCCAGTACCGCCTGGATGCCGACGAGTTGCAGCGCGATGTAGGGCATCGTGGCGAGGATGCCGGTGACGGCGACCGCCAGCGAGAGCCCCTTGGAGCCGAAGCGGCCGCGGACGAAGTCCGAGGTGGTGACGTAGCCGTGCTTGTGCGAGACCGACCACAGGCGCGGCAGGAACGTGAAGATCAGCGGGTACACCAGGATGGTGTAGGGAACCGCGAAGAAGCCGGCCGCTCCCGCCGCGTAGATCGCCGCCGGTACGGCGACGAAGGTGTACGCGGTGTACAGGTCGCCGCCGAGCAGGAACCAGGTGACCCAGGTGCCGAACGACCTTCCGCCCAGCCCCCATTCGTCGAGGCTGGCCTCGTTCTCGGCCTTGCGCCAGCGGGCGGCCATGAAGCCGACGACCGTGACGGCCAGGAAGAAGAAGATGAAGACGCCGAGTGCGACGCCGTTCACGCCGTCCTTCATGCTGACGCACCTCCCTTGCGGGAGCGCTGGTCACGCTGCCACAGCTTGTACGCGACCATCGTGAGCGCCGTGGAGATCAGCACCCAGAGCATCTGGTACCAGTAGAAGAACGGGATCCCGATGAAGGTCGGATCGACCTTGGCGTACGAACTCACCCAGAGCATCGCCACGAACGGCGCGATGAGACAGAGGGCGATGACCACCCGCATCGGTGTGACGGTGGGTGGTTTTCCTTCTGGGCCTGCTGGCATGGCGGCGACTCCGTCCCCTCGCTGATCACCTGGTGTAATGCGCACGAAATCTAGGCGAGGGATCCGGCCACCGTCACCCCCTGTCCGCATTGCGGTCCGGCAACGGTCCTGTGCGGTCGGACGCCTGGCCGAAATGACGTCAAACGTCTGGGTGTTGGTCCAGACCAATCAGGGGTGGGAGGTCCATGGGCAGCGAACAGCCCCCGTGGGAAGGGTTCCACGGGGGCTGTGCGGGCGAACGGTGACGCGACCCGGCCGGTCCGGCGGCAGGGTCAGTCCAGCGGCCGCTTCAGGCGGGCCACGAACTTGTAGCGGTCGCCCCGGTAGACCGAGCGGACCCATTCGACCGGCTCGCCCTGGCCGTCCAGCGAGTGGCGGGACAGCATCAGCATCGGAAGCCCGACGTCCGTGCCGAGCAGGCCGGCTTCGCGCGGGGTGGCGAGGGAGGTCTCGATGGTCTCCTCGGCCTCGGCCAGCCGTACGTCGTACACCTCCGCCAGGGCCGTGTAGAGGGAGGTGTACTTCACGAGCGAACGCCGTAGCGCGGGAAAGCGTTTGGCCGAGAGGTGCGTGGTCTCGATGGCCATCGGCTCACCGCTCGCCAGGCGCAGCCGTTCGATCCGCAGCACGCGCCCGCCCGCACTGATGTCGAGCAGTCCGGCAAGCGTGTCGTCGGCCGTCACGTAGCCGATGTCCAGGAGTTGGGACGTCGGTTCCAGGCCCTGGGCGCGCATGTCTTCGGTGTACGAGGTGAGCTGGAGGGCCTGCGAGACCTTCGGCTTGGCGACGAAGGTTCCCTTCCCCTGGATGCGCTCCAGCCGGCCCTCGACGACCAGTTCCTGGAGCGCCTGGCGCACGGTGGTGCGCGAGGTGTCGAATTCGGCGGCCAGGGTCCGCTCCGGGGGCACGGGGGTGCCCGGCGGCATGGTGTCCGTCATGTCGAGCAGATGTCGCTTCAGCCGGTAGTACTTCGGGACGCGCGCGGTGCGCGTCCCGGCGCCCGTCTCGTTCCCCGCACTGCCCCCGTCGGCACCCATGGCCCGCCTTCCCGACTGCTGCGTTGCTGCCGTCACCGGCTCCTCCGTCTGTCGCGGCTCACATGGTGGCACGGTCCGGTCACGGCTCGTCGCCCTCCCTCAGGTGTCGGTCCTATAACGGACGCGAGTGCACTTCTTATACACCCTTGACACCCCTAAAGGTCTAGGCCAAGCTCCCGGTACTGGTCTAAACCATTAAAGACCAGGTCCCAGCCCCACGGGCAGTACCCGTCGCATTTCATTGTGCGGCGGTGGGCGTTCTCGGGTGGTGGGGGGAATTCTCTTGCATCCCTGAGGAGGGTGTCGTGAAGCGCGGACTCATCGCGGCCATTGGCGTCGTGGCTCTGTTGGCCGGTGCCACTGCCTGTGGCTCGGACGACAAGACCGACAGCAGCAGCAAGAAGACGGGCCCCGACAGCTACAAGGGTCAGACGCTGACTGTCTGGGCCATGGACGGCTCGACGCCTCCCGGCTGGACCAAGGACCTGACCGCCGCCTTCGAGAAGAAGACCGGCGCCAAGCTGAAGTTCGAGACCCAGAAGTGGGACGGCATTCAGCAGAAGATCACGACGGCTCTCTCCGAGTCGACCCCGCCGGACGTCATCGAGGTCGGCAACACCCAGACCCCGGCCTACGCGGCAACGGGCGGCCTCTCCGACCTGAGTGACCTCAAGGCGGAGATCGGCGGCGACTGGGTCGAGGCGCTCAACAAGTCCTCGGTCTTCGACGGCAAGCAGTACGCCGCCCCGTGGTACTTCGCCAACCGCGTCGTCATCTACAACAAGAAGGTCTGGGCCGACGCCGGCATCAAGGACACCCCGAAGACGCGGGACGAGTTCTTCAAGGACCTGGACGCCATCAAGGCGAAGGGCAAGGCCGAGCCGATCTACCTGCCCGGCCAGAACTGGTACTTCTTCGACGGCCTGACCATCGGCCAGGGCGCGGACCTCGTGAAGAAGGAAGGGGACAAGTACGTCTCCAACCTCTCCGACCCCAAGGTCACCGCGGCCATGGAGCTCTACAAGAAGTACCAGGGCTACTCCAAGGCTCCCAAGGACAAGGACGAGGCCACCCCGCAGCAGGCCGAGGTCTTCGCCAAGGGCAACGTGGGTGCCTTCATCGGCATGGGCTGGGAGGCCGGCACGGCCATCGCGGCCAACAAGAAGATCGAGAGCGACATCGGCTACTTCACCATCCCGGGTGAGACCGCCGCCAAGCCCGAGGGTGTCTTCCTCGGCGGCTCGAACTTCGCGGTCGCCGCGGGCAGCAAGAAGCAGGACCTCGCCAAGGAGTTCCTGAAGCTCTCCCTGTCCGACCAGTTCGAGGGCCAGCTGGCCAAGGAGAACGGCGTCATCCCGAACAAGGAGTCGCTCAACTCCAACCTGACCGGAAACGGCGCCGCCGAGGCCGCCGCCCCGGCCGCCGCCGCCGGTGGCACCACCCCGCTCATCCCCGAGTGGGCCGCAGTCGAGAACGCGCCGAACCCGATCAAGAGCTACATGACCGCGGTTCTGAACGGCAAGTCCCCGGCCGAAGCCGCCAAGGCGGTCGAGTCCGAGATCAACAAGCGTCTCTCGCAGAAGAGCTGATCGAACGCGCCGGGGGGCGGGCGACCACCGCCCCCCGGCGCACTCGCGTGACTCGACCGTACGGCCCAAGACAGAGATGGCGAGCATGTCAGTGCAGACCGAAAAAGTGGACTCGGTCCCGGCAGCCGGCGTCCGCAAGGATGTCGCCCCTTCCGGTGGCCCCGCCGCATCGAGCAAGGAGCGGGCCGGCGGCTCCGCCCCCTACCTCCTCCTCGTGCCCGCACTGCTCGTCACAGCGGTGCTCCTGGGCTACCCACTGGTCAAGAACGGCATGCTGTCGTTCCAGAACCTCAACCCGCGCCAGCTGATCCTCCACCTGACCGAGTGGAACGGCATCGACAACTACAAGGAAGTCCTCGGTAGTTCGGACTTCTGGAGAGTCGTCGAGCGATCGGTCCTCTTCACCGCCGCCAACGTCGTCCTGATCATGGTGATCGGGATGCTGGTCGGCCTCCTGCTCGCGCGTCTGGGCAAGAAGATGCGCCTGGTCCTCATGCTGGGCCTGGTGCTCGCCTGGGCCATGCCGATGATCGCGGCGACGACGGTCTACCAGTGGCTGTTCGCCCAGCGGTTCGGAGTCGTCAACTACGTCCTCGACAGCCTCGGCTGGCACTCGATGGCCGACTTCAACTGGACGAGCAGTCAGCTCTCCACGTTCTCGCTGGTCACCCTGGTGATCGTCTGGCAGTCCATCCCCTTCGTGGCGATCAACCTGTACGCCGCGTCGACGACGATCCCCAAGGAGTTGTACGAGGCCGCCTCGCTGGACGGCGCCAACTCCTGGAAGAGCTTCACCTTGGTGACGCTCCCGTTCCTCAAGCCGTTCCTGCTGGCCACGACGTTCCTCGAAGTCATCTGGGTCTTCAAGTGCTTCGCCCAGCTCTTCGCGATCAACGGCGGCGGCCCGGACCGGCTCACCGAGACCCTGCCCGTCTACGCGTTCGTCGAAGGTGTCGGCAACCAGCACTTCGGCATGGGTGCGGCCATCTCGTTCCTGACGATGCTCGTCCTGCTGGCGATGACCGCCTACTACCTGCGCACCGTACTCAAGCAAGAGGAGGACGAGCTGTGAAGCGCTCACTGTTCGGCCGGATCTGGCCCAACCTGACGGCAGTCGTCCTCTTCATAGGCTTCGCTTTCCCCGTCTACTGGATGTTCAGCACGGCCTTCAAGCCGACCGGCGACATCATCACCGACACCCCCGTGTGGTTCCCCACCGACATCACCTTCGAGCACTTCAAGAAGGCCATGGCGGCCGACCACTTCTGGACCCTGGTCGGCAACTCCTTCACGGTGACGATCGTCTCCGTGGTCGCCTCGCTGGTGATCGCTCTGCTGGCGTCCTTCGCCATGGCGCGCATGCGCTTCAAGGGCCGCCGCGGCATCCTGCTTATGTTCATGATCGCGCAGATGGCGCCCTGGGAAGTCATGGTCATCGCGATCTACATGCTGGTCCGCGACGCGGACATGCTGAACAGCCTGATCCCGCTGACGGCCTTCTACATGATGATGGTCCTGCCCTTCACCATCCTGACGCTGCGCGGCTACGTCGCCGCCGTGCCCAAGGAACTGGAGGAGTCCGCCATGGTCGACGGCTGCACCCGCCCGCAGGCGTTCAGGAAGGTGATCCTGCCCCTGCTCGGCCCCGGTCTGATGGCGACCTCGCTCTTCGGTTTCATCACCGCCTGGAACGAGTTCCCGCTCGTCCTCATCCTCAACAAGGACATCGAGTCCCAGACCCTGCCGCTCTGGCTCTCGCAGTTCCAGACCGCGTTCGGTGACGACTGGGGAGCGACCATGGCCGCCTCCTCACTCTTCGCGATCCCGATCCTGATCCTCTTCATCTACTTGCAGCGCAAGGCCGTCAGCGGTCTTACCGACGGCGCAGTGAAGGGATAACGCCTCCCATGACCACCCTGATCTCCACCACGGACACCGTCACCCGTGACGCTCTCGCCGTCCTGCAGCCGGGCTTCACCGGCACCACCGCACCGGACTGGCTGCTGCGTCGCGTCGGTGAAGGCCTCTCCTCCGTCGGGCTCTTCGGCCGCAACATCGAGACGCCCGGACAACTCGCCGCGCTCACCGCACAGCTCCGCGCCGAACGCGACGACGTGCTCGTCGCGATCGACGAGGAGGGCGGCGACGTCACCCGTCTGGAGGTGCGTCACGGCTCGTCCTTCCCGGGCAACCTGGCGCTCGGCTCCGTCGACGACGTCACGCTGACCCGAGCCGTGGCCCAGGAGCTGGGACGCCGGCTCGCCGACTGCGGCGTCAACCTCAACTGGGCGCCCTCCGCGGACGTCAATTCCAATCCGGGCAATCCGGTCATCGGTGTGCGGTCGTTCGGCGCCGACCCCCATCTGGTCGCGCGGCACACCGCCGCGTACGTCGAGGGCCTCCAGGCCGCCGGCGTCGCCGCCTGCACCAAGCACTTCCCGGGGCACGGCGACACCGCGGTCGACTCGCACCACGCGCTGCCGCGCATCGACGTGGACCTGGAAACCCTGCACGCCCGTGAACTGGTGCCGTTCCGGGCGGCCATCGCGGCGGGTTCCAGATCGGTGATGAGCGCGCACATCCTGCTTCCCGCGCTCGACCCGCACCGCCCGGCGACCCTGAGCCCGCAGATCCTGACCGGTCTGCTGCGCGAGGAACTGGGCTACGACGGCCTGATCGTCACCGACGCCGTGGAGATGCAGGCCATCGCCTCGACGTACGGGATCGAGCGCGGTTCGGTCCTCGCGATCGCGGCGGGTGCCGACGCGCTCTGCGTCGGCGGCGGCCTCGACGACGACAGCACGGTCCTGCGGCTGCGCGACGCGCTGGTCGCGGCGGTCCGTGCCGGTGAACTGCCCGAGGAGCGGCTCGCCGATGCCGCGGCCCGGGTACGGGCCCTCGCGTCCTGGACGCAGCGGGCCAGGGGGGCTGTCCCGGAGCCGGGCGCGGCAGCGCAGGAGGGGACCGTGCCCGGCACCGGAAACAGCACGCACATCGGCTCGGACATCGGTCTGGTCGCCGCCCGCCGTGCGGTGAAGGTGACCGGCACCGGCGAGCCGCTCACGGGGCCGGCGTACGTCGCCGCGTTCACCCCGGTCGCGAACATCGCCGTCGGTGACGAGACCCCGTGGGGCATCGCCGCCGAACTGGCCCGGCTGGTGCCCGGCACCGGCACCGACACCTACAGCAGCGAGTCCGAGGCCCCCGCGGCCGGTGTGCTGCGGGCCGCGGGGGAGCGCCGCATCGTCGCGGTCGTCCGCGACGCGCACCGCCACCCGTGGATGACCGAGGCCCTCGACGCGGTGCTCGCGGCGCGTCCGGACACGATCGTGGTCGAGATGGGCGTCCCCCAGGCCGAGCCCAGGGGTGCCCTGCACATCGCCACCCACGGCGCGGCCAGGGTCTGCGGCCGAGCGGCGGCGGAAGCGATCACCCGTTCGGGTCCGTCCGGCGCTTGAGGACGACGCGTCCACGCGGGACGCCCGGTACGCGAGAGGGCCGGGACACCACACGGTGTCCCGGCCCCCACGCGGACCGGGCGGACGGGGGGGGACCCCGCCGATAGATAGGGAGATGGGGGGGGTGGGGGAAAGTGTTTGGGAGGG
>NZ_JBEXXX010000021.1:0-122334 GCF_040630635.1 Streptomyces sp. NPDC005761 | reverse complement strand
CCCGCGAGGTCTACCGCGCTCTGACCGTCACACCAACAGAACAAGTCACCCAAAACGACCTTGCTCCTGCAGCTTGACGTCTATAGGAGCATCCTCATACGGCCGACGGTGGGGGCTGGGCTCAGGTCCGGGCCCCACTGTCCGCCAACAGTGCTGCAGGTATCTGGACCCTTCCGATGGTGCTGCTGCCTCTCACGGGACAAGTCCGTGCGCGAGCGCGTCAGACGCGAGGGGCCTGCGCCCGGGGCGTGTGTGAGCAGCGCGTTGTGCATCGCGCAACCAGCAAGGCCAACCGGGGGGGCCCGCGCATGGGCTGGAGCCGGATGAGGCCTCCGCTCAGGCACGCCGGAGCCTCCCTTAGGCTCCTGGCATGTCCTTCGGGGTGAATGCGCGGGAACTGTACGAAACCCTGGCGCGGTACGAGGAGGGGGAGCCGTACAGGACCCTCGTCGTGCCGTGGGTCGACCGGGCCCAGGGCGGCTACCGCCCCTGGCTGGCCGCTGCGGCCGAAGACGACTCGTGGTGGGCCGAGAAGGGGGCCAAGCACGACGGCCAGGAGCTCGTGTGGGAGCTCTACGCCCTGCACCGGGTCAGCGATCGGCTCCTGCTCACCTTCCAGCCTCACATCGAAGTCCCCGGCTCCACGGGCCCGCGGGCCTTGGTCTCCGTACGCGAGTATCTTGACGTGTTCACGTCGCTCGGCATGGCGCCATTCGCGGGCGGCGAGGCATTCGACCCGTTCCTGCATGAGATCGTCGAGGTCGAACAGGCCGACGACCCGCACGCGCCGATCGAGATCACCGAGGCGCTGTGGCCCGGCCTGATGCTGGGCCGGTTGCTGTTCAACCGGGCCGGCGTGCGGATCCGCGCCGGTGTCGAGCACGCGCAGCGCGGCGTCGCGGACCGCTCGCCGCTGTACTGGACCTTCCGGCGCCGCCACCGTCCAACGGTCGACCTGTCCCAGGGCTGGGGCGGCAACTCCCAGTGGCGCACCGACTTCCGCCTCGACTACCGGACCCCGGCCGGCGATCGCCTCAACGTCGCGGGAAATCGCCCGATCGACGGTACGGCCGACCTGCACCCCCGTCACCCGAACAATCTCAGCCCTGAGGAGAGGCTCCTGACGCCCGGAGGCCGGCGTGAGCTGTTGCGCCATCGCTGCCTCCTGCGCGCGCCCGAGGCCGCCGACGCTCTGGCGGCATCACCGGGCTGGGAGCGGGACCTGATGCCCTTCGACTGGCGGATTCCGGGCATCGCGCCCTGAGCTCGCCGTCGGCGTCCCCTCGCTCCGCGTTCCTCGACCGACGCGTCCTGCCTACGTCGGGGCGCCCGTCGCGGGGCCCACCCTTGGACCAGGGATCTCCCGGCCCCGGCCGGGAGATCCCTGTGGTGGGCGACGCCCTGAGGTGGACGTGGCCCGCTGACCATGCCTCCTGAGGGAGTCGGCCGTTCGCCCCCGCGGCCGGGACAGCCCGCGCCCGCAGGTCCGTGCTCCGCCCTCCGGTGCCTCGTGCGGACCGGCCCGCTGCCAGGAGACTGCGAACTGTCTGGTGACGAGACCGGCACCGAGAGGCGGAGGGGAACTGACGTCCTACGAGGTACTGGTGCAGGCTACGACGTGGCCGGCGCTCCCGGAGCAGGCAGGAAGCCTGATCCGTGGAAGTACGTCAGATAGCGGAGCAGGACCTCATCGGTCAACGGTGGCTGGCTGACGCCCACGGCCGCTGCGGCGGCCGCCGTCCGTCGGGAGTCGAAGCGGCGCCGGTCCGTCGCCTCGGGCCGGGTACTCCCCGCGTCGCCGAGGAACAGCTGCGCCGCGTTGTCGGGCTGCGCTGCCACACGAGCCTGCCACTGCGCCGCGGGAACGGTTTCCAGGTGGTGTCCGAGGCCGGCGGCCGCTTCGAAGACGCGGTCAAGCCCCGGCGCATCCGGGTTGGTGTGGTGGTATGTCTCCGCTTCCGTCCGTCCGGATGCGGAAAGCGCCACGACCGCGGCACTGACGTAGTCCACGGGGACCCAGTCGGTCGACACGTTCGCCAGGTCCGGGACCGCACTCGCCTGGAGACAGCCCTTGATGAGCTGCCAGAGCAGATCGCGGTCCTGACAAGCGCCGGTGGCCGTGTCGCCGCTGATGCGGCCGGGCCGGTGGACCGTCACCGGCAGCCCGCGTTCACGGGCCAGGCCGACGAGTTGCTCGGCGACCCACTTGCTTTGCGCGTACCCGTCGGGCAGGGCCGGAAAGGGGCCCGTCGGGGTCGACTCCGTGATCACGACGGGGTGGGAGCCGGAGACCGGGGCGTAGACGCCGGTGGTCGAGACGTAGTGCATGCCGGGTGAGGCCGAGTCGGCGAGCAGTCGCAGCAGCTCCTCGGTGCCGGCCACGTTGGGGGCGCGCAGATCACCGTACGCGGCGGCGAAGTTCACGCGGGCGCCGTTGTGCAGGACCGGGCCGAGGCGACGGACCAGGGCGGTGCGGTCAGCAGGTGAGAGCCCGAGGCCCGGGGCGGCGAGGTCGCCCGGGACGGGGCGGATCAGGTCCGCGTACCGGGGGCGCCACAGGCCGTAGCGCTCCAGGTTGGTCCGCAGCCGGTCCGCCGCGCGGTGGTCGTCCTCTGCCCGTACGAGGCAGTCGACGGGGCCGCCGGTCGTCTCGATGAGGTCGCGCAGGAGGAAGGCGCCGAGGAAACCGGAGGCTCCGGTCAGCAGAGGACGGGCGGAAGGGCGCAGCAGCCTGCGGGGGGCGGCCGCGGCCGCACGCGTCGTCCTGAAGATGTCCGGCGCCAGCCGGACCTCGGCGGCGAGGTCCGGAGCGGACGCATCCCCCCTGAGCTCCTCCCCCGCCTCGCGCCCCAGCAACTGGTCGACGCCCTCGACGGTGGGCGCCGCGAACAGGGCCCTCAGGGAGGGGCGCCGTCCGCACCGCTCACCGATCCGCCGGGCCAGGGTCACCGCCAGCAGCGAGTGACCGCCCAGGGCGAAGAAGTCGTCCGTGACACCTACCTCGGGCACACCGAGCGTCTCCGCGAACACCTCACACAGGGCGCCCTCGCGCGCGGTACGCGGTTTACGGCCTCCTGACGGTGCTGCGTGGTGAGGCGCGGGCAGAGCGCGACGGTCCGTCTTGCCGTTCGGGGTGACGGGCAGGGCCCCGAGACTGACGTGGGCGGCCGGAATCATGTGGTCGGGCAGGGTCGCGGCCAGGTGCGCGCGCACCTCGGCCTCGTCCGGTACCGGCGCACCTTCCGCGGGGACGGTGTAGACGACCAGGCGCCGGTCGCCGGGGCGGTCCTCCCTGACGGCGGCGCAGGCCGCGGCCACGCCGGGCAGGGCTGTGAGCGCCGCTTCGATCTCACCGAGTTCGATGCGGAAGCCACGGAGCTTGACCTGATCGTCGACCCGGGAGACGTAGACGAGTTCCCCGTCCGTCGTCCAGCGCACCAGGTCACCCGTGCGGTACATGCGGCCCCCGGCGGGGTCGAACGGGTCGGCCAGGAAACGGGATGCGGTCAGAGCGGGCCGACCGTGGTAGCCGCGGGCGACCCCGTCACCGCACACGTACAGCTCACCGGTCACACCGGGCGGCACAAGTTCGAGCCGATCGTCCAGGACATGGACCCGGGTGCCGTTGACGGGAGCGCCGATGGACACCGCGCGGTCGGGGGCGAGCGGACCGTCCGCGTGCTGGAACGTGCTCATGGTGGCGCAGACGGTCGTTTCCGTCGGGCCGTAGGCATTGACGAGGTACCGGTCACGCGCCCAGGCGTGCACCAGGGCCGGCGCACACGCCTCGCCGGCGAGGACCATCGTGGTGCCGGCGGGCAGCGAGCCGGGCGGCATCACGGCGAGTGCGGCGGGTGGCAGGGTGAGGTGGGTGATGCCCCGCTCACGGACAAGAGCGGCGAGGTTGGGGCCGGGCAGCAGGGCGTCGCGTTCGTCGATCTCCAGGCAGGCGCCGGAGAGCAGCCCCATGCACAGCTCCCAGAACGCGGCGTCGAAGCTGACGGACGCCATGTGCAGCACGCGGCTGCCCTGGGTGACGCGCAGCCGTTCGCTCTGGGTCCTGGCCATGGCGCCGACGCCCCGGTGGGTGACCACGACGCCCTTCGGGCGGCCGGTGGAACCCGACGTGTAGATGACGTACGCCGGGTTGTCCGGGCCCAGCGGCGGTGCGGTTCCCGTGTGGGCTGCGGAGTGCGCACCTGGCGCGGAGCTCTCCCCGAGCTCGTCGGCGTAGAGGTGTGGCACTGGGGTTGCGGGGAGGCGGCGGTGGATGGCGGGGGTGGTGAGCAGCAGACGCGGGCCGGCGTCCTCGAGCATGTAGGAGAGGCGCTGGGCGGGGTAGTCGGGGTCGAGGGGCACGTATGCCGCCCCCGTCCTGAGGACGGCGAGCACGGACACGACGAGTTGGTTCGTGCGGGGCAGGGCGACGGACACACGGTCTTCGGGGCCGATGCCCAGTGCGGCGAGGTGGCCGGCGAGGGCGCCCGCACGGGCGTCGAGTTCGCCGTAGGTGAGGGTGGTGTCCGCGTCTCGGACCGCCGGGGCCCCGGGGTTGCGCCGTGCCCTCCGCTGGAAGAGCTCGGGGAGCGTGGACGCAGGCAGTTCCTCGACGGGTCCGGTCCCCCAGTCGGCGAGGCGGGTGCGCTCGGCCGGGGTGAGCACGTCGTACGTGTGCAGCGGGCGGTCCGCGTCGGCGCCGACGGCCCCGAGGAGGCGGACCAGCCGGTCGGCCATTGCATGGACCGTGGTGGCGTCGAAGAGTTCCGTGGCGTAGTCGACGGTGGCCCGCATGCCGCCGGGGTCGCCGTTTTCCTCGAACGTCTCGGTGAAGGTGAACGACAGGTCGAACTTGCTGACCCCGGCGTCGACCGGCACGCCGCTGACCGTGAGGCCGGGCAGGTCGAGGGCGGCGGCAGCGGTGTGGTTCTGAAGGACGAGCATGGTCTGGAAGAGCGGATGGTGGCTCTGCGAGCGGGCGGGGTTGAGCAGTTCCACCAGTCGCTCGAAAGGCACGTCCTGATGGGCGTATGCGCGCAGGTCGAACTCCCTGACGCGGGCGAGCAGTTCACGGAACGTCGGGTCGCCCGTCAGATCCGTGCGCAGCACCAGCGTGTTCACGAAGAAGCCCACCAGATCCGAGGCCGCCTCGTCGGTACGCCCTGCGACGGCGGTGCCGAGCGGGATGTCGTCGCCGGCGCCGTGCCGGGAGAGCACGGTGGACAAGGCGGCCTGGAGCACCATGAAGAGAGTGCTTCCGCTGGTGCGGGCGAGGTCCGCGAGTTGCCGCGCGGTGGTGCGGTCGACGGTGAAGTCGTAGGTGGCCCCTGTGTGCTGGGGCACGGCCGGGCGAGACCGGTCCCACGGCAGCTCGACGATTTCCGGAAGTCCACGCAACGCGTCTTTCCAGTGGGCAAGTTGTCGGGAGAGGAGGCTTTCGGGGTCCTGCTCGTCGCCGAGCAGGCGGCGCTGCCAGAGAGTGTGGTCGGCGTAGTCCACGGGCAGTGTGCTCAGCGCGGGCTCCTCTGCGCGGGCCCGGGCTCGGTAGGCGGTGCGGAGGTCCTGCGCGAGGGGTGCCAGGGACGAGCCGTCCGCGGCGATGTGATGGATCACGAGCACCAGGACATGGGCGTCGTCGGCCAGGCGCAGCAAGGTCGCCCTCAGCGGAAGGCTGTGTTCGATGTCGATCGGCTCGGCCACGGCGGCTCTGATCCGGTCGGCGGCCTTGCCCTCGTCGACGGCTTCCGGCGTGAGCGGGAGAAGGACATCGTCCGGGGCGGTGATGTGCTGGTGCGGCCCCAGCTCGTGCTCGGGGAAGACGGTGCGCAGGGACGCGTGCCGGCGGACGACATCGCCCAGAGCCCGTTGCAGGGCTGCCGTGTCGAGCGGTCCGTCGATGCGTACGACGAAGGGGATGTTGTACGTGGCGGAGGGACCTTCGAGCCGGTGGAGGAACCACAGGCGCTGCTGGGCGTACGACAGCGGGAGCGTGGCAGGTCGCTCCTGCGGTACGAGGGCGGGGCGGGCAGGACGGTTCTCGTCCTCCAGCGCGGTGGCGAGCGTGGCGACGGTGGGGTTCTCGAAGAGGGTGCGGATCTCCGTCTCGCTGCCCAGAGCGGTGCGCACGCGGCCCACGAGCCGGGTGGCGAGCAGAGAATGGCCGCCCAGGGCGAAGAAGCTGTCGTCGACGCCGACGTGTGGCACGCCGAGCACGTCGGCGAACAGTCCGGCGAGGATCTCCTCGAGGCCGCTGCGCGGCGTCCGGCCCGTGGTGCCGGGCGGGGTGACGGGTGCGGGCAGCGCGGCCCGGTCGAGCTTCCCGTTGGGAGTCAGCGGCAGCACGTCGACGGGCTGGATGACGGCCGGCACCATGTAGGCGGGCAGGTGGAGTGCCACGTGGGCGGCGAGTGGCCCGGGTTGCGGGGCGTGACCCGGCGCGGGGACGACGTAGGCGGTGAGGGTCCGGTCGCCGGGCAGGTCCTCGCGGACCAGTACGCAGGCGGCGCCCACGGACGGGTCGGCGCGGAGCACCGTCTCGATCTCGGCGGGTTCGATGCGGTGGCCGCGCAGCTTGATCTGCTGGTCCGCCCTGGCCACGTAGTGCAGGGTGCCGTCGACGCCCCGGCGCACCAGGTCGCCGGTGCGGTACATGCGTGCCCCGGTGCCGGCGAACGGGTCGGCGACGAACCGGGTGGCGGTGAGGCCGGGCCGCCCCAGGTAGCCCCGGGCGACACCGGCTCCCGCGACGTACAGCTCGCCTTCGGCGCCCGGCGGCACGGGCCGCATCGCCGCGTCCAGGACGTAGGCGCGCATGCCGTCGAGCGGTCGGCCGATCGGGGCCACGCCGCCGGGGACGTCCTCGGGGCGCACGCGGTGGATGGTGGCGAAGGTGGTGGTCTCGGTGGGTCCGTAGACGTGGAGGACGCGTACGTCCGGGTGAGCGGTGGCGAGGCGCTGCAGGATGCCGGGCGCGGCGGCCTCCCCTCCGGTGGCGACCAGGCGCAGCAGGCCGAGGGCGTCCGGGTCGGTCTCTGCCAGCACGTTGAACAGTGCGGTCGTCAGGAACGCCGCTGTCACGCCGTGCCGGGCGACGAGGTCCCGGAGCACGGCGGGCTGGAGCGTGCCCTCGGGCGCCACGACGACGCGGCCACCGTTGAGGAGGGGGGCCCAGATCTCGAAGGTGGAGGCGTCGAAGACGTACGCCGAGTGCAGCAGGACGGCGTCGGCAGCGCCGTCGCCCCAGTTCCGGTCGGCTCCGAGGGCTGTCACGTCGGCATGGGTGACGCCGACGCCCTTGGGCTGTCCGGTGGAGCCCGAGGTGAACATGATGTACGCGAGCCGGGTTCCGTCCGCGCGAGCCGGGAGGGCGCCCCGGGTGTCCGGGCCCCCGTGCCGGACGCGGCCTGCGCCGTCGACGGTCAGCACACGTACGTCCGGCGGGAGTTGACGTACCCAGGGGTGTGTGCGCGTGCTCTCGTCGACGATCAGGAGGCGCAGGGCGGCCACCTCGGCCACACGGTTGAGCCGTTCGGTGGGCCAGCGCGGGTCGAGCGGCACGTAGGCGGCTCCTGCGCGCAGGACGCCCAGGGAGGAGGTGACCGTGGCGGTCGAGCGGGCGCCGAGGATGCCGACGCCTTCCTCGGATCCGGCCCCGAGCCCGGTCAGGGCGCCGGCCAGGTCGTCCGAGAGGTCGTGGAGCTGCCGGTAGGTCAGTTGCTCGCCCGCACCGGACACGGCCACTGCGTCCGGGTGCCGGGCCGTGCGTTCCGCCACGGCCTCCGGGATGCTCATCCCCTCTGCTCCGCAGCACAGTTCGAGGCCGGCTCCCTGGGCGAGCAGCCTCTCGTGCTCGCCGTCCGGGAGCAGGGGAACGGTGTCGGCGCGGCGGTCGAGCCCTTGCGCCATCACTGTCAGCATGCGTCGCATGCGGTCGACGGTGCGAGCGACCTCTTCGCGGTCCAGGACGGCGGCCCGGTATCCGAAGGTGATCCTCAGCGTGTCGCCCGGCGCGACGGTGAGGGTGAGGGGGTAGTGGGCCGCGTCCGTGCCGCTGAATCCGGTGACGGCCAGGCCGGGCAGTTGCTGTTGCGCGGTGCGCAGGGCCTCGTCGTCCAATGGGTAGTTCTCGAACACCGTGAGGGTGTCGAACAGTTCGTCGAGGTCGGTGACGCCCCGTATCTCGGTCAGTCCCAGGTGCTGGCTGCCGAGGAGACTGCCCTGTTCCTCCTGAAGCCGATTCAGGAGCGCGGCCAGGGTTTCACCGGGTATCGGGCGCAGCCGTACCGGCACGGTGTTGATGAACAGGCCGACCATCGACTCGATGCCGGGGATCTCCGGCGGGCGGCCGGACACGGTGGCGCCGAACACGACGTCGGGGCGTCCGGTGAGGTGCCCGAGCACCAGTCCCCAGGCGCCCTGGACCAGGGTGTTGAGTGTGAGCCGGTGGACGCGGGCCGTCTCTCGGATCCGGTGCGTCGTGGCGGCGTCCAGGTCGAGGACGAGGGTTTCGGGCAGCTCGGCGGAGGCGGCCGCACCCGCTTTGCCAGGCCCCGCGAGCAGGGTGGGGGCCTCGATTCCGGCCAGGGCGGTGGACCAGGCCGCCAGAGCGGCGGCGCGGTCCTGCTGCGCCAGCCAGTGGAGGTAGGTGCGATAGGGAGTGACGCGCGGCAGAGCGCTGTCATCGCCGTCCGAGGCGTACAGCTCGAACAGCTCCCGCACGAGGAGCGGCATCGACCAGCCGTCGAAGAGAAGGTGATGGCTCGTCATGACGAGGCGGTGGCGCCGGGGCGCGGTGCGCAGCAGCGTGAACCGCATCAGCGGCGGAGTGGTCAGGTCGAAGCGGCGGGTACGGTCGGCGGCGAGGAAGGCGGTGAGGCGTTCCTCCGTCGTGCCGGTGCCTTCCGTAGCGGTCAGGTCCAGTTCCTCCAGGGGAACGGGAACCTCGGCGGCGACAGCCTGTACGGCTTCGTCCAGATCCTCGTGGAGGAAACCGACCCGCAGGTTGGCGTGGCGGCGCAGCAGGCTGCCGATGGCGGCACGCAGGGCCCGGACGCCGACGACGCCTTCCAGTTCGAAGACGAACTGTGCGGTGTAGACGTCGACGGCGTGGGAGTCGTACAGGGCGTGGAAGTGCATGCCGGCCTGGAGCGGCGTCAGCGGCAGTACGTCCTCGAGTCGGAACCCGGTCACTTGCGTCCACCCCACTTGTTCTGCAGTCGGTCGATCTGTGCCTGGTCGAGAGAGACCAGAGGAAGGTCGGACGGCGTGTAGCCACCCGCATCGGGTCGTTGCGCGTGTTCCGCGATGGCGCGCAGCGCGCGGATGAACGCCTCGGACAGGGCACCTACGTCCTCCTCCTTGAGGAGGTCACTGGGCCAGGTCCAGCGGGTCACCAGACGCGGGCCGTCCGGGAGGTCCTCGGTGTGTGCGTTGATGTCGATGACGTGGTGCACGGGCATGTCCGGGTCCTGACTCCGTGGCTGGCCGCCGTCGAGCAGGACGTCCCAGTCGGCGCCTTCGGCGTTGCCCGCGGGATCCTGCGAAGAGACGTATCTTCCGAGGTAGTTGAAGCCGATCTGGGGTGCGGCCGCCGTGGCCAGCCGGGAACGTGTCGCCGGGTTGAGGTGGCGCAGCATTCCGTGGCCGACGCCGTGGTCGGGCACCGCACGCAGTTGCTCCTTGACGTGTTTGACGGCGCGTTCGACGAGAGCGGCGTCGAAGCGTCGGGGGTCGCGGGCGTCGAGAGGGCCGGGATCGAGCCGGACCGGGTAGAGGCTGGTGAACCAGCCGACCGTACGGGAGAGGTCGAGGTGGTCGGCGATCTGCTCACGGCCGTGGCCCTCCAGGTCGAGGAGCACGGCGGTGTCCTGCGGCCGGGGCTCGTCCCGGCGCGCGGCACGTTCCGTCCGCCAGGAGCAGACGGCGAGGGCCAGACCGGTGAGCAGGACGTCGTCCACGCCGGCGTGGAAGACGCCGGGGACAGTGGTGAGCAGAGATTTCGCCCAGGTGGCGGGCAGGTGCGTGACCAGGGTGCGCGTCCCGTCGGCGGTGTCCAGGTGCGGGTCGAGCGGCCGGTATCCCAGCTGGGGATCCGGGGTGCTCAGCACGCTCTGCCACAGCGGGAGCTCGGCTTCGCGTGCGGCGCCGCGAGCCTGGGACGCGAGCAGGTGCGCCCACGCTCTGTACGGCGTCGTGGCGGGGGGCAGCGCGGCGGCCGGGGCGGGGCGCTCGCCGCTGTCCGCGGCTTCCGTGACCGTCTGCCACGCGCGGGCCAGGTCGGCGGCGAGGATGCGCCAGGAGACCGCGTCGACGGCCAGGTGGTGCACGACGAGCAGCAGGCGCCCGCGGGTGTGCGGCCCGGCGTCGCCCCAGACGGCCTCGATCACGTTCCCGTGCGCCGGCCTCAGACGGCTGCGCGCCTGTTCGCCCGCCTCGGTGAGGGCGGCACGGGCGGCCGCCGCGTCGAGGCCGGCGATGCCGACGCGGGTGAAGCGGTGGCGGGCCTCCACCGCGCCGGGTGGCAGGGCTTCGAGGACGGGTTCGCCGTCGGCCGAGCGGCCGACTCGCAGCCGGAGCATGTCGTGGTGGTCGATGAGCAGTTGGAGGGCGGCGACGAGTGTGTCTCCGTCGGCGCCCGCGGGCGTGCGCAACACCCCGGACTGGTTGTAGCCGTCCGTGCTGCCGGGCCGCTCCAGGAGCCAGGCGGCGATGGGAGTAGGCGGCATCTCGCCGGTGCCCTGTTCGGCCGGCCCCTCGGCATCCTGGCCGAGTGCGGTGGCGACGGCCGCGAGGGCCTCGGGGGTGCGGTGGACGAAGACGTCGCGCGGGGTGATCCCGATCCCCGCCTCGCGGACGCGGCTGACGAGTTGGATGGAGAGGATGCTGTCGCCGCCGAGAGCGAAGAAGTCGTCGTCCGTGCGGACGGCCGGGCTGAGCAGGACGGAGGCGAACACGTCGCACAGAACGCGCTCCTGGGCGGTGCGGGGCTGCCCGCCGGGCCTGGTGGCGGCGGGGCGCTCCGGGGCGGGCAGGGCGCTGCGGTCGATCTTGCCGTTGGGCAGGAGCGGCAGCGCGTCCAGGGTGACGAAGGCGGCCGGCACCATGTACGGCGGCAGCGCCGATGTCAGCCGGGTGCGCAGTTCCCTGTCTGCCGGGCCTGCGTCGCGACTGTCGGGAACCGTGTAGGCAACCAGGCGCCGCTCGCCGGGCCGGTCCTCGCGGACGGCTGCGCAGGCGGCGGTGATGCCGTCGAGTGCGGTGAGGGCGGCTTCGATCTCGCCGAGCTCCATCCGGAAGCCGTGCAGCTTGACCTGGTCGTCCGCGCGGGAGACATAGGTGAGCAGGCCGTCGGCATCCCGTCGGACGAGGTCGCCGGTGCGGTACATGCGACTGCCTGCGGGGCCGTAGGGGTCGGCGACGAACCGGGCGGCGGTCAGGCCGGGGCGCCCCAGGTAGCCGCGGGCAAGGCCATCGCCCGCGACATGGAGCTCGCCGGTGACGCCCGGCGGCACCGGCCGGAGCCCGGCGTCCAGTACGTAGGCACGGGTGTTGTCCACGGGGCGGCCGAGCGGCACTCCCCCGCCCCCCGCGACGGCGTCCTTCTCCCCGCTGCGGTGATGGTGGGCGGTGGCGTCGATCGTCGTCTCGGTCGGGCCGTACAGGTTGTGCACCTCGACCCGCCAGTCCCGTCCGGCGCGCGCAGCCAGGGACCGGGTCAGGGGTTCGCCGCCGCACAGGACCGCCCGCAGGGTCGCGGGCACCTCGTCGGGGTCGGTCTCGCTCAGGATGAGCGAGAGGTGCGAGGGCACGAACTGCACCAGGGTCGCGCCGGCTTCGCGCATGCGGGCCAGCAGTCCGGCCGGGTCGTGGTTGAGCGCGGGCGGCACGGGGCATGTCGAGCCGCCGTGCAGCAGCGGCAGCCAGGTCTCCCAGACCGAGGCGTCGAAGCTCGGCGAGGTACGTGCCAGGACGCGGTCCTCGTCGGTGAGGCCGAGGTGGCCGGCCATCCACGCCATGTGGTTGACCAAGGACGCGTGGGTGACGACGACGCCCTTGGGCCGGCCGGTGGAACCCGAGGTGTAGATGACGTACGCGGCGTCGAGCGGATCCGGCGCGGCGACGGGCGGCGCTGCGCGCCGGGTGGACCATGCGGCCCGGTCGTCGAGTGCGAGGCAGGGTACGGAGGGTACGTGGCGCGCGGCGCGGGCAGTGCCGTGGGTGAGGAGCAGCGCCGGGCGGGCGTCGTCCAGCATGTAGGTGATCCGTGCCTGGGGGTATTCGAGGTCGACGGGCAGGTAGGCGGCCCCCGCCTTGACCACCGCGAGCATCGCGACGACCTGGTCGGCAGTGCCCTCCAGGGCAAGGGCGACGAGGTCACCGCGCCCGATGCCCCGGTCGTGCAGGTGGTGCGCCAAGTCGTCGGACAGAGCGTCCAGTTCAGCGAAGGTGAGCAGGCTCGATCCGTCCCGTACGGCGACCGCCGCGGGCGTTCTGGCGGACCGGGCGCGGAACGCCTCGGCCGCCGTGCACGCCGCGACGGGCCGGACCGGGCCGTGCGCGGCCCGTTCCAGGCTCTCCTGTTCCGTCTCGTCCAGCACGCCGACCGTGTGGACGCGCCGGCCGGGGCCGGCGGCGAGCGCGGAGAGCAGACGGGTGAGGCGCGCGGCCAGGGCGTGCGCGGTGGTGTGGGCGAACAACTCGGTGGAGAACTCGAGGACTCCGCCGAGTCCTGCGGGCCGGCCTGCGTCGTCGCGGGTCTCGGTGAAGGTGAAAGTCAGGTCGAACTTGCTGATCCCGGTGTGTACGGGCTGTTCCGTCACCGTGAGTCCGCGCAGACCGACGGTGGTGTCCGCCTGGTTCTGGAGGACCAGCATGGTCTGGAAGAGCGGGTGGTGGTTCTGCGCCCGTACCGGGCTGATGGCGTCCACCAGCCGCTCGAACGGCACGTCCTGGTGGGCATAGGCAGCCAGGTCGAACTCCCTCACCCGGTCTATCACTTCGGTGAAGGTGGGGTCCCCGCTCAGGTCGGTGCGCAGGACGAGGGTGTTGACGAAGAAGCCGACCAGGTCGTCGAGGGCTTCGTCGGTGCGTCCGGCCACGGCCGTGCCGAGCGGGATGTCCTCACCGGCGCCGTGCCGGGACAGGAGAACCGACAGGGCCGCCTGGAGCACCATGAAGAGGCTGCATCCGCGGGCTCGGGCAAGATCCGCGAGTGCGCGGTGGGTGTCCGCGTCGACGGGGAAGGCGAACGCGTCGCCGCGGTACTCGGTGACAGCGGGCCGCGGCCGGTCGTACGGCAGGGCGAGCAGGTCGGGGGCGCCGGCGAGTGCGGTGCGCCAGAAGTCCAGCTGGCGGGCGGCCTGGCTGGTGGGGTCGTCCTCGGATCCGAGCAGTGTGCGCTGCCACAGGGTGTAGTCGGCGTACTGGACGGCGAGTTCCGTCCAGGAGGGTTCCTCGCCATCGGCGCGCGCCCGGTAGGCGTCGCCGAGGTCGCGGGCGAGCGGGGCGAGGGACCAGCCGTCGCCCGCGATGTGGTGGACGAGCAGCACGAGAACGTGGGCCTCGGCGCCGAGCCGCAGCAACCGGGCCCGCACGGGCAGGCCGGCACTCACGTCGAAGGTGTGCGCCACCTGGGCGTTGACCTCTTCGTCGAGGCGGTCGGGGTCGGTGTCGCGGGGCGTCAGGTCGAGGTCGGCGCTCCCTGCGTCAAGGACCAGCTGGCGCGCCACGCCGTCGGTCTCCGGGAAGACGGTACGCAGGCTCTCGTGGCGTTCGACGACATCCCCGAGGGCGCTCTGCAGGGCGTCCGCGTCGAGCGGCCCGTCCAGGCGGAGCACCATCGGCACGTTGTACGTGGCGCTGGGCCCTTCGAACCGGTTGAGGAACCACAGCCGCTGCTGGGCGAAGGACAGCGGCAGCGGATCGGGCCTCCGCGGGGCCCGCTCCAGCGGGGCCCTGGCCTCTTCGGCGCCTTGCACAACGGCGGCGAGCGCGGCGGGAGTGGGGTGTTCGAAGACCGCCCTCACCTGCACCTCCACGGCCAGCGCGGCACGGATGCGTGCGGCGAGCCGGGTGGCGAGCAGGGAATGGCCGCCCAGGGCGAAGAAGTCGTCGTCGGCGCCCACCCCGTCCAGGCCGAGCACGTCGGCGAAGAGGGCGCACACGATCTCCTCGAGCGCGGTGCGGGCGGCACGCCCGCGGACCGGAGCATGCTGCGCGGGCACCGGCAGAGCGCGCTGGTCCACCTTGCCGTTGAGGGTCAGCGGAAGCGCCTCGATCAGGACGAACGCGGTGGGCACCATGTAGGCGGGCAGGGACCGGCCGACAGCCCGGGCGAGATCGGCGGGCTCGGGTCGCGCCCCGTCGGCGGGCACGACGTACGCCACGAGCCGCCGGTCACCGGGTGCATCCTCGCGGACGACGGCGAGGGAGTCGGCGACGCCGTCGCAGCAGGCCAGCACGCCCTCGATCTCACCGAGTTCGATGCGGTACCCGCGCAGCTTCACCTGGTTGTCCGCGCGGGAGACGTAGGCGATCTGCCCGTCACCCGTCCACCGGACGAGGTCCCCGGTGCGGTACATGCGCCCGCCCTCCGCGTCGAACGGGTCGGCCACGAAGCGCGCGGCGGTCAGGCCCGGAAGACCGGTGTACCCCCGCGCCACGCCGCGGCCGGCGAGGTAGAGCTCTCCCACCACCCCCGGCGGGACCGGGTTCAGGGATCCGTCGAGGACGTACCCCCGCATGCCGTCCAGGGGCCGTCCGATGGGCGGCGGGCCCGAGGGCAGGCCGGCCGCCACGTCGTAACGGGTGGCGAAGGTGGTCGTTTCGGTGGGTCCGTAGACATGGAGGACGCGCACGTCCGGCGCTGCGCCTGCCACGCGCTGCATCGCGTCCGGGGAGGCCAGTTCACCCCCGGCGCAGACGAGCCGGAGCCCGGCGAAGGCGCCCGGATCGGTCTCGGCGATCACGTTGAACAGGGCTGTCGTCAGGAAGACCGCGGTCACACCGTGCTCCTGGACGGCATCGTCGAGGCTGGCGGCCTCCAGGACGCCGTCCGGCGCGACCACGACCCTGCCGCCCCGCAGCAGCGGGGCCCAGATCTCGAACGTGGAGGCGTCGAAGACGTACGCCGAGTGCATCAGCACCGCATCGGCTGCGCCGCCCTGCCAGGCCGAGTCGGCCGTCAGCGCCACCACGTCGGCGTGCGTGACCCCGACGCCCTTGGGCAGACCGGTCGAGCCGGAGGTGAACATCACGTAGGCGAGAGTCCCGGGGCCCGGGACAGCGGCGGGGGCGCCAGGACGGTCCGGCGCGCCCCGCAGGATCCGGCCGAGCCGGTCCACGACGACGACCGGTACCTTCCGTGCCATCTCGGCCACCCACGGGGAGGCGAAGGCGTCCTCGTCGACGACGAGGACGCGCACGGCCGCCACCCCGGCGACCTGTTCGAGCCGCTCCGCGGGCCAGCGTGCGTCCAGCGGGACGTAGGCGCCGGCCGCGCGGACCGCACCGAGCGATACCGATACGACAGACGGCGACCGGGTGAGCAGGACGCCGACCGCCGACTCGGGGGCGATGCCGAGGCCCGTCAGGGCGCGGGCCAGGTCGGTGGAGATCCGGTCGAGTTCGGCGTATGTGAGGGCCGCGCCGTCGCCTGCCACCGCCACCGCCCGCGGTGTGCGGTGGGCCTGGGCCGCGAAGAGGGCGGGCAGCGTGGAGTCGTCGGAGGCGGGCAGGCCGCCGCCGGATCCCCAGTGGGTGACACGGCCATGCTCGCTCCGCGTCATGAGGTCGTAGCGCGAGACGGGCAGAGCGGGCTCGGCGGACGCCTGCTCCAGGAGCCGGATCAGTCGGTCCGCGAGTGCCTCGACGGTGGAGCGGTCGAAGAGGGCTGTGGCGTACTCGATTCCGACGCTGAGACCTGCCGCGCCCGGCCCCTCGGCGAAGGCGAAGGTCAGATCGAACTTGCTCAGCCCGTTGTGGACGAGCCGGTCCACCACCGTGAGGCCCGGCAGGTCGGGGCGGGCGGTCTCCTGGTTCTGGAGGACCAGCATGGTCTGGAACAACGGATGGTGGTTGCGTGCCCGGACCGGGTTGACGCTCTCGACGAGGCGCTCGAAGGGAACATCCTGGTTTGCATAGGCGGCGAGATCGAACTCCCTCACCCGTTGGAGCAGTTCGAGGAAGGTCGGGTTGCCGGACAGGTCCGTGCGCAGGACGAGCGTGTTGACGAAGAAGCCGACCAGGTCCTCCAGCGCCTCATCCGTACGGCCGGCGACGGGCGAGCCGAGCGGGATGTCTTCGCCCGCGCCGTGGCGGTGCAGCAAGGTGGCCACCGCGGCCTGGAGCACCATGAACAGGCTGCTGCCGGACTCACGTGCCAGACGCAGGAGTTGGGCGTACAGGGCAGGCGGCACGTCGAGGGTGTGGACGGCTCCCCTCGGGTCGGTGACGGCCGGGCGAGGACGGTCCAGTGGCAGGTCGATCAACCCGGGAAGGCCCGTGAGGGCGGTATGCCAGTGGTCGAGCTGCCGGCGCAGGACGCTGTGCGGTGCGATCCCGTCGCCCAGGACGGTGTGCTGCCAGAGGGTGTAGTCGGCGTACTGGAGCGGGGTACCGGCAGCGGCTTCGAGCTCCCGGCCGGTGAGGCGGGCCTCGTAGGCCTCGCCGAGGTGACGGGCGAGCGGGGCGAGGGACCAGCCGTCGCCCGCGATGTGGTGCAGGACGAGCACGAGGGCGTGGTGCCCGGGTGCGGAACGCAGCAACAGGGCCCGCAGCGGCGGGTCCGTGACGACGTCGAACGGCTCTCGCACGGCGTCCAGGACGGCCGCCTCCAGGTCGGCGGGCGCCGTGGTCACGACCGGCAGGTGAGGCGTCACTTCGTCGGCCGGAAGAATCATCTGGTGCGGCACGCCGTCCCGTTCGGGGAACACGGTGCGCAGTGCCTCGTGCCGCTCCATGACATCGCGCAGGGCGGCGCGCAGGGCGTCCGTGTCCAGGGCGCCGTCGAGTTCGAGGACGAGGGGGATGTTGTAGGCCGAGCTGGGGCCTTCGAGCCTGTTCAGGAACCACAGGCGCTGCTGGGCGAACGACAGCGGCATCGGATCGGGCCGCTGTGCGGCGGGCGACACCGGCGGGTGGGCTGGGCCCTGCAGGTCGAGGACGCGGGCCAGGCCCGCGACGGTCGGGTGTTCGAAGAGGGTGCGGACGGCGATCTCGACGCCCAGGACGGCCCGGACGCGGCTCACGACCCGCATGGCGAGGAGCGAGTGCCCGCCGAGGTCGAAGAAGCTCTCGTGCGGGTTCACCAGAGGCTGCTGCAGGACGTCGGCGAAGATGCCGGCGAGCAGGCTCTCCGGGAGGGTGTGCCGCTCCGCTCCGTCGACGGATTCGGGACGCTCCGACGGCTCCGGAAGGGCCCGCCGGTCCACCTTGCCGTTGGGCAGGAGGGGAAGGCCGTCCAGGATGACGACGGTGCCGGGCACCATGTAGTGAGGCAGGCTCTCGGCAAGGGCGTCGCGCAGGGTGACGGGGCGCAGGGCCGGGTCGCCGGTGACGGCGTAGGCGACGAGGTGGCGCCCGCCGGCCTCGGCCTCGTGGATCACTGCGCAGGCGGCCGTGATGCCGGGGTGTGCCAGGAGTGCGGCCTCCACCTCGCCCAGCTCGATCCGGAAGCCGCGAAGTTTGACCTGGTCGTCGGCGCGTGCCACGTGGTCGAGCAAGCCATGACGATTCCACCGCACGAGGTCGCCCGTGCGGTACATGCGGGCTCCCGTGCCGTCGAACGGGTCGGCGACGAACCGTGCGGCGGTCAGACCCGGCCGGTCCAGATAGCCGTGGGCGAGATTGGGGCCCGCCAGGTACAGCTCACCGGTGACACCGGCCGGCACGGGACGCAGCCGGCCGTCGAGGACGTAGGCGCGCATGGTGTCGACGGGGCGGCCGATCGGCACCGTCTCGTACGGCTCGACGGCCATCTGCCCGCTGTTCTCCCGGCCGGCCACGCGGTGGACGGTCGCGTCGATGGTCGCCTCGGTCGGCCCGTAGAGGTTGTGCACCTCTGTCCGCCACAGCTCGGCGACGTCGTCGGCGAGGGCGCGCGGCAGCGGCTCGCCGCCGCACAGCACGGCACGCAGGCCGGGCAGCGGCGCGGCATGGGCCGCCTCGGAGAGGACGAGAGTCAGGTGAGAGGGCACGAACTGGGCGATGGAGACGCCGAACCGGCTCATCCAGGTGACCAGGGCGCGGGGTTCCGTGTTCGCGCCGTCCGGCAGCACACAGACTTCTGCGCCGTGCATCAGCGGGAGCCACAACTCCCACACGGAGGCGTCGAAACTGGAGGAGGTCCGTGCGAGGACCCGGTCCTGCGAAGTGATCGTCAGGTGCCGTGCCATCCAGGCCATGTGATTGGCCAGGGCCGCGTGCGACACGATCACACCCTTGGGACGGCCGGTGGACCCCGAGGTGTAGATGACGTAGGCGGGGTCGGCCGGGCTGGGTGGCCCCGGAAGCGGCCCGGTGGGCCCGGTGGGCCGGGCCGCCCGGCCGTCGAGGGCAAGCCACGGGATGTCGCAGGTGGGCAGGCCCGCGTGGATGTCGCCGGTGGTGAGCAGCAGGACGGGACGGGCGTCGTCGAGCATGTGGCGGATCCGGGCGGGCGGGTACTGCGGGTCGACGGGCAGATACGCGGCGCCTGCCCGAAGCACGGCCAGCATGGCGACGAGGGTGTCCACGGACGGCGGTGCGGCGATGGCCACCCTGGTCCCGCGGCCCGCGCCGCGCGCACACAGGACGTGGGCGAGGGCGTCGGCGCGAGCGTCGAGCTCGGCATAGGTGAGCCGTGAGTGCGCGTCGCGCACGGCGACGGCGTGGGGAGTACGCACGGACTGCTCCCGGACCTCTTCGGGGGCGGTTCGGGCGGGCAGCGGCTTCTCCGCGCCACTCCCCTGGGCCAGGAGGTTCTCCCGCTCCTCCGGGGACAGCGGGTCCAGGTCGCCGATGGGCCGGCCGGGGTCGGTCACGGCCAGGGTGACGACGCGGGCGAAAGCGCGGCACAGGGCGCGGGCGGTGGCGGCGTCGAACAGGTCGGTGGCGTATTCCAGGTATCCACCGATGCCTCCGGCGCCGTTCCGGGTCTCCGCGGGGGAACGCCCTGCCGGGTCACTGGTTCCGCCGGGTCCGGGGACCTCTGCGGGCCTTCCGACCGGTCTCTCCGCGGCCTCGGTGCCGTCGGTGAGAGCGGTGACTTCGGTGAGCGAGAACGTCAGGTCGAACTTGCTGCCCCCGCGGTGCTGCGACCTGTCGTGGACGGTGACACCGGGCAGGTCGAGGACCGCCCGCTGCTGGTTCTGAAGGACCAGCATGGTCTGGAAGAGGGGGTGGTGGTCACTGGACCGCTCGGGGTTGAGGGCCTCCACGACCCGTTCGAACGGTATGTCGCCGTTGCTGAGAGCAGCGATGTCGAATGCCTTGACCTGGTCGACCAGGTCGCGGAACGTCGGGTCCCCGGACAGGTCAGCACGCAGGACGACCGTGTTGACGAAGAACCCGACCAGATCGTCGAGTGCCTCCTCGGTGCGCCCGGCCACTGCGGTCCCGAGAGAGATGTCGGTGCCCGCGCCGTGCGCCTGCAGTGTCACGGCAAGTGCGGCCTGGAGCACCATGAATGGGGTGCAGCCGGCGGTACGGGCGAACTGGATGAGCGCGGCGTGCGTGGGAGCGGGCAGTTCGAAGGGAACGGCGGCGCCCTGATGGCTGGGCACGGCGGGCCGGGGCCGGTCGAGCGGCAGGTCCAGCAGGTCGGGAGCACCGTGCAGGGCGCCCTCCCAGAAGGCGAGCTGGGATGCGGCCAGACTGTCCGGGTCTCCGGCGTCGCCGAGCAGTCGGCGCTGCCAGAGGCTGTAGTCGGCGTACTGCACGCGCAGCGGGGCCCAGTCGGGCGTGCCCGTGCGCCCGCTTCTGGCGCGGTAGGCGGCGCCCAGATCACGGCTGAGCGGGTCGAGGGACCAGCCGTCGGCCACGACATGGTGGAGAACGAGGGCCAGGACGTGGCGGGCGGGGCCCAGGCGGAGCAGATGGGCGCGGACCGCGAGGTCGGCCGTGAGGTCGAAGGGCCTGGTGGTCAGGCGGCGCAGCGTTTCGTCGGCCCAGGTGTGGGCGGTCTCCTCGGCCGGGGGGTGCTCGACGACGAGAGGGACGAGCGCTGCGGCGGCGTCCGCGTCAAGGACTACCTGACGGGCGATGCCGTCGTGTTCGTCGAAGACGGTGCGCAGGCTTTCGTGGCGTGCAACCACGTCGGCCAGGGCACCGCGCAGCGCATCCGTGTCCAGAGGGCCGTCGAGTTCGAGAACGAGCGGAACGTTGTACGTGTCACCGGGGCCCTCGGCCCGGTTGAGGAACCAGAGGCGCTGTTGCGCGAAGGACAGGGGTACCGCCTCGGGCCGTGGCTGCGGAGAGAGGACGGGCCGGGCCCCCGCGGTGGAGTCCAGGACCGCGGCCAGTGCGGCGACCGTCGGGTGATCGAAGAGCGTGCCCAGGCCGAGCTCGGCGCCCAGGGCGGCCCGCACCCGGCCGATGAGGCGCGTGGCAAGGAGTGAGTGGCCGCCCAGGGAGAAGAAGTTGTCATCGACTCCGACCGCGGTCACGCCCAGGATGTCGGCGAAGAGACCGGCCAGGACCTCCTCGTAGGCGGTGCGCGGTGCGCGGCCCGTGGTGGCGACGGCGCGGGGGGCAGGCAGGGCAGGGCGGTCGATCTTGCCGTTCGCGTTCAGGGGCAGCGCGTCAAGGGTGACGAACGCGGAGGGCACCATGTACGCGGGCAGGGTGCGCCCGGCACGGCGGGCCAGGGCGGAGCCGTCCGGCCTGGCGCCCGGAGCGGGCACGACATAGGCCACGAGCCGACGGTCCCCGGGTATGTCCTCACGGACGACGACGCAGGCGCCGTGCACGTCCGGGTCGGTGAGCAGAACCCTCTCGGTCTCGGCCGGTTCGATGCGGAAACCGCGGAGTTTGATCTGTCCGTCCGCACGCCCTACGTACTCGATGTGGCCGCCCGCGGTCCAGCGCACGAGGTCGCCGGTGCGGTACATACGGCCACCTCCTGTGTCGTACGGGTCGGCGACGAACCGGGTGGCGGTCGGCGCGGGACTCCCCTGGTAGCCGCGGGCGACGCCCTGACCGCTCACGTACAGCTCCCCCACCACGCCGGGCGGCACCAGGGCGAGGGAGTCGTCCAGCACGTAAAGGCTCATCCCGTCGAGGGCCCGGCCGATGGGCGGCACGCCCGCGGTGCCGGCGGCGACCGGGTGGCGGGTGGTGAACGTCGTGGTCTCCGTGGGGCCGTACACATGCAGGACGAGCGTCGCGGGGGCCGCGGCGGCCACCCGCTGCATCAGCCCGGGGGACGCGGCCTCACCACCCGCGGCGACCATGCGCAGCCCGGCGAACGCCTTCGGGTCCGCCTCGGCCACCATGTTGAACAGCGCCGTTGTCAGGAAGAGCGCGGTGACACCGTGCCGGTGCACCATGTCGTGGAGCGTCCGGGCGTCCACGACACCGCTGGGCGCGACAACCACGCGGCCGCCGTTCAGCAGCGGCACCCAGATCTCGAACGTGGAGGCGTCGAAGACGTACGCCGAGTGCATCAGCACCGCGTCGCAGACACCGTCCGTCCAGGTGCTGTCGGCCGCCAGCGCGAGAACATCGGCGTGGGTGACGCCCACGCCCTTGGGCAGGCCGGTGGAGCCGGAGGTGAACATCACGTAGGCGAGTCGGTCGCCGCGTGTCACGCGGGGCAGCGGGCCCGGCCGTGGCGGAGCGCCACGTAAGATCCCGCCCAGAGCGTCGACGACGATCAGCGGCAGTTCGGCGGCCGTCTCCTGCACCCAGGCCGCACCGGCCGTGGCCTCATCGACCACCAGGGCACGGACGTGCGCAGCCTCGGCGACGCGGTCGAGCCGTTCCGTCGGCCAGGCAGGGTCCATCGGTACGTACGCCGCTCCCGCGCCACCGGCGCCGAGCGTGGCGGACACCACCGCCGCCGAACGGCCTACGAGGACGCCGACGCCGTCCTCGGCACCGACACCCCAGCCCGCCAGAGCACCCGCCAGAGCCTTCGCCGTCCGCGCCAGCTCCTGGTACGAGAGCGTGGCGGCGCCGTCCACCACCGCGGGCGCATCCGGCGTCCGGCGTGCCTGCGCGCCGAACGCCTCCGTCAGGGTCGCGGCCGCGCCCTCCGCCGGGAGCGCGGAGCCACGCCCCTGCGCACGGAGGGCCGTTGCGGTGGTCTCGTCGAGGTACGGCAGGTCCCCCAGGGGGGTGTCGGAGTCCGCGCCGGCCAGAGCCGCCAAGAAGGAGACGACGGCCTGCTGGTGCAACCGCACGTCCTCGGCACGGTACAGCTCCGGGTTGGCGTCGAAGCCGATCAACGGCCCCGTGCCCTCGGCCCGTTCGGAGACGAAGAAGGACAGGTCGTCGACGGGGCCGATGGACAGCACACGGGAGGCGCCGGGGCTGCCGGCGAAGTCGAGGTCGTAGTCGTAGCCCATGATGTTGACGACGACAGCGCTGAGGCGGGCCGCGTCGTCGGCCATGTTGAGTTCACGGGCGAGCTGTTCACGGGAGAAGCGACGGTGGCGCAGGGCCGCGCGCATCTCTGCGGCGACGGCGCGGACGAGCGTGCCGACAGTCATGTCGGAGGTGACGCCCAGGCGCAGCGGCAGGATGTTGGCGGTCATGCCGACGATGTGCCGCAGTCCGCCGTGCCGTCCGTTGGAGGCGAGGCCCACGGTGACTTCCCGCACCCCGGTGACCCGACCGACGTAGGCGGCAACCGCGCTGACGAGGACGGCGCTCCACGTGGTGCGGTTGGCGGCGGCGAGCCGACGCAGACTGTCGAAGACGGCGACGGGCAGCGTCTCACCGGTGTGCAGCCTGACATCCGGCCCATCGGAGGCCGCCGGCGGAAGAGCGCCGGTACGCCGCCGGATGAGCGCCCGGCCACCGTGCGCGTCCGCTTCGTCCCCGGCCGAGTCCTCTCCGCGGTCGGCGGCCCGGTCCGCGAACCGGCCTGTCCAGTAGTCACGGTCGGCCTCGTACCGGTCCGATCCGCGATAGGCGATCTCGTCGGCGACGAGATCGCGCAGGGGCGCGGCGGGCAACTCGGCCTGGGCGAGGTTCTCGCCTCGCACGGCACGTCCGTAGAGATCGGCCACGGTGCGGGCGAAGACGGCACCGCCGAGGCCGTCGACGACTATGTGGTGGAAGCGCACGTACCAGTAGTGCAGTCGGCGGCCGAGACGCAGCAGCGCGAAGTGGTGGTGCGGGGCATCGAGCCTGTGGACGGCGGCCATGTCGTCGGCCAGGTAGCGCTCGGCCTCGGCGACGGGATCGTCGGCCAGGGACAGGTCGACCACGCGGAGCCGGCTGATTCCGGCCTGGGATCGACGGACGACATGCTGGCGGACGGTCTCGTCGCTGACGACGAACTCCACGTTGAGGCTGTCGCACAGAGCAACAGCCCGGTCCAATGCCGCGGCGAACAACCCTTCGTCGAGGCCTCCGCGGATCTCGAAGCACTCTCCGATGTTGTATTTCGGACTGTCCGGATCCACCAGTTGTCCGTACCAGACACCCTGTTGAGCCTCAGTGATCCCAAAGGATTCTTCGGGAACCGTGTGCGAGGAGGGGAGGGAGTCGTTTTCGCGCATTCCGAGTCACACCTTTGGGGAGAGGTCTTTCGGGGGCGGGGGGACGAAGAACGCCGACCGAAGCCGGGCACGCCGACGCAGCGCCCGTCCCGGGCAGCGGGCCGGCTTAATCGCGGGGGTGCATCCGGCGTCCATGGCAGCAGGAAGGCAGCACCGGAATCCTTGCCGCCTCAGGCTCCCGGCAAGGCACTTCGTCGTCTTCACGAATCACCGACGAACGACGCGGCGGTCCGCCAATGATTCACGACAGCCAGAGAAAGCGATATGAGAAAACCAGGGGCGGGACATGACCGATTACCACTCCCGTCTGATCGATTCTGCTCACATGAGAGCGAACCCGATCAGACAGAAGCGTCCGAGCTCGACCATCACCCCGTAGGAAGAGGCGATATCCCGCCGCCCCTGCAACCCTTACCCGGTGCCGGATTCCATCGCCCGCACCAGACTGGTGGGCCGCATGTCCGTCCAGGCGGCCTCGATCGCATCCAGGCACTCCTGGCGCGACCCCTCCGGTCCGCCCACACTCCAGCCGCCCGGGATGTCGATGTGCGCCGGCCACAGCGAGTACTGACCCTCGCCATTCACCAGCGTCACGAACCGTCCCGACTCGTCATCGAAAGGATTGCTCACTACCGCCCCCTGACTTGTACTCACACTATCTACGACATGTTCATCAGCGGTTTTCAGGCAAGCTGGCGCGAATCAATTCTCAGCACCCCGCCACCGAGCCATCCACTCCTTGCGGTGCACTCTCGGCCACGCATGGCGGGAATGCATCAGTCCTTGAGATATCGACGTCACACCAACGGACCTAGGACACTTTCCCCGGATCCGCCCGAACACTCCAAACAATAGAGGACCCCCGATGACCAAAGATGCGAACTCAGTCCATTACTTACGAGTAGCCAATGGGGTGACGAGGAAGCGGGTCGCCCGAGACATATGCCAACTCGCCCTCGACACAAATATCCGGCCACCCCATGCCCTTCTTGTGCGCGTATCACTGAATTCGACCCGCTCAAATCCGGATAGCGCCGGCGTACGCCAGCGGACTCTGGGACATGGACAGATCGCGCCGCGCCCCCATGCGCCGGTCAAGCGCCCCGCCTCATTCCCGCCGGACCGGGCCGGCCCGGGCCCGGTGACGACAGCAGCTGGCTCCATGGCGCAAGCCGGTCCGGCACTGCCGAAGGCCGACAGGGCGGAGCCACGGGCTGCCGTCCGGGACGACGGTGACGGAGGGGAACGTGGAGACGGCATGGCAGCGACCCAGCCGCGAGAGAACAGCGGCCGCTCCCGCAACGGCACCCTCGCGAAGGGCGGGCTGACCGACATCGGCCCGGTGGGGACAGCAGCGCCCCGCGACCGCGGCGGCAGGTTCGAGCCGAGGACTGCCATGAGAGGTCAGCCGCCGTGCAGACCCCACGAATCGAGGCCGCCGTAGATGTGAGCCTCGAGGCATTGAGGTGCGTCGAGGCCGACGGCCTCGCCGCGGTAGAGGGCGATGAGTGTGTCCTCGCCCCGCCACCAGGTGTCAGTCAGGCCCTGCACTTCGGACACCTGCTCGTACCCGCCCAAGTCCAGGGACTCGACGGCTCTGCCGGTGGTCCTCGTGATGGTCTTGGCCCAGCGTCGCGCGTGGGTGGCCAAAGCCAGCGATTCCACCCAGCCGTCCGTACTGGCATGCAGCGGCGCCCAACGGGAGCCGTGGATCCCGAACTCGCCGCCAGGGCCGATCATGAACCCGTAGGCCATCGACACCCGACAGTCACCGGCCGGAATCCACCAGCCCTCCACTGCCGAGCCCTCGGGAACGTCCGCATCGAGGATGCGGGGGCCGCTCTCGTAAAACGGGGCCGGAGGCAGCGCGAGACCGCCCCAGCGGTCCTGAAAGGCAGAGGCACGATCGATCTCCGCGGCTGGGATGCCGCGTCTGATCCACGCGTCGCGGCGGCGTCCGACACCCTGCCGGGGAACGCGAATTCCCTCTACTTCCACGAACCTCTTGGCCCTGCTGGTCAGACCGTCAGGCGCGACCGGGATAGGCGATACGGGAGTGGTGGCCGTCATGGTGCCGAAGTCTAGGGGCGGGGCTCACCTCACCCCGGCGAGGGTCCCGCCCGCTGTCTCGAGGTCCAGGAATCGCGCGCGGGGACAACTCATGTGCTCGTGGGCCGACCATGGCGCTCAGTCAGGCTTCGCCACTGGGCTCGGCATCGAGGCTCTTGCTCCAACCGACCGGGATGCAGCCACGGCACGATTCGCTTCGCGAAGGCCATGGCCACGGCCACGGCTGACGTAGGGCCGATCTCCGGGGCTGACCTCGCCGTGCCCCCACGTTCCCCGAGCCGCCACCGGAAGCAGCGGTCCCGGACTCCGGTACGCGGCGACGCGCACGAGCAGCGCACGGGCAACCGCTCGCCGGGCCACTACCGGCCCACCGACAAGATCCTCGCCTTCCTCGACCACCTGAGACCGCGATCGGCCTGGCTGCGGGGCGAGCCTCGGCTCGACGAAACGCAGTCAGTCCTCCCACGGCCACCGGCTGAAGTGCCACCAGCGACCGCGCGGTGAAACGGTGTGCCTCAAGGCCGGGTGATCGAGGATTCTGTCGTCCAGGAGCCCGACGATGCGGGCGAGCTCGCGCGCGGACTTCAAGGACAGGGCGTGTACGGCGAGCTCCAGGAGCTCCCGCCATTCGTCCGGCTCCGGTGGGCAGCAGGACGGTTCACCGCAGCCCGTGCGAACGTCAGGCGCACGCCGTCGCGGCGTACGCGCCACTTCACTCCAGGCAGCCAGGGCTTTGCCCAGGTCACCTGGCGCGAAGCGAGTTCGCTCCAAGCGGATGATCTCAGCCTGTGTCGATCCGGAAACCTGACCGATCTTCGAATATCGTCCACGCTCCCCCGCGAACCTCCGGCGGGCCGAGCGCAGGTCCGACGGACGCCTACGCGGCATGGCCCTTTCGTTGCACTGTCACGGCACCAGTGTGTCAGAGGCCGAGCAGTCAGTCCGCAGCAGGAGGCCGCGACTGTGACGGACGAGCAATCCCCTCACCGGCTGCAGCCAGCAGCGCTGACCCTCGCTAGGCGCAGTCGCGGTCTCCCCATCTGCCTCCGCCAATGCAGAAAGGAATGGACACCCCCTCGTCGGCAGCCGCGACCAACTCGTTCCCGAAACGGGCTGCCGGCACGTAGCGGACGCGGACGTCGCGCCTTGCGACCTCCGCGCCCAGGGCGATTGGTGGCTGCGACTTGCCGGTGCCGCGGCTCGCAGGCTTGCCCCGGTCGCGTTCACGAGGGTGTTGACGATGGCCGGGCCGATGCGGGGTTGGCGTCGAAGCCGACCGCCCTCAGGCAAGTGTCCCGCGGAGAGGACGCGGCCTCGACCGGGCGTTCGGAGCGCCAACCGGCCCGGTCGTCGCACTCGGCCGGCAGCAGTTCGCCGCCAGGAGAACACGTGCCTATGGACGCAACGAAGTCCTCCTAGGGCAGCATCGAGCAACGTGTGCCCTGTCGTGTGTACGGTCGTTCCATGAGCGCCAGTGGACAACCCGGGGCAGAGGAGATTGAGGAGCACTTCCTCGCAGTCCTGGATGGACGTCTGAGCCGGGACGAGGTGGATCGGTGGGCGGGAGAATGGATGGCCGTCGACGATCTCGTGTGGGATGACTTGGCGTGGTGGGCGCTCGATCGCCTCAGCGGCATTGACCTCCCTGCCGGGCCGGACGGCAGCTTCCTGCACGATGAGAAACAGATCCGCGAGTGGTTGCGCGAACTGCGTCTTCGCCGGCCACTGCGCTGAACTCGCGTCATCGGAGGGCTTGTGCAACGTGGCGAAGTCTGGTGGGTCCAGTTCGACGAGCGGAAGTTGGTCGTACTGCTGTCGGGAGACGACACGTCCGGGATCCGGGTGATGCAGGTCGTCGCTCCGGCGGGCGCCGACATCAGCGGTCTGGGCATCGAAGTGACGGTCGGCGCCGGTGAAGGGCTGCCGTTCGATGGCGTGCTGCGGCTCGCGTTCCCGCGTCCAGGCTTCACCCCTTGCACGTGGCTGACCACTGTTTCCCGTGACGACCTGATAGAGCGGGCGGCCGTCCTGTCCTCCGTGAAGCTCGGAGAGATTGACGATGCCCTCCGACTCGCTGACCAAGCGCAGGAGCGGACCCCGGCAACGACCGCGAAGCTCAGCGAGATAAGGGACGCCCTCCGTCGCGGTGAACTCGGGTAGACGGAGAAGGAGCCGACGCCCTCGAGGCGTGGGCTGTCTCGGGCGAGATGATCGACGCCGGCTACCCGTCTCCTCGGCGCCCCTCACCATCGAGGCGCCCCTCACCATCGAGATCACGATCTACGGCTGGAATACTAGTCGGTTGAGCTGATCATGTGCCGGCGCGCGTGGAGCGCACGAACCTGCTCGCTGAGCTCCGCTTCTGGCCCTGCCACCTCGACGGACGGAGCAACCGCGCTGACGGGCAGCGGTGCCACCGGCCCCGCAGGGATGCCCCATTCGCGATGCCACTGGGTGAGTTGTTGGCTGCTGCTGGCGTATACGATCCGTCCCAGACCGACCCAGGCGTGCGCAGCAGCGCACATCGGACAATGCTCGCCTGACGTGTAAACCGTCGCCTGCGCGCGCTCCGAGGGGGAGAGATGCTGCGCAGCCCATCGGGCGATCTCAAACTCCGGATGCCGTGTGTGGTCACCGCCGGCGACTCGGTTTCGGTCTGCGAACCTCTGCTCGCCCTTCGCGTCGACGAGGATCGAGCCGAACGGCTCATCACCGGCATCCAACGCCTCGCGGGCCAGATCGATACAACGGAGCAGGTGTCGGTGGTCCTCGTCGGTGAGCGCACTCTCCAAGGTCATACTCCACTTCATCATGCTTCAACCGTCGAGGTCGCGTCCGGGCCGCGCCAGGGCCTGTTGAGAACGTGCTGGCGAGTGAGGTCCGGGCGTGCACAGGGGGTGTCGTCGTCAGGGCAACAACCGTGCTGCCGGGCCCGGACATGACCCCGGCCGGCGGTGGGGGCGGAAGTGGTTGCGGCGAGAGACCGGTCGGGCCGGGTTCCTCCGTGACCGCCCGCCGAAGCCGAGTGAAGACGGGCGGGCGGGGTGGGACGGGGAGGCGCGCGGCCGTGCTGTGCACGCGTCCGCCACTGCTTGCGCCAGAACAGCCAGCAGCGCGTTGCGCATACTTTCAACGAACTTTCTTCACACGATAGTCACATGTTTCGGTATGCTCCAGCACGCTCCATCCGCACCATTGAGGGGGGAATCCTCATGAACGCCCGTCACACCCTTGCCACCGCCGCGGCTTCCGCTTCGGTCATCGCGCTCGGCCTCATAGCCGCCGCTCCCGCGCAGGCTGCCGAGTACTCCTCCGCTCTGAAGATCAAGGGCGTGCAGTACGACGCTCCGGGCAAGGACTCCAACAAGTGCTCGGGTGGCAACACCAAGAGCGAGTACCTGACGATCAAGAACTACTCGCGCACCGCGACCGTCAACCTCAAGGGTTACGTCGTCAAGGACGCCGTCGGCAACAAGTTCGTCTTCAAGGCGTCCCACTACCTGCAGCCCGGCGACTACGTCAGCCTGCGCGGCGCACACGGCACCGATTCCGACGCCAAGAACGTCGTCTACCGCCAGAACTGCAACTTCATCTGGAACAACGACAAGGACACCATCTACCTGTACAAGCCCACCGGCGCCCGCGCCGACGTCCACACCTACACCAAGAAGTCCAACGACCGTGACGGCAACGGCTACATCACCTACCACGGCTGAACCACCGGCACCCAGCGTCACGGAGCTTGGGCACGTGCCTGCATCGGAGAGTTTCGACAGCGGCCTCCAGCCCAAGCTCCGCAACACAAAGGGACGGCGCAGAAGCCGTGCCGCGGCCGCACATGGGGTGGTGCCCGCGCCGCGATGGCCGGCTATGTGGTGGGTCCCCGCGGAGTGGTGATGACCAGTCCCGCCGAAGTCGAGAGTGTGGCGGGCCCGGGCGCCTGCGGCATACGCGAGCCCGGCTTCGGCAATGGGACCGGGACAGGCCGGCCGCGGCGTCCTTCTCGTAACCGTCGCGATCTGGTTCACCGCGCTGGCGCGCAGTCGACTCCGGTCCTGACGCTCACCCATCGGCGGCCTTCGGACCGGTGGGACGTCGCGACGGCGACGTCAGCAGTGTCCTCTGCGTCGGGACGGTCGACGGCGTTGAGGATGGCCTCGGTGCCGTGAGTGCCGACCATGTCGACGAGCGGCTGGAGGTTGCCTCCGACGGGGTCGTTCTGCGTAAATCTGCACATCGCCCCAGGTGGAGAGCCTGGCCAGGCTTGCGGGAACCGCTAGAGACGTGTCGCAGTCCGGACCAGGTCGGCGACGGCTCTGGACCGGCTGTGCGGCGGCCAGGCGATCACGGTGGTGACTGTCGGCGCGTCCAGCACGGGCACGGCGGCGAGATCACCGTGCAACTGGGCCCGGCACGACTCCGGTGAGACCGCACAAGCACGGCCGAGCGCGACGAGTTGCAACAGCTGCGCGTGGTCCCGGACCTGCGGGCCCGGGCCGGGCGGATAGGTGCCGTCGGGGTCGGGCCAGCGCGGCAGGGGCAGGCCCGGCAGCCCGGTGATGTCGGCCATGTACACATGGGTCCGGACGGTGAGGGGATGCCCGGCAGGCAGGACCACAACCTGGCCCTCCGTGCTGAGCTCCTCGGTGTGGAAACCGGCCGTCGAGTCGAACGGCCGGTGCAGCAGCGCCACGTCGGCCCGTCCTTCGCGCAGGAACCGTTCCTGCTCGGCCGGGCCGCACAGGACCACTTCAACAGGGACCGCGCCGGGTTCGGTGGCGTAGGCGTCGAGCAGTTTCGCCAGCAGTTCTCTGGACGCGCTGGCTTTCGTGACCAGGACCAGGCCGGGACGGTCGCTCGCAGAAAGGGCTGCACGACGGGTCCGCCGTTCGGCGGCGTCGACCGCGTCGAGGGCCGCCCGGCCCTCTACCAACAGCACCGAGCCGGCCTCGGTCAGCGTGACGGTGCGGCTGGTCCGATCCAGCAGCGCCGCACCGAGCCGGCGTTCGAGCTGCTGAATTGCCCGTGACAAGGGCGGCTGCGCCATTCCGAGCCGTTGCGCGGCGCGCCCGAAGTGCAGTTCTTCAGCGACGGTGACGAAGTATCGCAGTTCCCGGGTCTCCATGACGCGCCACGGTATCCCGGATCAATACCCTGAAGGTATCGTCGATCACCCGATCGGTCTTGGACCCCCGCCGGGACCCGAGGGCAGCATGGTCCCCATGAGCGAACGAACGATTGCGCTGGTCACCGGCGCCAACAAAGGAATCGGCTACGAGATCGCCGCGGGCCTGGGCGCCCTCGGCTGGCGCGTCGGCGTCGGCGCCCGCGACGACGAGCGCCGTGCGGCCGCGGTGGAGAGACTGCGAGCGCGCGGCGTCGAGGCGTTCGGCGTACCGCTGGACGTGACCGACGACACGAGCGTGAGTGCCGCCGCGCGACTGGTCGAGGAAAGAGCCGGGCGCCTCGACGTGCTCGTCAACAACGCCGCCATCACCGGCGGCATGCCGCAGGAACCCACCAGGGTCGATCCCGCCACCATGAGGGCGGTCATGGAGACCAACGTGATCGGCGTCATCCGCGTCACCAACGCGATGATGCCGCTGCTGCGCCGCTCCGCCTCACCGCGGATCGTGAACATGTCCAGCAGCGTCGGCTCCCTCACCCGACAGTCAGGAACCGCCGCCGAGCAGACGACGGGTCCGGTGGCCGTGGCCTACGCACCGTCGAAGACCTTCCTGAACGCCGTCACCCTCCAGTACGCCCGGGAGTTGCTCGGCACGAACATCCTGATCAACGCCGGCTGCCCCGGCTACGTCGCGACCGACCTCAACGGCTTCCGCGGGGTGCGCACCCCCGAACAAGGGGCGGAGATCGCCATCAAACTCGCGACCCTGCCCGACGACGGCCCGACCGGCGAGTTCTTCGAGGACTCCGGTGTGGTGCCCTGGTGATGAGCGCGGCGGTCGTCACCCACCGGACACGTGGCAATTCACTGCAGGTTGCAAGCAGCGTGACCATTGGGTTCCGACAAGCGTGACCTGCAGGGTCCGAATTGCAGAATCTCCTCACCCTCATGGTTCCCACTACCGCTTAGCGGCACAGCATCGCGTCGCCGAACCCCATCCCTGCCGGCGCCGAACCCGCCGGACCCGACCGGCCGGGTCTCCTGCCGCGACATGAACTCCCGACCGACCGGTCCTCCCCCGCCGTCGCAGCCTCCCCGTCCATCACGTTGAGGGCAGCGTGACCACGCGCACCGGACGGACGTCACGTCGCCGAGGTACCTGGCCGCGCAGCGAGGCCGGAGCACCCACAGACACGCCGCCGGGCATACCGCCACCACCGTCGTCCTCGCAGCAGTGCACGGCTTCTCGAGCTGTGGGCGGCGAGGACGACGTCCGCGATGGCCAACCGGCGGGCGGCTGTGGGAAATCGCTGTCCGATCACCGCCGCACGGTGATAGACATCCGGCGTGGAAAAGAATCTTGAGTTCCCTGACCTGCTGCAACTGATCGATGAACGGTCGACCGCCTTTCGCGCCGCTGTCGCCGCCGCGCCCAGTCTCGACGCACCGGTGCCGACCTGCCCAGGGTGGACGCTGTTCGACATGGCGAAGCACCTGGGTGGGGGAGACCGTTTCTGGGCCGCCATCGTCGGCGCGGGACCTGCCGACGCTCCCCCGGCCGAGGCCGCCGCCGCGCGCACCGCTCTGGAAGTGCCGCGGGAGCGTGAGGCCCTGCTGGCCTGGATGGCCGCCTCGACGCAGGTTCTGCTGAGCGCCCTGCGGGAGGCGGGCCCGGATGCCGGCTGCTGGGCGTGGTGGAGTGCCCTGCAGACGCCGCGGACCTCTGGCGGAGTCGCCCGGCACCGGGTCCAGGAGAGCGCAATGCACACCTACGACGCCCAACTCGCCGCGGGCGCCCCGCAGCCGCTGCCGGCCGAGGTCGCCCTCGACGGTGTCGAGGAGTTCCTGTTCACCTGCGTGGCGACGCCCAGCGCCTGGCCGCACAAGCCCACGACCTTCGACTTCCACAGCGCCGAGGGCCGTTCCTGGCGCCTCACCGCCGACGGCGACGGCGCACGCTCCACCCGCATCCCCGCGCCCACTGCCACGACCAGCGAGGACTCTGACGCAGCCGGCGTCTCCATCCATGGCACAGCCGGTGAGTTGGTCATCTACCTGTACGACCGAATCCCGGCCGATTCCCTGCACGTTGACGGAGACCCAGGGCTGCTCGACCTGCTCCGCGCCTGGGAACCGGAGGAGTAGGACGTGGCGGCGGCGGTTGGCCGCGCATCGAGCCGGTAGGACGCGACTCTTCGCCAGGCTCGTCAGGCGCGGCACCGGGCTCGAACCCGAGAAGCGGCCTCGGGGCGTCACCAAGCCCCGCACGAGGGGGCTGACGGCGCATCATGCCCTTGTCCAGCGGTGGCCGCGCGACTGCCGGTTGCCGGTCGCACTTCGTCGAGGGCGGTTGCTCCCGGCATCGAGGTCACCTCCCCTTCACCGCACACCCCGTACGCCGTCAGCGCCCAGGAGACTGTCGAGTACCTGCGGATGCTGGCACTGGAGCGCCTGATCGGCCCTCTCTGCCCCGACGGACCACCGGGACATGACCTCGCCCCGCACCCCACCACTGAGGAGCGACCCGATGCCCGCTCTCAGCGAAGTCGCGTACGGCCTGAGCCCTTCAGTTGGCCACTGCGCGTCCCGGTCGGCCGGCCTGCTGTTCAAAGCCGGCGTCGCGGGGTCGGTGGCGCAGCCAAGGCGCAAGCTGGACGATGCCCCACACGATCTCGACAGTGAGGAACGGCCACAGGATTCGCGAGGCACCTTCGGCCAGTGCGTACGCCATCCACGCGGAGAACAGGATACGCGCGACACCGTCGAACAATCCGTGCACAGGCAGCACCCGGACGATGCGCAGGGTGGCCCAGACAACGACGACCGAGCCCATCAAATTCGCGTACAGGGTCTGCCACGGCTCGGGTTCGGGCAGCATGCCCCACCCGAGTCTGTCGCCCAGCGACGACAGGGCGCCGTGCACCAGGGCGTAGGTCCACGGTGTCACGAAACCCGCGGTGACCGCGAGGTCGTACCAGGCGCTGGCGCGTACGACCTGAAGATAGGCGGGACGTGCGGGGGCGGAGAGACGGATCATGGATGAGGCTCCTGTTCGTCAGAGGGCTGACCGACACCTGACGCTAAACAGTGGAGTACGGTCCAAGGTCAAGTCCGTCATCCGAAAGAAGGGGGCGCTGGGGTATGCGCATCGGTGAGCTGGCCGCGCAGACGGGGATGACCAGGGACACGCTTCGGTTCTACGAGAAGATGGGACTTATCGCAGGTCGGCGCCTGGCCAACGGCTATCGAGACTTCGCCCCCGGGACGGTGGCCTGGCTGCACTACGTGCGGACCGCACAGACACTCGGATTCTCTCTGGCGGAGATCGCACAGACCGGCGAGAAGCTGAGCGGGGCACCGGACGTCGCGGAGGCGCTGTCCGCGCTGTTCGAGGAAAAGATCCAGCTCGTCGACGCACGCATGGCCCAACTCGCAGCCCTGCGCGCCGACCTTGCCGAGCGCGTCGGCACCGGCTGTCCGTTGCGGGCCGGTCAGCGGACCGATCGCAGGCCGTAGGCAGCGGCCGTCACGGTGTGCCGCCGCAGTGACAGCGGCACACCGCACCCAGGCCGCCCGGTGGCGACGGTGCGCCGGGGCGAGCCACACAGCGCGCGGCTGCCTGGCCGCCGCTCCCCCTCCCGACTGCCATGGCAACGTCGTCGACTGCCTGGCCTCCAGCCCGTCGTGTCAAGCAGCAGCCCGCCCACGAGCCCGTCGTACGCGTGGCTCTGGAGACGGGCTGACAGACCGGTGTCGCCTCGGCTCGTTCCAGGGCTGGTAGCCGACCTCGTCGATGACTAGGAGACCGGGCCCCAGGTAGGCCTCGGAGCTAGCCGCCAGACGCCCCGGCGGCCTCGGCGGCCCTGAGGCTGCGGTCCATGTCGTCGAGACGGGTGAAGTATCGAGTAGCGGCCCAGCAGGCCGCGACAGCCAGGGTGACGGAGATGTGCGTCTTGCTGACTCCTGGCGGCCCATGCACCGTCGCCCGTCACCCGAGCCTCCCCGACCTTCTCGAGCACACCGCAGCCCCAACCGGAAACCCAGGCCGTGGGGAATATCAGCGGTCCGAGCAGAGTGCCCCTCGCCCGTGGATCAGTTGACGAAGTCGCTCTTGTAGAAGACGCTGGCCTCGAAGTGGTCGGTGTCGGTGCTCTGCCTGGAGGAGTAGCCGAAGGCGAGACGTGGGGCACCCGAGGCCATCCAGATGGCCATGCCCTGGGCCTCGCGGCCGTTGAGGGAGGCACCGGCGCCCGTCGCGAACTTGTCGTAGTACGTGCCGCCGGTGGCGTTCAGGTCGAGGGTCACGAGGTACGAGGTCCGGTTCGGGCCTCCGTACAGGAGGTACGCGAACCGACCGCACAGCGCTATGCCCTGGAAGAGGTCGGCGTCGGTCAGGCCGAGTTCGTCGTTGTTCGGGATCGCGCGCTCGGCGATCCGGTTGCCCTGGCCCAGCCGTCCCGCGACGGCGTCCGCCATCGAGAACACCGCGATACGCCAGACGCGGTCGGCCGGCTCCTGCGTCGCGTAGCGGATGAGGAGGCGGTTGGCGTACGGGTCGATCGCAGGCCGCGGGAGCTTGGCGAAACTGTCGAACGTCGGGGTCCGGTTCCAGATGGGGGTGACCGGGTCCGTGTACTTCAGAACCATCCCGTCCGCGTACCGGAAGCGCGCGAGCGTCTCACCCGCCCCGTTGTCGTCGGAGTCGCCGCCCTCGATCCACAGGTAGGGCAGCGCGCCGGCGCCGGCCGGCTCCACGCCCATGGAGGAGCCGTGGCCGAACCCCTGGATCGTCGAGGCGCCCAGGACGTTGCCGGCCAGGTCCGTCCGGGAGATCCACAGGTCACCGTTGTGACCCGCGCTGGTACCAACCCGGTGCTGGGCGAAGTACATCTGGGCGTTGACGTGGTCGTAGGCGAAGGACTGCATCGCCCAGTACGGCTGGTGGAGGGTGGCCCTGAGAACCGGGTTCCCACCGTTGCCGGCCAGGACGAAGTGCGGGGAGACGAGAGGGTCCCCGGCAGCTGCGGGGGACGCCGCGATCAGCGGGGCCCCGACGCCCGCCGCGAGCGCCGCGAAGCCACCGCCCGCGCGAAGAAGCTGCCGTCTGCTCCATCCCCGACCGCTGACATCGTCCATGCGTGTGTCGCTCATGGCGCTCCACTCCCCACCCCGCGGGCCCGGTCATTCCGGGCTCGGACAACTGAGTGTATCGGTAACGGAGTTGGCAGAGACCGGAGGGCTTCCTGCAGAGATTCCCGACCTCAAGTGGCATTCTTCTCGTCGCTGTCGCGAGGCGGCGCGTAGGTTCTGTCCGGTCGATCATGTGCGGAGCCAGATGACGAGTGCTGCTGCGGTGACGGTGCCGAGGTAGATGTATCCGCGCTTGTCGTAGCGGGTCGCCACGGCTCTTCGCGATGTTGCTGGCGAAGAACGGTGCTCTGGCCCGACGCAGACACATTCTTTGCCGTGATGCCCGGCTGATTCGGCTTGGACCGCACCGGCCTTCAGCGTTACTGACCTTGAAGTCGTCTTGTCGTAGGGGCTGACGGTTGGTGATCGTCGCGGTATGCCGGAGGTATGAGGTATCCGCAGGGTGGGGGTCTGACCGCGGAGAGGCAAGCATTTCGCGAGCGGGTCCGGATGGAAGCGGTCGCCATGTTCGCCGACGGACGTGGCAGTACGGAGATCGCGAAGGAGTTACGGGTCAGCGTCCGGTCGGTTCAGCGGTGGCGGCGGTCCTGGCGGGAGGCTGGCCAGGACGCGGTCCGTTCCCGCGGCCCGGTGTCCCGTCCGAAGCTGAATGACCGACTGTTCGCGGTGCTCGAGGAGGAGTTGGCCAAGGGACCGGTCGCTCACGGCTGGCCGGACCAGCGGTGGACGCTCGCCCGGATCAAGACGCTGATCGGCCGACGGTTCCACCAGTCCATGACGCTGTCGGGGATCTCCCAGATGCTGCGGCGCCGTGGCTGGAGCCATCAGGTTCCGGCCCGTCGTGCCGTCGAGCGCGACGAGGCAGCCGTCGCCGGCTGGGTGAAGGAGGTGTGGCCGCACCTGGAACCACCGCGGCGGCGCTCGGGGCCTGGATCGTCTTCGAAGACGAGGCCGGATTCTCGATGACGCCGCCGACCTCACGCACGTGGGGCAGACGCGGATCCACCCCGGTCATCCGCGTCCGGGGCCGTTCCCAGCGTCGCTTCTCCGTCGCAGCCCTGTGCTGCTACCAGCCCGGCGAACGATCCCGCCCGATCTACCGGCCCAAACGGCATACCGACCACAAGAGCGGCGGCCGCAAGAGCTCGCCTGGACCGAGTACCGCGACCTCCTCATCGCCGCCCACCAGCAGCTCGACGGACCCATCGTCCTCATATGGGACAACCTGAACGTCCAAAGACCGCCGCATGCGGGCCTTCAACTGGATCACCGCCTACCACCTGCCGCCTTACGCACCCGACCTCAACCCCTTCGAAGGCATCTGGTCAGTACTCCGTCGGACCACCCAGGCCAACACCGCCTTCACCGACCCCGACCACCTCATCCGCCGGCTACGGCACGGCCTCCGCCAGATCCAATACCGCAGCGACATCATCGACGGATGTCTCACCGGGACCGGCCTCACACTGACGACACCACGCCTAGAACCTCAGTAGTGACCCGGGTTCCGCCACATCACCCGTTCGATCCGGTCTTCACACTGATGAAGCATTCCCAGATCAGTCCTCCGGTCGTTACAGATGCTGCCGCGTGTGCCGCGGCATCTGACGGACAGAGAGGACACCATGAGGGTCAAGCGTTTTACTCGCGCCATCGCCGCGACCGTCGCCCTGGCCGCCTTCGGTCTTGTTGCCCCCGCCGCCGCGTCGGCCGATGACGGGGACACCGCCGAGGTCGGCAGTTACTGCAGTCCCTGGGAGGGGTTCTACGGCGACGGCCGCACCACGTACACCGATCTCCGCACCTGCGTCGATGTCCTCAACCGCCAGGGTGCATACCACTTCACCATCGAAACCAAGAGGACCACCTACCGGGATTGGGGAATCTGGTACTCCGCCAGCGAGAACTACCCGGCCGGCGCGAGTGCAACGGTCCGCATCAAGCCGACCCCAGGGCAGGAGGGTCCTTCAGAGGGACGCTTCAAACTCTGGACGCTGGTGTCCCCCAGCTACCGCACCAGCCTGGGCGCCATGAACGAAGCGATCACGTGCGGGACCTACCGCCTCGACGTGCACTACGAGCAGACCGGCCCCTACTACGGGGACGACCGCCTGCTCACCGCCGTGCGTTCCTTCGACAACTTCGTCATCCCCTGCTCCTGAAACCGGGCAGCCGCCGAGGCATCTGACCTCCGCGCCCGGAAGGGACCTGCGTGCCGGGCGAGGGCCCCCGGCGACCCCGGCTCGCCACGAGTGTCCGAGCGCAGGGCCGGCCGACTCGCCGGCCGGGCCCCGGCAACGTGCTGATGGGCACGGGCGATGGTGGAGTCGACCGCGACGCCCCAGTCGGGGTCGCCTTCGGTGTCGGCCTAGGTGTGTTGTCCGGGGACGTTGGTGACACACCTGGGTTCTCTCCGGTCGATCATGTGACTTTCGCTTGTCCTGGTCGTTGGTTCGGGTATGGCGCGGGGTGACCTGACAGATGCCGAGTGGGAACGGCTGCGACCGTTCCTGCCGGTCAGCAACAGGCGTTGTGGCCGGTGACGGGACCACCGGCAGGTGATCGACGGGATCCTTCACCGCGTGCGGACCGGCGTGCACTGGCGCGACCTGCCCGAGCGGTTCGGCCCGTGGAAGACGGTCTACGAGCGCCACCGGCTGTGGTCCGCGGACGGAACGTGGGAGCGCCTGCTCCAGCAGTTCCAGGCTGAGGCGGACGCGGCCGGTGAGATCGATTGGGACGTCTCGGTGGACTCCACGATCGTCCGGGCACATCAGCACGCGGCCGGCGCTCGCAACGATCCGCCGCCGGCCCTTTCCCCAAAGAGGGCTGGGGCGGCAGAACACCAGGACGAGACGCCGTGGCAGTGCCTCGTCGCCCACCTGGCGGAGGTGGTGCTGGAGGCGAGGGCCTGGGCCGCTCGCGGGGTGGGTTCACCAGCAAGTCCACCTGAGCGCGGATGGCCGCTGCCGCCCGCTGTCCCTCGTCCTCACCGCGGGACAGCGAGCCGACTGCTCGCAGTTCGAGCTTGTGCTGGAGAAGATTCGTGTCCCCCGCACCGGTCCGGGCAGACCTCGGAAGAAGCCGGACGGCGTGGCCTGCGACAAGGCTTACAGCAATGGCCCCTGCCGCAACTACCTGCGCAGACGCGGCATCCGGCACACGATCCCGGAGAAGACAGACAGCCGGGCCGCCCGCCTACGCAAGGGCTCACGCGGGGGACGGCCTCCAGGCTTCGACAAGGACCGCTACAGGAAGCGCAACACCGTCGAACGGGCCATCAACAAGCTCAAGCACGCCCGAGCCGTCGCGACCCGCTACGACAAGCGCGGATACATCTACCTCGGCACCGTCACCGCAGCAGCACTCGTCATCTGGCTCCGCACATGATCGACCGGACAGAACCTAGACTAGTCGGCTGCGACCTCACGCTCCCCTATAGCGAGCGAGTGGTGGGCAGGCGGGGAAGTTGGCCCGCCGCCGTTTCGAGGCGATGGGGTTCGCTTTTCTCGGGAGGCCGCGCTGCGGCGACGTCGCCGTAACCGGCTCCGAGGTCTACGGCGGCTGGGCCCGCGTGATCCTGCGCGTCCTGGGAGCGGCAAGCGCCTCTTCCATCATGGTCTGCCGGCCAGACGCAGGGTGCGGCACGCTTCGCCTTCCTGCGGATGGTCTCTGACAGGGGCCGCTGAGGTCTCATGGTAGCGAAGCACTACTGGTGTGGGGACGTGGAGGTTCCGCCAAGCGTTCCAGCGGACTCGATCATGTCGCGTGCGGCAAGGACGAGTGAGGCGTTGTCATCGGCGGCGGTCCCGTCGGGCAAGTGGAGCACGTCTTCCAAGCCGATGCGCATATACAGGTCGTGGGAGGAGGCCATGAGCAGGACAGGCCACGAGGCGGGTCCTTCGCCGTGGAGGAGGAGGGGTGCTTCAGCGGCCGGTGAGAGTTCGCTGATGAGTCCGGCCGCCGTGGCTGCGGCAGTCCGCGGATCAGAATCGGTGACCTCCGCCAGGATGCGCAGCACCCGATGGGCCCGGGGCCAGGCAAGGAATCGTTGCGCCGCCCGGGTTCCGGAGTAGATGCCGGCTTCGATGCCGATCCCACGCTCCAGCAGTGCTGCTGCGACTTCGTCGGCCCCGTCCTCGTGCCAGTTCACTGAGGCGTGGTCGGGAAGGACGGTCCAGGAGCGGATCTGGGCAGCACGCTGAGCGGGGTCGGGGAGGGTCCAGGCGCCGGTGGTGACGCCGACGGGGATGTTCGAGACCGCTGCTCGGACGGCGGTGACCGCCGCCGCCACGATGTGCGGTTCCAGAGTGTCTTCACCTTCCGGGGTCTTGGCATGGAGATGGATGTCCTGCGCGCCCGCCGCGACCGCGGCCCGGGCAGCACGCGCCAATTCCGCCGGAGATATCGGGAGCACGGGGCACTCGGTGCGGGTCCGCGCACCGTTCAGACAGACTTGCAGCATGTGCGTGATCTTCGCAGACCGCACTGGCCGCACGGCAGTACCCGCCCCGGCTTGTGACACGGTGCGGGTGCCGATGCGGACCTCGGAACCGTCCTCCGGCACTGCGCCACCGGCTTTGATACCCGGTCCCTCCGCGGAACGTTGCAGTTCGACGAGCGCCAGGAGGCTTTCACTCGGCTCGATGCCGACGGCGACGGCTCGATCGGCCTCCAGGAAAGTGATGGAGGGTCCGACCCGCATCCGTTCCAGCACAGACCCGAAGGCTGTGGCGGTCTGGGCACTTTTCGGCGTGCGGTACGGCCCCGGCACATGGCGGTGGTGTCGAGGCCGCTGATGCTCGAGGCTCGCCGGCGGGGCGTGCCTGTCAGCAGTCCGCTCCACCCTGACCGCGGCGACCCGTTGGGCGTGCTTGAGGTGGTACATCGCAGGGGCAGGTGGGTGCCGTCGGATCCGGTCATGATGTCGCGGGCGCCGGGCCAGGTGTAGGTCTGCTGGGCGCTGTCTCCGACCAGGACGACTTGCGCGTGAGCTTTGGCCTGGGGGTGGCGGCTGCCATCCGCCTGAGATTTCAGCCGTACGCGATGACCGCAGTCCGCTATGCCGCGTCGGCAGAATCGTGACAGAGGGAACTGGCAAGTCCCTATGGGTAATGCGCCCTTATGCACTGAGGTCGCGCCGGTGCACTGAGACACCGAGTTCTTCACGCGTCTGGTCCTGGCCTGCAGAGTTCGCCGTTGCGTCGATGCCGGTGGCGACCACGGCTCCCGTCGAGCCGACCCGCTCGGCCAGCCCCAGGGGTACGGAGAGAGAGCCGGCGCCGAGGCGCTGCGCCGTATGGTCCGGGCGCTGCGGCCAGGCGGCCGACTGCTCCTGGAGCTGCCGACACCGACGATTGTGACGTTGCTGATCTGCTTGAGTTCGATCACACCGGCCGCGGGCCTGGAACGAGAGCCGGCCGGTGATGGTCTTCGACCACCCGGACACGGGCGTGGCCCTCGCGCCGCGCCCGGCTTCGTCACGTTCCACCACAACCTGTAGCCGACTCCTCACCCGCGTCGACGCGGACGCCTTGAAGCAGGCAGTAGGGGCCTGGCCAGCAGATCGTCAGAATGGGCCCGATGGCCTGGTCCGGTGAAGGTAGCCGGGTCGTCAATGCGCGGCGCCGCCCGCGCCAGGCCGTGTCTGACAACGGCGGGCGGGCTCGCGGAGCCAAGGTATGAGCGAGGCGAGCTGAACTCCCGCTTCGTAGCGCGTGGTCAGTTCATCGAAGCGGGCAGCGATTGCGCAGAACTGTCTGAGGCGGGCGAAGCAGCACACGACCACGATGCGGTCGTGTGAAGGTCGCGGTCGAAGGCAGGCGGTCTGCCGCATGCCTGTCCGCGTCATTGCGGCATGTGCGTGGTCGCGGGGCCGTGCAGGTGTTACGCGTTCTGCTGTGGCGGTACGGCCGGTTGGGGCTCGGGAGCGGTGGGCTCAGGCAGGGCGCGGAAGAGCAGCCAGCTCAATGCGGGCATGGCGATCAGGGGTGTCAGGGCGGTCTGCAGGGAGGTGGTGTCGGCCAGGCGTCCGATCAGAGGGCTGATCAGGCCGCCGATGCTGACGGTGAGGCCGAGGGTGACGCCGCTGGCGGTGCCGATGCGGGAGGGCAGGTAGTCCTGGGCGAGGGTGACCTGCAGCGAGAAGGGGACGTAGAGGCCGGCGGAGGCAAGGGCCACGAAGAAGAACAGGGCCGGGCCGGGCGTGCAGATCACTCCGGCGACGGCGACGATCGAGACCAGGTAGGACCAGCGCGAGACACGGACCCGGTCGTAACGGTTGGCCAGGGAACCACCGAGGAGCGAGCCGACGGCGCCGCCCAGGAACAGCAGGAACAGAGCCGCGGTCCCCGCGGTGGTGCCGCCGTGCATGCGCTGCTGGGCATAGAGGGAGATGAAGGTGCTCAGACCGGTGAAGACGATGGAGCGGAAGACTACGGCCAAGGAGAGTTTCACGAACGAAAACACGTCGTCGGGGCCGGTGACCGGCGTCGATGGGGAGACCCCGACCTGACTGCGACTCAGCATCTGGAGCACCGGCACGCAGAGCGCGGCGCCTGCCAGGGCGGGCAGCACCAGCACGGGCGTCCAGCTCAGGGAGCCGTGCCCGATTGCGACCGACACCATGATCGGGGCGAATGCGAAGCCGATGTTGCCGCCCAGGGAGAACCAGCTCATCGCGCTGTGGCTGCCCCGGCTGACGAGCCGGGCCGCGCGGGCGGACTCGGGGTGGTAGGCGGCGACCCCGAGCCCGGAGATCGCGACGAAGCCCAGGGTGAGCCCGTAGGAGCCGCTCAGACCGCTCAGCGCGATGCCTATGCCGCTGAGCAGCGTACTGACCGGCAGCAGCCACGGCATCGCCCATCGGTCGGTGAGCGCGCCGAACACCGGCTGGGCCACCGACGACAGCAGGGACGCGGCCAGCACGATGCCGGAGGCGACGGCGTAGCTGTAGTGGCGGTCGGCAACAAAGAACGGGATCAGCGCCGCGACGGCGCCCTGGTAGATGTCGACGCAGGCATGCCCCACGGACAGCAGAGAGATCGTTGTATTCCTTCGCACCCGACCATGCTGGAAGAGGCGACAGCTGTCCCGCTTTCGATAGATTGCCAGATGATGAAGGAAATCCGCCACGAGTCCGTTGCGCCGACCCGGACCCAGCGTCTTGCGTCCGGCGGCGAGATCGACACGCACCGCCACGACGATCACCAGATCGTCTACGCCAGCCAGGGCACCATCGCCGTCACCACTGACGCCGGCTCATGGATCGCTCCAGCCACCCGTGCGCTCTGGATTCCTGCAGGCACTGTCCACCACCACCAGGCCCACGGTGAACTCGACCTCCACCTCGTCGGTCTGCCCGTCACCGAGAATCCCCTCGGCCTCGACACCCCGGCCGTCCTGACCGTCAGCCCTCTACTGCGCGAACTGATTGTTGCCTACACACGCGACCCCGAGGACGACAGCCCGTCCCACCTGCGTCTGCGCGCCGTCATGCTCGACCAGCTCAGGATCTCCCTCGAGCAGCCGCTGTACCTGCCCACCCCCACCAGCCCTCTGCTCCGTGAACTGCACGACATCCTGCGTGCCGACCCGGCGGACAACCGTTCCCTCGACGACCTCGGCCGGCAGATCGGCGCCAGCGCCCGCACCCTCTCCCGCCGCCTCCACGACGACCTGGGCCTCACCTACCCCCAATGGCGCACCCAGGTCAGGCTCCACCACGCACTGATCCTCCTCGCCGACAACAGCCCCGTCACCACCGTGGCCCTCCGATGCGGCTGGTCATCCGCGAGCACCTTCATCGACGTATTCCGCCGCACGTTCGGACACACCCCAGGCAGCCGCCCCCCCACTCTGACGTACGGCCCAGCCGACTCACAGGTCGTCAAGATCCGTTGTCAGACTGGGCCTAGCGGACGGAGAATCCATCCTGGCCGCGTGTGATCACGTCAGCGGCCTGGTGCTTGTTCAGATGGTCGTCGGCAAGAAGCCCGACGAGATCACCCGTTTCCAGCCCCTCCTGGGCGCCCTGCCCGACCGGGTGGGGACCGTAGTGACCAGCGACGCACTGCATACCCGGCCCGCCCGCCCATAGGACAACGCGGGAGAGAGCGTATCCACCCTCTCCCTTCAGCCGGTTGAACCGCTGCTGGCGCGTACGTCCAAGCGGTGAGGGATCACGATGTCGAGGGGCGGCACCGCCGAGGCGGGGCTGTAGATCCGGTCCGCGAGGCATTGCAGAACCCGCTCGGCGATCTGCGGCTTGTCCGGGACCACAGTGGTCAGGGGCGGATTGGCGTACCGTCCGTCCTCGATCCCGTCGAATCCCACCACGGCGAGGTCCTGCGGGACGCGAACGCCTCGCGCGATGGCGATGTGAAGCGCGCCCAGAGCAAGTTCGTCACTGAAGGCGAAGACGGCGTCCGGCCGGTTGTCCGCGTCCAGGAGAGCGGTCATCGCCTCCGCTCCGTCCTTGCGGTGCAGCGTTGTCACCGACTGTTCCAGGGTGGGGTCCGGTTCCAGCCCGGCGCGACGCAGTGCCTGTCGGTAGCCTGCCAGCCGCTGCCGGGCGGTCTCGTTGCGCAGGTGGGGTTGCGCGCCGATCGCGGCGATTCGCCTGCGCCCGGTTCGTAGCAGGTGCGTCGTGGCTTCATCGGCGGCGAGGACGTTGTCAACGGCGACCCGGTCCGCGAGCCCACGCGCCTGCTGCTCGCCGAGCAGCACGACCGGCACATCCCGTGAACGGCCGGTCAGCTCCTCCGGGCCGAGCGACCACGGGCTGATGATGAGACCGTCGACCAGACGACCGCCGGTGCCGTCCAGCAGCCTTCTCTCCGCCTCCCGGTCTCCGAAGGTCTGATCGATGACGACGGTCCACGAGCGCTGCTGGGCGGCCTCGACGATCAGCCCGGCGAGTTCGCCGAAGTAGGGCGAGTGGAGCTCCGGGATGGCCAGGCCGATCAGGCCGGTACGGCCGGCACGCAGGTTACGGGCGGCGACGTTGGGGCGATAGCCCAGTTCGTCCAGGGCCACCTGGACCCGCGCACGCGTCTCCTCCGCCACGGCCCCCGAGCCACTGACCACGTTGGAAACGGTTCGCGTAGATACCCCGGCGAGGGCGGCGACATCCTTCAGACGGCTGCTCACGGTCCACATCCTCCCACGTGACGATCACGGAAACCAGAATCCTGAGACAGCTATTGCAACGTCGCATTCATCGTTGCAGCATGGACGCAGTCATCGAAGCGCAAGGAGGCGCAACATGAGCGCGCAGATCTTCCCGGGCATCGCCGTCAGCGAACTGGACGTCGACGTGTCACCGGACACGGAGGCCCTCTACAGGGACGGCATCACCGCACGTAAGGGAGCCTTCACCAAGGCGTGGGCGGATCAGCTCGGCGAGGACGTGGACAAGGCGTTCAAGGACGCCTTGAGCCGCCCCGGCGGCGCCGTCGGCCGTGGCCCCAACCGGTTCTACGTCGAGATCCACCCCGAGCAGATCAGGGGCTTCGTGGAGCTGGTGGAGCATCCCTGGGTACGTTCCCTCTGCGCCGCTACGCTGGGGCCGGACTACCGCATCGTGGAGCTCGGATTCGACGTACCGCTGAAGGGCGCGGTCAACCAGCCTTGGCACCGCGACTTTCCCATCCCCGACGAAACACGACGTGAACAGCGCCTCACCTCCCTCGCGTTCAACGTGACCACCGTCGACACGGCCGAGGACATGGGACCGTTCGAGATCGCCCCGGGCACGCAGTGGGACGACAGCCCTGAGTTCGAGCACGGCATGTTCCCGCCCAGGTCGCACTATGCCCGCTACCAGGAACGAGCGGTCCGCAAGTACCCCCGGCGAGGCGACATTTCCGCCCGCACCGCCCTGACCATCCACCGCGGGACGACCAACCACTCCGCCAAGTCCCGCCCCGTCCTCGTCCTCGGAATCGACGGTCCGGAAGCCAACAACGGCGACCGCCACGACACCGCCGTCACGCGCACGTACTGGGAGGCCCTGCCCGCGCGGGTGCGCCGGCACCTCGACTGTCCCGTTGTGGACGAACTGACACCCATGACGCAGAAGCACACCATCGAGGGTCTGGTCATGGGAGATGCCTGAGCCGCTACGGCGACACCGGAGGCCACGCCGGCCCCGCCCGTCAGCCCCGGCAGGCCTACTCGACAGCAGCCGCGTCCGCCCTGGGTGGACCGCTCTTCGGCTACGTCTCCGGCGCCCTGCTCCACCTCCGTGCGTTCCTGGACCTGTCGTCGTGCGGCCAGGAGATCGTCGTCGGAGTCGCCGTAATCGAGGGCTCGCTCGCCCGCCCGCCTGACCTTCGCCAGGGCGCCCAAGAGGGATGCACGTGCGGTTTCGGTGAGATCCGCGGTGACTTCTCCTCGATCAACCGCCGTTCCGCTTCGACCGGTTTAGGCAGTGCACGCCCCGCGTCGGTGAGCCGGAGCCGGACGAGGCGGTCGTCCTGGCCGTCGCGGCGACGGGTGAGCAGCTCGGCGGCCGTCATCCGGTCAGCCAACTTGACGACGGTGGGCGCCGTGGCGTTCAACGCGGCGGCGACCTCGCCCTGCGTGCTGCCGTCCCGCTCCCACAGCGCCGCGAGCAGGCAGTTCTGTCCGACGTGCAGACTGCCCACCATCCAGGTGGGAAACCACGTCCTCGACCCCGTCGGCCCGGGCCGCTATGCGCCGATCGCGCCGAGGACATCACCGCGGTCGCGCCCTCGCCCTCACCGAGGCCGGTGACCAGGACACGGGCACCACCTCACCGGCGACGAGACGTTCGACGTCACCGCGCAGCTCCGGGTCATCTCCGAGACGCTCGGCCGCGACATCGAGGTCCTGGAAGTGACCACACCGGGCGAGGCCGTACGATTCCGTTTCCCACCGGGGCACCCCAGGCGCTGTCCGACGCCGTCACCGAAGACTTCAGCCGCATGCGCGCCGACACCGTCGGGTTCCGGATGGACACCGTCGAGCGACTGCACGGACCCAAACCGCGGACGTTCAGGCACTGGTGCACGCGTGAGCCGACTCGTTCCGACGGCCAGAAGCCGCCTGAGCCGAGACGCCCCCTGCCCGCCAGGATCGGCGAGTGCAAGACCCGCTCGGCACATTCCGAACGATCAGTCAGTGGGAGACGGGTGCTTCCCGGCCGGGCGCACCGTCCAGCTCGTCCCTGGCTTCCCAGCGCAACAGGTCACCCGGCTGACAGTCGAGCACCTCGCAGAGCGCGGCGAGTGTCGCGAAGCGCACGGCCTTGGCGCGGCCGTTCTTGAGAACCGCCAGGTTGGCCGGTGTGATCCCGACGCGCTCGGCGAGCTCGCCCACGGACATCTTCCGCCTGGCCAGCATCACGTCGATGTCGACGGTGATCGGCATCAGATCACCTCGTCCAGCTCGGCCTTCATCTGCGACGCCTCGACGTCGCGTGCAACAGCCTGAGCCAGCAGCATCCGCAGTACGAGCACGACGAGCGCGATCCCGAGTACCGCCAGGCCGGTCCCGCCAATCAGGAGGACGACCCCCGGAGCGACGGCTTCACCCGGCGCCAGGACGACTCCGAGCACCCACAGGAGGATCGCGGCTCCTGCAAACGCGCCGGTCGCGAGGTCCACGTACCGGAAGGCGGAGTGGGAGAACACCGTTTCACGCCGAACCATCGTCACCAGGCGCCACACGCAGGTCAGGACGGTCTCGGCGCACACGATTCCGAGGATGAAGATCACCAGGACCGGAACGCGGGGGATGTCCGCAGCATCACTGTCGGCGCCCCCCGGCCCGCGGGAGAGCAGCAGCACCATCACCACCTGCAGGAACACGAAGCTGGCGAGCAGCGCCCCGACCACCGAACGCAACGCGAGCATTGTCAGTTTTCCCATGAGCTCTCCCTCTATCGAAACACAATCATAATCTATCGTTTCTCGATAGGGAACCTGGGGGCGTCACCGCAACCGCCCAGGCGCGTCAGCGCTTGCTCGCCACAGCGGCCACCGCGGGAAGCGCCGAGGCGAACCACCAAGTCCTCAAGTCTCGATCGGTTGGAGTTTTCACTTTTTTTCATCTCAGTGGCTGTCTCTTGCGCGAACATGTCCATGCCAATACGCTCTTCCGCGTCAAGTTGCAGCGCCTGCCGACCGCCTGGCAGCGAAGGAACACCCACCGAAGGAGCTTCCATGGGTTTCACGCGGCGCACGTTCCTGCGGGTCGCGACTGCGGCCGGGGTGGCCGGAGCCGTCGGACTCGGGGAAATCACCCTCGCAAACCCGGCCCCGGCGGCCGACGGGCCCGGCGATGTGGTCGGCAAGGTGACGACCGGGTATCAGGGCTGGTTCGCCTGCGCGGGAGACAACGCCCCGATAAACGGCTGGTGGCACTGGGCGCAGAACTGGGGCCAGGCACCGTCCCCCTCCAACCGCGCCATCGTGGCCTGGCCCGATGTCCGTGACTATCCGACCACGTACCCCACCGCCTTCGCCCACCTCGGCAACGGTCAGCCGGCCTCGCTGTTCTCCTCCTACGACCAGCCGACCGTCGACGTGCACTTCCGCTGGATGAAGCAGTACGGCATCGACACCGCCGCCCTGCAGCGATTCAACCCCACCGGCGGGGAGGGGCCGACCCGCGACGCGATGGCGGGCAGAGTGCGCGCTGCGGCGGAGTCCGAGGGCGTCAAGTTCTACATCATGTACGACGTGTCCGACTGGACGACCATGCAGACGGACATCAAGGCGGACTGGATCGGCAAGATGCGTGCGCACACCGACTCGTCCGCCTACGCCCGGCAGAACGGGCGACCAGTGGTGTGCATTTGGGGCTTCGGCTTCAACGATGCCCAACGGCCGTTCGCCCCGGAAGCCTGCCTGGACGTGATCAACTGGTTCAGAGCGCAGGGCTGCTACGTCATCGGCGGGGTGCCGACCTGGTGGCGTACGGGCGACCGGGATTCCCGGCCGGGGTTCACCGGTGTCTACCACGCCTTCGACATGCTCTCGCCGTGGCTGGTCGGCAGGATCGGCAACGTCGGGGACGCCGACAACTTCTACAACGTCGCCACCGTGCCCGACCTCGCCGAGTGCGCCGCGCACGGCATCGACTACCAGCCGTGCGTCCTGCCCGGTGGGGTCACCGACCGACAGCGCGCCCACGGCGACTTCATGTGGCGGCAGTTCTACAACATGGGCCGGGCCGGGGTTCCCAGCGTCTACATCTCGATGTTCGACGAGTACAACGAGGGCAACCAGATCGCCAAGACCGCGGAGTCCCAGGACTGGGTGCCGGCCGGATCAGGCCTTCTCGCACTCGACGAGGACGGAACCGCCTGCTCCTCCGACTACTACCTGCGCCTGACCGGCGACGGCGGCCGCATGCTGAAGGGGCTGCTTCCCCTCACCGCCACCCGCCCGACCCCACCGGTCGTCGGCGGCGGCGACACCCAGCCCCCGACCGCCCCCGGAAATCTGCGCGTCACCGCCACCACCGGCACCACCGTGGCGCTGGCCTGGACGGCTTCGGCCGACAATGTCGGCGTGACGGGCTACCGCATTCGCCGGATCACCGACGGCACTGCGACCCCGGTCGGGACCGCTGCCGCAGACGCCAGGACGTTCACGGTGACCGGGCTCTCCCCCTCGACGTCCTACGCCTTCGACATCCAGGCGCTCGACGCGGCGGGCTCGGTCTCCCAGCCCTCCGGCCGGGTCACTGTCTCCACCACGGCCGACGGCCCGGCAACGGACGATCTGGCCCTTCATCGGCCGGCTTCGGAAAGCAGCCACACACAGACCTACGGCGCGGGCAACGCCGTGGACGGCAATCCGAACACCTACTGGGAGAGCGCCAACAACTCCTTCCCGCAATGGCTCCAGATCGACCTGGGCTCCACCACCGGTGTCCGCCGTATCGCCCTCACTCTCCCACCCGCCACCAACTGGGCCGCGCGTACACAGACCATCACCGTCCAAGGCAGCACCGACGGCACGTCCTTCGGCCAGCTGCTCGGAGCCACGAACTGCGCGTTCGATCCGTCCACCGGCAACACCGCCACCCTGGCCCTGCCCTCCGGCACGAAAACCCGACACCTCCGGCTCGCCATCACGGCCAACACCGGCTGGCCGGCGGGCCAACTCTCCGGGCTTCAGGTGTACGGTGCCTGATCTCGACCGCCATCACCGGCCCACCGGAAGCTCGGAAGAAACCCTCAGCAGGAAGGGACCGCCGTCCGAGACGGCCGTCAACTCAGCAGCCTTGTGCTGCCGACGCCCGCCGGCGCCCGCTTGAGTCCGTGAAACTCTTCCCACGTCAATTCGACGCCCTTCGGGGCCTGGTCCTCAGGACCTGATGCTCTCGCTCGCGTCAGAGCGACAGCTCGAAGTCCACGGCGTCGAGGGCACCCAGGCGGAAGTCGGCGAACACCTGGGCAGCGCGGCGGATCTCGCGCTCGTTGCCGCTGTTGTGGACGCACGTGAATCCGTACGGCCGGTTCGAGCAGGACATGAACAGCCGCTCGACCTGGCCCTGCCCCCGGGGTGGCAATTGCCTGGCCCCGTACCTCTCACGATGAGGCAGCCGCGACCGGCACGAGGAGGGCGTTCAGCTCCGCGGAGCCAGCGACAGAAGGTCCGCGGTCAGGCGCCTTCCAAGGCCGCGAACCACCGTCATCGGCTCCCGTAGCTGATGCCCGCCCTGCACCGAGCGACCCGCTCCGCCGATCATCCGGCCGCTGCCGCGCCCTTGCCCGCACCCCTACCGACTCCGAACTCGAGATAGCGGCGCAGGGCCTCCCGCCCTCCCGGAACGAAGAGCCATTCCTCTGCGACTTCCAACAGTTCGTCCACTGTCATCCAGGCGTGCCAGGCGATCTCGGCCGGGTCCGGCACCACAGCATCCGACACGCCGGCCTCATGCACCCCGAACCAGACGGGGCCAATCCCTGCACGGCAAAGAAACTTGAACAGGAACCGCACCGGCACACGGACGCCCAGCTCTTCAGTGAGCTCGCGGACTGCCGCCCGTTCATACGACTCGCCCACGTTCACGGCGCCGCCGACCATCACGTCGTAGTGGCCAGGGAACCGGGACATTGTCTCGGCCCGTCGAAGCACCAAGATCCGGCCCTCGCGATCACGGCAGATCGTCGTTGCTATGCGATGCGGCCAGCTCTCACGCACCGCCTCATCCCGGTCGACGACTCGCAACACGTGGTCATTCTCATCGACGTGCTCAACCAGTTCGCTCACGGAGACACGATCTCAGGTCCCACTGACAACCCTGCCCGACCGTTTCTGGTCACGGGCCTGTCGCTCCGACCTGACGTCGGCAGAGGTAGAACAGCTCGGGGTCGCCCTCATCGAGGCCGTGGAGCAGTCCGACCGGGCTCCACCCCGCTCGCTGGAGGAGTCGCTGCATGGGTTGATTGGAGACGTTGGTCGAGGTGAACAGCTTCGGGGTCGTACACGAGGCCGCCACGGCTTCCAGCAACCGATGGCCAACGCCCCTGAGACGGGCGGAAGGCGCCACCATCAGCATCGTGACGAAGCCCTGATCGAAGAACGTGTACTCCACCACGCAGTAGCCGAGCGGGCCGGACGCATCTTCGGCCACGACCGCCAGGCCCTGCCGGCACCACCTCCGGATGGTCGCCTGCCGCTCCTCGTCACCGGCGCTCGCGATGGCGTCGATGCCGATCAATGCGTCCGCCTCGGACTCACTCACGCGGCGTACGACGAACTCGCACGGGCCCACTGCATCCATGCGGCCATGCTGTCACCTCGCAGCAGGAGGCGGGCCCCGCCCTCTGTCGCGGACGACTTCGTTAGGGTTGTCGATGTCGCCGTGGGCCGCCGCTCTGCACGAAGCGACGCACCCTCGGCCTGCGGCGTGACGGGAGACCTGATGGGCTCGTTCGATGTGCCGTTGGACGACGAACGCGCCCAGCTCGACGCGTTCGTGACGGAGTATCGCAGCGCCGTCGAGGCAACCCTCGACGGCCTCACCGAAGAGCAGGCACGCCGTCGTCTCGTCTCGTCGGCAACTACGCTGCTCGGGCTGCTCAAGCACGTCACGTGGATGCAGCGGGTGTGGTTCGAGGAGTGCGTCGGCGGCACGTCCCGCCGGGATCTCGGCTTGGTTCAGAGCCCTGACGAGTCATTCCGGATCAACCACGACGACACCGTCGCGTCCGTCACGTCGGCCCACCGTGAGGCCTGCGCGACGGCCCGGGCGGTGGTCACCGGCCTGCCCCTGGACACCGTCGTGACCGGCCACCGGGCCGGACCACGCACGCTGCGCTGGGTGTACTTGCAGGTCCTGCGTGAGCTGGCCCACCACTGCGGGCACGCCGACATCCTGCGCGAGCAACTACTTGCCGCCGACTGAGTTCTGAGACCGGACTGTCATCGTGACGGCCGATACCCATCCTATGGGCCCTCCCCACGGGATCGCCGGTCCACAAAAGCTCAACGGCTGCTGTGGGAGTGGACGGCCTCCACCGTGATCACGGTGGACGCAGAACCACCCCTGTCGTTCGAGCCCCATCGGAGTCATGGTGCGGACCAGTCTGACGTGCCGCTGAGCCACCCGGCTTGAGATCGCGCACCGATGAGTTCCCCGCGCCGCGCCGGTCTGCACGCGTGAGACCCACTCACGAGAGGCTGGCGCCATGCGGAAACTGATCTACGGCATGAACCTGACCCTGGACGGCTACATCGCCGCGCCCGGTGACGACATCAGCTGGAGCGTGCCGAGCGACGAGCTGTTCCAGTATTGGTCCGACCAGTTGGAGGCGACCGACCTGTCCCTCTACGGCGGCAAGCTGTGGCGGACGATGAGCTCCTACTGGCCGACCGCCGACCAGCAGCCCGACGCCACCTCGGCGGAGATCGAGTTCGCGCACCGCTGGCGGGCCATGCCGAAGGTGGTGTTCTCCTCGACGATCGACAAGGTCGACTGGAACACCCGCCTGGCCACCGGCGACGCGGTCGCCGAGATTGCCCGGCTCAAGGCCGAGGACGGCGGCCCGATGGACATCGGGGGCGCGACTCTCGCCGGGGCCGCCATGCGGGCCGGGTTGATCGACGAGTACGTGCTGGCCACCGCGCCGGTACTGGTGGGCAGCGGCACGCCGTTCTTCGCCACGCTGGACATTTGGGTGAATCTGAATCTGGTGGAGACGCGGACGCTTCCCGGCGGCGTGATCCTGACCAGGTACGAGACGCGGCGCTGAGCGCCCGTCACACGACTACGTCAATCGTAAGGACGCCTCCTACTCAGGAGTAACGGTGCAGCTCAGGTTGTGTGATCCGTCCACCATGAGTAACGACTCATGCCCTCCTGGCTGCGCTCTCCCGCTGATCTTCCGAATGCGGGGGCGAACGGCCGTGTTCCAGGGGGGTGCGCCGGTTCGCCTGCCGGCACGCCGGATGCAGGCACCGTACGCTCGCCGAGGTACCCACCCTGGTGCATCGTCGTCACCGGACGACTCGATGCACCAGGCCCGGGCATGCGCCCGCCGAGCCCTGGCGCTTCAAGGCGACTGGCAACCCATCCGGACGAGCTCGGGAACCGTTCTCTCAGATCCTGCGTCAGCTCCTTTGTTGCCGACTGCTACTGAGGGGGCTGGATGCGAGTTCGGACGATGGTGGGCGTGGCGGTATCGACGTGCGTGGTGCTGGGGGCATGCGCGTGCGGTCCGGAGAAGTCGGAAGAAGACACGTCCACGGCCGCGAAGCCCTCCCATCCGTCCGCACCGGCGCGGTCCGAGGAACCGTCCGCGTCACCGCGGGCCGAAAAGCCGTCAGCCGAGGCGCCGGCCGAGCCGACCGGTGACCAGTCCGCGCCCAGGACGAAGGAGGGCGCGGTCCAGCGGTACGAGCAGTACCTCCATGCTGTGGGGCGTGAGGACATCACCACGGTCTGCGAAGTGGCCGGACCGGCCGCGAAGCAGGCGGAGGACCAAGGGTTCGGACCATGCACGTCGACGTTCGTCGTCACGTTCCAGATGATCTCGCCCGCGCAGAAGAAAGCTTTGCGAACCGCGACGGTCGACCCGCAGCGCGTCGAGGTACTGACTCCCGCCAAGGTCGAGATCCCGACCGACGCGATCAAGGCCTCCGTCACGTTCTCCGAGAGCGACCTGGGCAGCAGCACTTTGGAGTACCTCAAGAACAACTGGTACATCACTGACTGAAGCTCGATCGCCGTCAGTACCGCCGCAACAGACGGATGGCTGATCCCCGGCGTCGGGCTCTCATGAGCGTGCTCGTCCCCGACTTGGACAAGGCTGGGTCGTCGGCAGACTGGCTGCCCAGCGGGCGCGTGCAAGCTCCTCAAGCGAGCGGTCACGAATCAAGGCGTATCACCGGTCGGCTGTCCTGCGGACAGAGCCGAACGCGGTCTCAGATCGGCCTGCACCACATCGTGGTCCGAGTACGGAGAGAGATGCACACCGTGCTTCAGCGGGGCGAAGCCGCGCAGGAAGATGTAGTCGAACTTGCTGCGCCAATCGGTGGTCGGCTTGCACATATTGGTTGCCGAGGTGCCGCACTCAGGGTCCGCGTCCGCGGCCACGCGCCACATTTCGTTGAGTTCGGCGGCGTCCGGCACCGCGTTGAAGTCACCGAGAACGATCGTGCGGTCATGCCCGGCGACCGCCTTCGCCAGTACGCCGGCCTGTTTCGCGCGGACTGATTCCTGCCTCCGCTGGGCCAGGTGTGTGTTGAAGACCCGGACGGGCCGGCCGTCCACGAGGGTGGTGACAGCCATGTACCCGCGGTCCTCGGAACCGCCCTCGGGGTACTCCACGTTCACACGGTCGGTCATCGGTGCGGCCGAGAGGATTGCCTGGCCGAAGCCCCCCGGGCTCCATGGCGCTCCCCCGCAGCGGCTCCAACTCTGCAGAACCGATCCGTACTCGACGTGGTAGACCAGCCCGTACAGATACTGCAGATGGTCTCGGATCCTCTCGACATCACCCACACACGCTTCTTGCAGACCGACGACCTGAGGCGCGTACGTGGCAATCTCCGCCGCCCGGCCGACGTTCTGGCCGCTCCCCTTGCAGGGGTTGCAGATGTTCCACGTCATGACGCGGTTGGCCACGACCTCCTTGGGGGCGTCGGCCGGCAGCGGCTTGGCGATGTCGCCGCCGTTCGATGCGCTGGGACCGGCGAGCAGCACACAAGCCACGATCAGCGTGCCCGCGAGCCACCGCGCGCCGGTTCCGGTCACCTTCGCCTCCTCGAAGTGGAGAACACCATCGAGTGATTTCTCCCCGCACGAGGTTATGTGACGGGTTGTATGCAACACATCAAGTGCCTCGCCCAGAAGCTGCTTCGCCGTGTGCCGACGATCACGGGTTTCCACGATCCCGGCAGCGCGTCATGGTCGTGCGGGAGACATCCGTGTCGGTGTCTGCTCTCAAGGGAACGAGACCTCCGTGTGCGGCGGACCACGTCCATCCGCGGCGCATGCCGACACCGGCGTGGCATGCGCTTCGACCGCCTGAAGCCACGCCGGCCACCGTGCACGCGACGCACCCACCGCGCACCGGTGCCCGCCGTCCGCGCGGCGCAGTCTCTCGCCCGTCGGCTGATCGAGCGCTCCTGTCGCGAGCGGCAGCGGCCACTCTCGAACTGTGGTGCGGCAATCGGGGGCACGTTAGCGTGCCCGAATGACATTCGAAGATCATGATCGGTGGGCCCTTCGCACCAACGACGCCTGGGCCGACGCCCTGGCCCGCGCGGTGACGCTCGCGCTCGCCACGCTGCGGCCGGCGTCCGCAGGGGCGGAGGTGTGGGACGCGAAGGCTGGATCGCTGGAGTGGACGTGCTGGGAGACGGCCGAGCACCTGGCGGACGACCTGTTCTTCTACGGCATGCAGATCGGGACACCCGGGCTGCCGCCCGGCACCTATGTTCCCCTTGAGATGCACCGCCAGCGGCCCGATGGGCCGGTCAACATGCTCCAGGTCGATCGGGCGTCGGGCCCGTCCGGGCTGCTGACGGCCCTGGAGGGGTGCGGTGCGATGCAGGTCTCCCTGACTCGTACGACTCCCCCGTCGGCCCGGGCCCACCACGCCTCGGGTACCTCGGACCCGGCCGGTTTCGCAGCGATGGGCATCGTCGAGACCCTCGTCCACACGTACGACATCGCATCCGGTCTCGGCTTGGAGTTCACCGCTCCCGACGATCTGTGCGCGCCGGCCCTGGGACGGCTCTTCCCGCATGTGGAGCGCGGCAAGGAGCCGTGGCCGACGCTGCTGTGGGCAACCGGGCGGGGAGGGCTCGCGGGACGGGAGCGGCTGGAGAAGTGGCGCTGGTACGGGGAGGTGCGTGAGGCGGAGTGAGTCTCGCTCTCGCACGGAGTCCCGCCAGGCCGGTGGAGCCCCGGGCCCTCCTGAGCTGGTGCTGAGCCTGACGTGCAGGTCACGGGAGTCGCGTGGGGTCGTACTCGTGCTGGCCGTCGGGCCTATCTGACGTGAGGATCGTCGGTCGGACCAGGTCGGCGAGCACGATGCGATTCGGATCGGCCACAGGGGCTAACTCTCGGTCATGGAGGGTGCGTTGAGCCGAGTTGAAGTCACCCCGCCGGCCGGGCTGCCTCGCCCCACTCCCCGCATGGCTGTGGACCTGATCCACCGGGCTGTCGGTTGAGGACGCCGAACTCGCCAGTGGGCGGTCTTGCGTCGGTTCGATCTGGAGCCCACTTCCGGATGATCAAGCAGACGCTGGGCTGGACCACCCGAAGCTCCGCACACCCGCGGCGGCGGCACGGTGGCCCTGGCCGACCATCGCGGCCCGAGCAGCAAGAGGCCGTCGGGGTGGCCAAGGACTGTCCCGCAATTCCTGGTCGATCAGCGCGCGGCGTCAGATGCGGTGCATCACAAGGCGGAGAGCCGCCCGGATACTGGACACGTATTCGGGTGTTTCGGCAACGCGACGAGGTGCCGTGGCTGTCGTCGTGCACCCGCCAGGAATTACGGGACAGCCCTGAGGAGAGTGGGACTCAGACATCGCTGTCGATGCCGGTCACAGCCGGCGGGCCGAGTGGGGCGTCGGCCTCTTCGATGTCCGCTTCTTTCAAGGCTGTGGCAAGAAGCCTGCTGGCATTCAGTTCGGCCTCATAGCGATCCGGGGCTTCGACTTCGAGACGGACGGAGAAGGTGCCGTCTTCGTTGACTGAGAGCAGGTTCAGACCCTCACTCTCGCTCACGTCTGTGTGCTGTGAAGCAAGTGCACCCTCGAGGGCGGCTCGTGTGCCGTCACTGATACCGGTGACGAACGTGCCGGGAACGGTGATAACAAAGGTGGTCATTGTGGCTCCTGTTATCGCGCGGCGCTTGTGCAGTCCCGCACAAGGCATACGTTGCTCCGTGTGCCCTGCCCATGCGCCTCGTAGTCCTGTCAGCGGCCCAGCAGAGCGGCGGTGGTGGCGGGGTGCCGGGCAAATGCAACGGACGCGCCCAGCCACCAGCTCCCAGGCAGCGCCCTGCCCCACACCTGCTCCTACTGGTCCCTGTCCTCGAATACGCGCCGTGCCACTGCTGCCTCGTCCTCCGTCAAACCCGCCGCATCGGGCAGCCCCAGAGCAGCACCACAGTGATCGCACAGCTTTCCGTCCCCAGCAGGTGTTCCGCACGCCTTACAGAACCGCTGGGATTCCCGGTGCTCTATTCCTTCGGTCATGACGCTTCCTTCCTCTGGTGCATACGGGTGGGTACGCAGGCCGCATACCCACCCGTCGCCGTCTAATTCCTATCGATCCGCATACAGCCCGTGCCCTCACTCGAATACCGGATAAAATCCGCACTCGAAACACTGCGCCACCAGAGGCCGGTACCGTCCTCTGTCGACAAGAACCCGTGAAACCGCGCAACCAGGCCGGCTCCAGAAAACATTGCAGGTCAGACAGCTACTCAATTTGAGTGGGTAAGGTCGGCCCGGATCTCTTGACAGCGGCGCCTGCCGGCTCCGGTAACTCCTGGAGAGTGAGATGCGCGCGGGGCGGGGCTGACCCACGCGGAGAAGACGGCGCGGGAGCAGATCCGGTTGCAGGCTGCCGCCCGCCTCGAGGGCGGGAAGACGAATCGTGAAGTCGCCATGGACCAGCGGGCAGCGTCCCGATTCTCTTCCAGCCTCACGAGCTGCGTTTCGCTGAGCGGGCCCGCCCCGGAGCGCCCTGCGGCAGGGCCCCGGCTTCGCCGCGCTTCTCCGCGCTTCTCCGCGAGCGCGGCCCCCTCAAGGCAGCTGCCTAGGCACCGGACCGCCGGAAGCGCTGTACGCCGGTGCGAGAGCGCGCGTTCCGGACCGCCGAGAAGGGAACTACACGGTCCGGGCCGAATCCGCAGGTGGGCAGCCCGGAACAAGGGCGGCTCTGCTTCACGCCGACCTATGTCTCCTCAAGGCTGATCATGACAGTCCAGCCCGGGTTGTCGAGCGTGCCGATCGTCACGCCCCACTCGTGCTCCCAGCCGCCATCGCCGTGTGAGGCATACCAGTGCTGCAACCAGTCGACGACGTGCTCGGCTCCGGACATGGATGCAGATGTCAGGCCAGCCGAGCGTGGACCGAAGAACCCGGTCACGGCACAAGGTTCACCTCTCGGTGCTGAGCGACGTCGACCAGTATCCGCCCCTCGCACCTGGTGTGCCCCGCGATTCCGTTCATAGGGACGGCAGTTAGACTCGCGGCGTTCGAATCGGACGTACGAGCGACTCGGACCGGTCGGACCTGCGCGCTTCGAGCCGATCCAGCTCGGTGCACCTGTACAAACAGGCAACCGGTCCCGTTGCCGCCGTCGGCTCGGCACCCGGTCGCCGCGTCCCATCGCGGCAGTCGCACCCATGGGGGGTCGTCATGTCTTTCACCTTGAACAGCACGCACACGCACCGTCGCACCCGTCTGCTGACGGTCTGCACCCTCACCGCTCTGTCGACGAGCGCGTTCGTCCTCGGCCCTGCCGTCGTAGCACAGGCCGACAGCGGCGCGCCTCACCGCAACCTCTCCATCCAGCAGCTCGAGCCCGAGCAACCCTCGGTGCCCACGCCACCGCACTCCACCGGGGAGCCCGCCGACGGGAAGCTCTCCGGCGCCGCGAGGGCCGCCGCGGCGGCGGGCTCCGACGCACCGCTCTAAGACGTCGACGGCGACGGCAACGCCGATGTCCTCATGCGGGACTCGACCGGGGCGATCTTGGAGTGGTTCAGCGGCTTCGATACCCCGTCGGGCAAGGGCGGCTCCACCGAGTACCTCGATGTCCTCACCCCCGGCGAGGAGAGCACTTCCCTCTCCGGCCCCGAGGTGCTGTCCCTCACGGCCTCGGGCCAGCTGTCGCTCTGGGGCAACGAGTCGTTCCCGGAAGGCAGTCCGCTCTGGAGCGGCCGCGGCTGGCAGACGTACAACAAGGTCGTCGCCGTGGGCGACGTCACCGGCGACGGCCTGGGCGACCTGCTCGCCCGTACGCACACCGGTGACCTGTACTTCTACCGGGGCACCGGCAACCCCACCGATCCCTTCACCGCCCGCGTCAAGGTCGGCACGGGCTTCCAGATCTACGACCAGATGACCGGTGCCGGCGACATCACCGGCACGGGCCACGGCTCGCTCGTCGCCCGCGACCTCGACGGCAAGCTCTGGTACTACGCGCTCGACGGCAACGCCGCCACGCCGGTGGCCAAGCGGGTCCAGATCGGCACGGGCTGGAACGCCTACAACCAGATCATTGGCTTCCCCGGCGCCCACCCGGGCGCACACGGCGGCCTCCTCGGCCGGACCACGGCCCTCGGTGGCGCGTACTACTACGAGGGTGACCCCGAGGGGTCCGGCCTCACCCAGCTCACCGCCCGCCAGGCCACCACGGGCACGGCCCTGCCCCCCGGCTACTGGCTCGATCACCACCTGGTGGCGGGCATGGGCGGCAACCCGGCCTGGGGCAAGGCAAATCTCCTGGGGCTGACGTCCACCGGCGATCTGTACGTCTACTTCTCGAACGACGACGGCACCGTGTCCGACCGCAGCTTGATCGGAAGCGGGTTGAAGGGCGCCAAGATCGTCAACTCCGTCTCCCTCGGCGACTCAGGCGATCCGGTAGTGATGGAGGTGTACAACGGAACCCTCTACGACGACACCGTGGCCGGCGGCGCCAACGCGCTGGCCACCGGGTTCGGCGACTACAACCTGGTTCTCGGCCCCGGCGACCTGAGCGGCGACGGACGCAGCGACCTGCTTGCCCGCGACAGCGCCGGGGTGCTGTGGCTGTACCCCGGCGAGGGTGACGGCACCTTCAAGGCCCGGGTGAACGTGGGCGGCGGCTGGGGTCAGTTCAACCAGCTCGTCGGCGCCGGCGACGTCTCCGGCGACGGATACGCCGATGTCGTCGCCCGCGACAGCAGCGGCACCCTGTACCTCTACCAGGGCACCGGCACCGCTTCCGCCCCCTTCACGGCCAAGGCGGCGATCGGCCAAGGCTGGAACACGTACACGAAGCTCGCAGCCCCCGGTGACCTGGACGGTGACGGCAAGGCGGATCTCGTCGGCGTCAACACCGCTGGAGAGCTCTACCGCTACAGCGCCACCGGGCGCGCGGGGGCTACGTACAAGGCAGCGGCGAAGATCGGCAACAGCGGCTGGAACACGTACACCTGGCTGCAGTGACTCTGTTCCGACCTGGCGGACGATCACAGCACTGGCTCACCCCTCGACGAACAGCTGGTGAGGAAGGCGTCGCGTTCGTCGTTCCTCGCAGCAAGTCGGGGTCGAAGGGGCGTGCGAGCCCGCCCAGGAGAGCGGTAGAAGCAGGCAGCGTCGGCCACGACAACGGTCGCCCTGCCTGCTACACGCCCCTGTCCGCCTCAGCTGGGGCGGCATTGGCATCCGCATGCGGATGCGCAGCCCTCGAGAAACGCTAGAGGCCCTGTGCCTGTCGGCCCTTTGAGCGGCGGAACGGAGCATTGAGCAGAACGACCGGCAACTGGGTCTCGTCGGTGCCTGTGAGCAGCCGCTTGGGCACGATCAACAGGACGGCCTTCCAGCCGAGGCGTCCGGTCACGATGTAGACCCGCTCCGTCTCTTCGAAGCGGTACATGGCCTCCCACGGCCCCCGCACGAGTTCCTCCGAGCCGCGGGAGACGACGAAGCCGGCATCGTCGATGACGGCCTGCTTCTCCCCTGCGGCCTGGTCGGCACGGAACATGCGACCGGCAAGCAGTGAGCTCAGGAACAGGCCGAGCACTCCGTAGATCAGCGCGAGTATCAGCAGGCCGGCGTTGATCGGGCCGCCGTGAACGGCGAGCCTCAAGCTCAGCGTCACCATGAGGGCCGCGGCAACGCCGAAGAGCCACCGCAGGCGCCTGAACCACCCGGTCGCCGCGAGGCCCTCGTCGAACTCCTCCCGTGTCAGAGTTCCGCTGAAGGTGATGGTTGCCCGTTGCATGTCGTCCACGGGCGGGGAGCCTACAGTTGTATGCCCGGTCTGTTGGCCTCAGCTGTCACTCGCACATGGCGACGACGCCTGGTCACCCCTCCGGGCAGGTACCGGGCAGGCTGACAAGCGCCCGTGGGCCCGCAGCGGTGAGTACCCCCGCCGTTCAGGCCACGGAGTGGCTGTCGCGTGCGGGGTGTCCCCCGCCGTGGGCAGCGTCCAGCTGTGTCTGGAGCGCTGCGAGTCCGGTGGCCAAGGCGTGGCGTGCGGTGGGGGGCATGCTGTTGATGGCCTGGTGGAGCATGGCGTCGCGCTGTTCACGGATGCGTTGCAGGTGTTCCTTGCCGGCGGGGGTGAGTCGCAGGACGACCTCGCGGCGGTTGCCGGGGCAGGGCAGGCGTTCAAGGAAGCCGATGGCCTGGAGGCGGTCACACATACGGGTCACGGTCGGCGGGGCTGAGGCAAGGCGTTGGCACACCGTACGCATCCGGATGCCGTCTTCGCGGTCGACGACGTACATCAGCCGTAGCTGGGATGTGGAGCTGGGGGCGGTGGTGTCGTTGGTGGAGTGTCTGGCGTGTTCCCACATCACGTCGAGGAGTTCGGTGATGGTGCTGGCGGACCGGGTCGCCTCGTGCCACGTCTGGCTGGGTACGACGTCTGGTGCGGTCACGTTCTTCCCCGTCGGTGGGTGCGCTGCCGGATGGATGGCCGGGCCGTGGGTCAGGTGTTGCCGTCCGGCCCGGTGGGGCGGGCCGGCATGGCGCTGTCCTGGGTCATCGTCTCCGAAGCACCGTTGGCCGGGGGAACGGTGAGGTAGGTGCGGGTCCCCGTGAGATCCAGGAGCCGGTCCAGCTTCGCAGGTCTGTCGTCCAGGTGCAGACGCACGCCTGCCGCGGTGGTGCGGCGGCCGATCATCAGCAGGGCCGACAGGCCCATGGAGTCGACCGCGCCGAGGTCCGCGCACTGCAGATGCAGGTCCGCCAGGGCGGTCCGGCCCGCGAGTTGGGCGGTGACCTCTTCGATGAGGAGGTCGGCGCCGGTGTGGTCGAGGTCTCCGTGGATCTCTATGCGGATGCTGTCCTGGGTGTCGACCGTGGTCAGCTGCAGGTGGCGGTACAGGCGTGTGGTCATACGGTGTTCCCGGCGGCGGTGGAGTGGGCGGTGGTGAGGGTGCACGTGGCGGCTCGGAGGATACGGCCGGCCCGGGGGAAGTCCTTGAGTTCACGGGCCAGGAGGTCAAGTGCGGGAGGCAGGCTGTAGGCGGGGACACCTCGGGCCGTAAGGATCTGCGCGGTCCAGGCGAGGAACCAGGTGAAGAGTTCCTCGTCATCAAGGTAGAGGGCGGTGGTGAGGAACTCCACGATGTGCGCGAGGTCTTCCGCAGTGCGGTCACGCTGGAGATCACTGTAGGAGCGCATGGCGGGGAAGGCGTCTTCCAGTGCGGTGAAGACGGTGCGCACGAGTGTGGCGCTGTTGCGGGCGACCATGGTGTATTCCTGGTCGGCCAGGTGCGGCAGGTCGTCGAACTGCTGATGGTCGGGTTGCGGTCGCGGCAGCGGCCTTCGGCTGAGGTGTGCGGCGGCGGCGCGGGCGTCAGGTGCCCAGGCGTCGGCGCCCAGGAGTTTCGCGTACCGGCCCTCGGGTCCGAAGGCGGCGCCGCCGACGAGCACGGGGACGCCGACGGCCTGGCAGGCGGTGATCGCCGCGTGCGCGGTCGGCAGCCTGGTGGCGATGGAGCTGGAGAGCGCGACCGCGTCTGCCCGGGTGTTGTGGAGGTGGGCGATGAGGTGCGGGGTGGGTACCTGGGCGCCCAGGTAGTCGACCTGCCAGCCGCGCAGCTTCAGGACCTCTGCCAGGAGCCGGGCCGGCAGGGCGTGCCATTCGCCGTCCACGCAGGCCACCGTGATCCGGCCCCGGCCGGCGGTGGTGGTGCGGGCGGCGGGATGCATGCTCACCGTGGCGACGGCACGTTCGTTGATGGCGGTCGCCGCGTGCTCCTGCGCGACGCTGATCCGGTTGGCGGCCCACTCCTCACCGACGCGGCCCTGCACAACGGCGATCACATCGAGCAGGACGCTCTCCGGATCGGCCCCCTCGTCGAGCATGCGCAGCACGAGGTCGGTCGCCCTGTACTCGTCCACGGCCGAAACTGCTTGCCACAACTGCTCGACCAGCTGCTTCACGTGCCCGGTGTGGGCGGAGCTGGACGAGCTGCTGGTGCTGGTTGTGGTGCTCATGCGGTGTACCTGCCCCGGGTATGGCCGTTCACCGCGCTGAGGTGGTGGGTGCGGGGGGCGGAGATCACGACGACGGCCATGTCGTCGTGGGGACGATTGCCCAGCCACTGGGCGGCCAGCATCTGCACGTGTTCGACGATCCCCTCCGCGGGCATGCCCGCGCACCTGGACAGAGCGCGCTGGAGGCGTTCCTCCCCGAACATGTCGCCGCCCATCGGTCCGCCCTTGGCCTCGGTGATCCCGTCGGTGTAGAGGACGCAGGACTCGCCGGGGGCGAGGGAGACGGCGGCAGTGGTGGCGAAGATGTTTGGGATGGCTCCGATCAGGGTGCCGTGGGTGTCGGCTTCCTCGATGGTGCCGTCCGTACGGATGATCAGCGGGCTGGGATGGCCGCCGCTGGTGAGCCTGAGGTCCACCATGTTCCCGCGTCGTACGGCGGAAGCCAGGACCATGGTGGCGAAGCGGGTGTGGTGGGAGCTGAGCAGTGCGGTGTTCAGCAGGCTGAGCATCCGCTGGTGATCGTCGGCCAGGGGCAGCAGGGCGTGCAGCGTGTTGCGGATCTTGCCCGTCAGCACGGCGGCTTCCAGGCCTTTGCCGCACACGTCCCCGAGGGAGACCAGCGAGGCTTCGCCCTCGACGGCCGCGGGGTGCACGTCGTAGAAGTCGCCCCCGACGCGCTCGTGGTCCGCGGAGGGCCGGTAGCGGCCGGCGAAGTCCACCCCGGAGATCTGGTGCAGGACAGGCGGCATGAGCTCACGCATCAGCGCGTCGGTGATCGCGGTCTGCTCCGCGTACAGGCGGGCGGCCGCCATCGCCGCCCCGGCACGGGCAGCGAACAACCGCGCGAAGACTTCCTCCTCGCCGCTGAAAGCAGCGGTCTCCGCCTTGCGCAGCAGGATGAGCGCTCCGGCCGGCACGCCCTGCCCGGGCAGCGGGGTGATCACTATCGAGCCGACCGGCCCGAACGCCTCGGGGACCATCCACTCGGGGGCGGTGGACGGGTCGATCCACCGCGAGGGCACCGGCGGGAACCCGCGCAGTGCCTCGCCCAGGCCTGGCACGTCGTCGGGGTCCATCGTCACGTTGGACCGGGCTGGAGTACTGCCGCGCAGGCAGGTCACCACCGGCAGCCGGTGCCCATGAGCCGGTGCGACAGCCAGTGCCGCATCCGCGAGACTCTCGGCAGCCATCTGCGCGGTCACCTCCATGCAGCGTCCCAGGTTGAGGGAGGAGAGCAGGGCGCTGGACGCCTTCGCGAGGAACGCGGTCCGCTCCTGCTCCATGTGCAGGGCTTCGCGGACCAGCTGGTTGTCGGTGTCATCCACCAGCCACCACGCCACCGAGCCGTCCCTCCGCACGCTGGGGCGCGCCTCGAAAAGCCGTCCGCGGATCTTCCCGCGCGGTGGCTTCCCGGAGTCCCGGGCGGCGTGTGGTCCGGGGGAGATCAGCGTGGCGTGCGCGGCACACAGCCAGGCCGGCGCCACGTCTGCCAGGAGTGTCCCCGGCGCGGCGCCGGGCAGGAGGAGAGCTGCGGCATCACTGTGCCGCACCACTGCGCCTTGTACGTCGGCGATCAGTACCGGATACGGGGCCCGGCCCCAGGAGAGGTCCGGCCCCGTGTCCGAGACGGTTTGCGCGTGAGTGGAAACCAAATGTCGAGGGTCCGCTGGGCGGACCCCTCACCTCATCAACTAGACGATTGCCTAAAGGCAACCATCACTCCTGCGGCCACTGCTTGGCAACCCACACCCCTCCTCGTCCAGACTTTCCTTGCGCCGACCGCCGGATCTCCACGGAAAGGCCACATTCCCCGCGCATGTGGGCTCAGCGATCACGGGAGGCGCTGGGGCCGTGCCAGTCGAGACACATCACCAGGGCGTCATCGGCCGCCGGGCCGGCACCCCGGTGCCCCAGCAGCTCCTGCAGCAGCAGTCTCGGCACCTGAGCGGCGGGCACCAGGCTGGTGCTCTTGATCGAGGCGGCCAGTGCGCGAAGGCTGTACTTCTCACCTCCCGGCGACAGCGCGTCGTAGACGCCGTCGCTGATGAAGAGCAGGCGGTCACCGGGCTCGACCTGCATGTGCTGCGGCTCGTAGACGGAGTCCTCGAACATACCCAGAGGCATCTGAGCCTCCAGCTCGATCGGCTCGACCACCCCCCTTCGCATGCGCCAGACCTTCGGGGAACCGGCATCGACGATCTCCACGTGCCCGGTCGGGAGGTGAAAGCGGAACAGCAGAGTCGAGAGGTGCTGGCTCCCCTTGTGCTGGCCGTACACCGCCTGATCCGCCAGGCATGCCTGATCGCTCAGGCTCAGCCCGGCGCGGCGGGCGTTGCGCAAGGCGTTGATCGCAAGGTTCGTCAGCAACGCGGCATTTATGCCTTCACCCATGCCGTTGCTCACGGTCACGAACAGGTCATCGGCCGACGCCGACCAGTCGAAGCAGTCACCGAAGATGGCGTACGCGGGCTCCAGCTGGGCGCCCAGGCTGTACTCCGGCCGGGCGCACGAGCGGCCGGGCAACAACTGCCACTGCATCTCAGCGGCCAGCGTCAGCCGCTCCGCCCGCCGCGCCTGCAGGAAGAGATCCGTGTCGCGCTCCGCGACGACCACCTCGTGCGCAAGCGCGCCGGCGCACTGCTGCAAGTCCTCCAGCACGGCCGGCGGCGGCTCGTCGCCTTCATCGGCCTGCAGGCTGACGCTGAGGATGCCCAGCCGGTCGCCCCGGACACTGACCGGCAGGTGCACCGTCAGCGTCGACGCCGAACGGTCGTACACACAGAGCGGCTCCTGGGCGCCGAACGCACGGCCCGGAGCGCTGTCGTGCACCGACACCGGTGGCCGGGTGTGCGGCAGCACCCCGACGGGCTGCAACCTCGTCATGGCGTAGTCGGCCAACAACAGATCCACCGCCAGGGCATGATGGCGTCGCACGATCGCGGAGCGGATCACATCGAAGACCTCATGAGGCGCGGCCTCGCGCAGAGAGCGCTCGACCGCGCTGCGTCTGTCCACTGGAACCAGACTCACTTTCTTTAGCAAATCTCCATAAAAGCGACTGTCGGCATCGACCTGCCCAAAGGGCAGGAAAGCCCAGTCTGGAGTGTCACATGCGCGAGGCCCCACACCCTGCCGACCCCTTGCGTCACCAGCCCGACGCCGGCGCCCGCGCAGGACCCGCGCGCCCTCACGTACAAGGTGGAGATCAGCCGCATGAGGGGCGGTCATCAGCGGTCTCCGTCCACAGGTCCGCCACGAGAAACTGCCTCCCCGGCTGAAAGGCCGCCACGGCGTGGCGATCCGGACCGCTGCCTCTGTCAGGAAAATCACGTGTCGGCAGACGACGGCATCCCTCAAGAGATCAGCACATCGGCACGGGCGCATCAGCTGCCGAGGACCAGGAAAGGGCCGAGAACGTCATGGGCCTCGCCACGCCTGCCAACACCCTCTGTTGCCGCATCCCGCCGGCCACACCCCCCTTTCGCCGGCCCCGAGGACGGCGCAGATGCCGTGCCCGTGCGAGGAGGTCCGAGCTGAAGAGGGACGCGGAAGCCGCGCCGGGGTGGCGGGCCGAGCGAACAGACGGGGCGGCGTCACCGACAGTCACGAGGAGAGGGCGTGGGTGTGCCGGTGTGTGCACGGCGAGAATCAACGCTCGGCCAGGAGCATCCGGGCACAGACGCACGCCATCCGCCCCCGCCGCAGCGCGCGGCTTCACCCGACCGCGGCTGTCATGGGCGAGCGTCGTAGGTGGTGTACTGGACTTCCAGCGCCGGAGGCCCTGCCGGCTGCTCGATCTTCTTCGCAAAGTGGACAGCGAACACCCTCACCTCCTGCTCGCCGGCGGAGTCGTCGGTCTCGTCAGTGATGACGCAGTACGTCTTCCCGATCACTTCCGCCACCCGCAAGTGCACGAGCCCCGCCGTATCGCCGGACTGCCCGCTACGGGCTGCGGCAGCGCAGGCCTTCTCATCGGTGGGGAGCGCGGCAGGCATCCCGTAGCCCCGCCGGACGGACAATTGCACACTGGCGATGGCGCAGCCTTCGTACTCGACCTGCGCGGTGTCGAACAGAGCGTAGTCGCGGGCTGTGGCCCCCTTGCCGCTGACAGCCTGCTGCACGGTCCCCTCCGGACCGATCAGATGGACCGTCGCTCTGGTTCCACCCGCGAGCTTTTCGCAGGTGGGGGGCGGCAGCGTCATGGTCTGCAGGCCCGGCACCCTCGTCTGCGGGGCCGCCGGCGCCGCGCTGGGACCGGGCTCCCCGGGCACAGGATCGCCATCCCCGCATCCGCTTGCCAGGAGTGCGGCAGCAACAAGGGCAAGGCAGCGAAGACGCATCAGTTCCCCTCAGGGCGGCAGCAAATTCAGGACCGGAGGACCCTGTCCACACTACTGACTCATCGTCACATGTACGCCAAAACAAGCCACTTACCGCCCTGCCGATAGCGCGGCGCAGTTGGAGGGCGCCTCTTCGTCGTGGTGCCGGACTCGCCCTCCCCCCTTGTACCCGTCAGGAGGCAGGATGAAGATCCGCCGCAACGACGTGACCTACGATGACGCGGTGAAGTTCGTGATGGTGCCAGGCGGCTGGCAAGGCGGATGGGTATTCGACTCGGTTGCTGCTGAGCTTCACCGAGAAGGTCACCACGTCGAGGCGGTGACCCTGGCGGGGCTGGAGTCGGGCGGCCCGGTCGATGCGGATCGTCCACCGAACCTCGACACCCATATCGACCAGGTAGCCGAGACCATTGAACGTGGCGACGGAACGCCCGTCGCGCTGTGCGGGCACAGTTACGGCGGGATGGTGATCGCGGGTGTCGCGGATCGGCTCAGCGACCGCATCGATCATCTCGTCTTCATCGACGCCTACGTCCCGGACGACGGGGATTCGTGTTGGTCCTTGACCAGCGACGGCTTCCGGGAGTTGTTCATAGCTGGTGCCCGCGCCGACGGTCGATGGGTCGCAGTCCCTGAAGGACTCGACCCTCGCGCGCGACCGCACCCACTGGCGAGCTTCGTCCAGTCGATCAAACTGAGCGGCAGCCCCAGCCGCTCACTCGGCCGAACGTTCATCAGCGGTGGCGCGTGGCCGGGCAGCCCGTTCATGACCTTGACCGAGCGGTTGCGCATCGACCCAGGCTGGCGGGTTCACGAGATCCCCGTCGGCCACAACATCGCCCGCCGCGACCCGCATGGCCTCGCAGCCGTTCTCGGCGCATTGCCGCCCGACTCCACCTGACACGCCGCCGCTGCCCCGTCCGGACAACCATTGCAGACAAACCCACACACAACGAGGGCTCGCGAAGGACCGAGGCGAGGGCGAGTGCCCCATCGTGTTGACTGCCCCCGGCAGGCAGTGCTGGAGTCGGCACGTGGACAGCATCCCCGCCAACCGGCGGCTATGGAACCGGATCAGCAGCGCCTACCAGCACAAGCACGACCCGCAAATCGGCGCCACACCCCGGCTGTGGGGCATGTACTCCATCCCCGACGCGCACCTGCACGCCCTGGGCGACGTCACCGGCAAGCGCGTCCTCGAACTCGGCTGCGGCGCCGGCCAGTGGTCCAGGGCGCTCGCCGCCGAGGGCGCCGACGTGGTCGGGCTCGACCTGTCCGAAACCCAACTCGCCGCAGCGGAAAGCGCAATGGGAGCAGCTCGCTACCCGCTGGTGCAGGGCGCCGCCGAACAACTCCCCTTCGCCGCCGACAGCTTCGACTTGGTGTTCTGCGATTTCGGTGGGCTCAGCTGGGCGCCCCCGCACCTGGCCGTCCCCCAGGTCGCACGCGTCCTGGGCCGAGGCGGGCGCCTGGTGTTCAACGTCGCCAGCCCATGGTTCGAAGCCTGCTACGACGAAGCCGCCGGCCGCGTGACCACGACACTCCGACAGGACTACTTCGGGCTGAACACCATCGCCGAAGGCGACGGCGCGACCAGCTACCAGCTCACCTACGGCGACTGGGTCAGGGTCCTGCGCGGCGCGGGTCTCATCATCGACGACCTCATCGAGCCACGGCCCGCACTCGGAACACCCAACGGCTACAACGAAACCGACCCACCCGACTGGGCACACCGCTGGCCGGCGGAACTGCTCTGGGTAGCCCACAAACCGTAAGTTCCCCCGGGCCGAGACGTGAAGGCATCCCTTCGCCACCGGCCCAGGCCTGCCCGGCTCATCGCGGGCGGAGCCAGAGGCGGATCGAGGCAAAGTGTCACGTCTGTACGGGTCCGGCGCGATGAAATGCGCCGTTGCCGGCCCGGACGGGCGGGGCCGGCCGGGGCTCCGACGCGTGGGCGGCAGATCTTCAGTCGAAACGGGCGGGCAGTGCGGTCAGCCCCCGCAGCAGGGTGCCGGTCCGCCAGTTCAGGTGCGCGGTGTCGGTGGCGAAGGTCATCGCCGGGCGCTGTTCCATGAGCAGACGAAGGGCGATCGCGGCTTCCGCGCGGGCCAGTGGGGCGCCCAGGCAGTGATGCAGGCCGTGGCCGAAGGCGGCGTGGCCCGATGTGCGGCGCGTGATGTCGAAGCGGTCGGGGTCCGGAAAGTGGTGCGGATCGCGGGAAGCCGCGGCGAGGGAGACCTGTACCGCTTCACCGGCGCGGATGTGAGTGCCGGCGAGGTCCAGGGGCTCGGCTGCGAAGCGGAAAGCCGAGGCGTGGACCGGGGAGTTGTATCGCAGCGACTCTTCCACGGCAGCGGGGACCAGACTCAGGTCAGCCTGTAGCAGCGCGAGTTGCTCAGGGTCGGCGAGCAGGGCGTGCAGTGTTCCCGAGATCAGGTTGACCGTCGTCTCGTGGCCGGCGACCAGGAGCAGGAAGGCCATGCCGAGGAGTTCCTCGGCGGTGAGGCCGGACGCGTCGGCCGCGAGGTCGCTGAGCAGGGTGCCGTCCGGGGCGGCGGCCTTACGTGCGGTCAGGTCGGTGAGGTAGCCGGTCAGGCCGGCGGCCGCAGAACCTGCCGCCTGTGACGAGGTGGGCGCTACCAACTCGTTCGACCAGGCGTGGAAGGCGGGGCGATCCGTCGCCGGAACTCCCAGCAGGTCACAGATCACCGTGATGGGCAGCGGCAGCGCATACTCGCTCACCAGGTCGGCAGTCCCCTGCCGGGGCAGCGCTGCAAGCAGCTCCGCAGCGACCGCTTCGATCCCCGGCCGCAGGGCGGCGATCCGTCCCGGCGTGAAGTGTTCCGCCACCAGCCCGCGCAGGCGGGTATGGAGCGGCGGGTCGCTCTGGAGCATGTTGCGGCCGAGGGCGTGGCCACCGTCGGTTCGCCAGGACGAGGAGTGGCGTATGTCGTTGCGCAGCCGCGGGTCCGTGAGCGCGGCCCTGGCGGTGTCACGCGTCACGACCAGCCAGCACTCCCCGCTGCCCGGAACGAGCACGCGGTGCACGGGGCCCATGGCCCGCAGGGCCGCGTAGGCGGGGTACGGGTCCCTCGCCAGGTCGTTGCCGGGGGGCGCCAGTTCTTCCAGGGTGGGTGCCTGCATGCTGTGGCCTTTCGGTGATGTACGTATCCGGGAATCAGCCGTGCCATACGTCCGCCGCGCCGGCTGCCAGCGCCGTTGCGCGGGCGTATCCGGCGCGGGCGGCGGCGGGGACGCGGGCGTTCGCCGTCATGTCGCGGCCCATCGCGCGGCGGTCCGTACGGCTGGGGCACAGCAGGGACACGGCAGTTCCCCCGGCGGCCAGTTCGGCTGCCTGCTGCTGGGCGGTGGGGTGTGGGCCGACGGCATTGGGGATGGGGACGACTGCCAGCACCCGGTCGTATCCGCGGGCCAGTTGGATGTTGGCGGTGGAGCGGCTGCCGCCGTCGATCCAGCGCCGGCCATCGAGCACGGCAGGCGGCCAGACCATGGGTACCGCGCAGCTCGCGGCCACCGCGTCGACGAGGCCGGCCTTCATGTCCGCGTCGAAGGTCCCCACCTCTCCGCTCACCGCGTCGACCGCGGCGATCCGCAGGGCCTGTGCGGGCCAGTCCGTTGCTCCGCACAGCAGGGTCCGCACGGCGTCGTACATCTCGGACGCGGGTGGGGTGGATGCTGCCAGGGCGGCGCGGCCGAGGCGTCGTACGGAGCGCTCGGGATCGCGGGAACCGAGGGCCGCCCAGAGGAAGCGGAGTGTCTGGGCGGTGGTGACGTCGAGATCGATGCGGTCGTCGCCGGCCAGCTGGCGTTCGTACAGCTCGCGGGGCGGCTGGCCGCAGGCGAGACGGGAACCGAAGATCGCGCCCGCCGAGGTACCGATGACCACATCGGCGCGGTGGAGGTCGATGCCCGCATCCGCGAGGCCGGCGAGCACCCCCGTCAGCCATGCACCGCCGACCGGGCCTCCGCCGCCGAGTACGAGTGCGGTCTTGCTACTGCTTCCGCTCACGCCGATCCCTCCCGAGCGCAACGAACGAACGTAATCGGGGGTGGCCCCTCTCCTACAGGGACCCCCGCTAAGTGGGGAGTAGTCCCCACTTCACGGTCAGACGATAGCATCAGTACCGGGGAGAGCTCCCCACTTCCTTCGGAGGGTGATCACCATCGGCACAGGTGAGGCAACGGCCCCGCAGCGACGCGACGCGCGCCGCAACCGGCAGCTCCTGGTGGAGGCGGGCCACGAGGTGTTCACCGAGCAGGGGTTGCAGGCACCGCTGGACGTGATCGCCCGTCGGGCGGGCGTGGGCAACGCGACGCTCTACCGGCACTTCCCCACCCGTGCAGCCCTCGTCGAGGCAGTATTCCGTGACCAGTTGACCGGCACCACGGAGGCGGGCGAGCGGGCCCGGGCGGCCGCGGATGCGTGGGCGGGACTGAACGACTACCTCCGGGCCGTCTTCGACGCGCTCGCCGCCGACCGCGGCACCAACGACCTCATGACCACGCACGTCGAGGGCATCGAGGCGCTGGACGCCGTGCACACGCACAACCGTGAAACGATCGAACTCCTGCTGGAGCGAGGGCGGCAGCAGGGCGCGATCCGCCCGGACGTCACCACCGAGGACGTCCTGTTCGCGCTGGCAGCTCTGGGCCGCGCCGTCCCGGCCCTTACGGCCGCGACCACACCGGACGCCTGGCACCGTCCCCTCGCCCTGCTCCTGGACGGGCTGCGCCCGGCGCCCGTCCCCTTGCCGGCCCCCGCCCTGACCACCGTCCAGCTCGGCGACGTCCTGAGGGAACTGGGACCGCACCGGGCGCCCGTGCAGGGTTCGAACGCCGAGTGAAGGGCTCCGCCCGCCCGGGCAGGTCGGCCCGGCGTCCGAGAACGAATCCCTGGCGCCGTGGTCGAAGGGACGGGAGCTGCGAGTCCTCACCTCCGGCTTCCGCCGGGAACCGCAGACTCCGATGCTGCTTGATGCCGACTCCGGTGTTGCTCGATACGGCGCAAAGCCACGCCTGTCGGCGACGAAGCACTCGGGGCCGCTCGCGGGGCAGCACGGTGAGGTCATGGTCGGCGTCGGAGGAACTGGTTTGGGGAAGGACCCCCGGTTCGACGGCCGCGCGGGTGGTACGTCGCCGTGCGCCGACGGAGATCGTACGTAAGGTTGCGAGCCGGCGGGCGGCGGGCCGACCGGTCTACGCCAAGCCCGCAGGTAAGCACTGACCTGTCCGCTCCGACCGTGCGTACCCGCAGATCCTGAGCGCCTTGGAGGCCGCGTGACCGAGCAGCGCATCTCTACGGCGATCGTCGTCGACGGCGACCGGGTCCTCATGATCAGGCGGCGCCGGCGGGAGGGGAATCTTCTGTGGGCTTTCCCGGGCGGCGCCGTCGAGGCGGGGGAGACACCGGAGCAGGCCGCGGTCCGGGAGATGTCCGAGGAAGTCAGGCTGGAGGTCGAGGCGGTCTGCGTCCTGGGTGAGCGCGTACACCCGCATACGGGCCGGCACATGACGTATGTGGCGTGCGCGCCGGTCTCCGGAACCGCGGGTGTCGGTGACGCCGAGGAGATCGCGGAAATTGCCTGGGTGAGGCACGGGGAGATCGATGCGTTCGTACCGTACGGGCTGTTCGGGCCGGTGCACGCATACCTCGACGCGTCACTCCTGCACTGACACCGAACGCCAGTTGGGGCCCCACCAACTGCGGGGCCCTTGCGCGTTCCGGGCCTGCTACGGGCGCCCTCGGAGCTGCCGCCGCCGGCCCTCGCATCTCGGCAGCCTGCCGCTCCCCCGCTGCCGCGATGCCGGGGCCCATCCGCGGCGCCATGGCCTGCTGGGCTCGGGCTTCGACGGCACGGCGGTACCGTGCGGGTCGTCGCTCCGGCGGTACGGCAGGCTGCGCGAGCGGCCGGCGGCCACCGGGGGCCCTTCGCAGGTGCGGGTGAGAGGACATGCAGACACATGAATGTGCTCTCTCGACACCCGCTCGATGTCGGCCGCAAACAGGTTCGGGGCGCTCCGATGCAGTTGCCTGGACCCTGGGGCGCGGGGCAGCGGCCGGTCAGGCTAGTTTGCTCGTGTGAGTCTCCTTGATGATGTGGCCGAGCGCGATGGCTGGCGCTGCTGGGTGTGCGACGAACCGGTCGACCCCGACATGTCGGTGAACGACCCGAGAGGGCCGAGCGTCGACAGCCGAACCACCGACCGGAAGGCCAAGGTCGCCGAACGGCTCGCGCACCGCGGGTGCAACACCCGCAAGGGCGCGGTCAAAGTGGCCATCGCCTGGCCGGACCATCTGTACGTGGTCGAACCCGCACCGCTGATCACCGTTGCCGAAAGGCTGGAGCGCAAGGGGGGCCGCGAAATGGTGGGCCGTTGCCCGAACAGGAAGGACGCCCGAGAAGCTGCGGATTGGCTCGTGGACCGGTTCTCCCGACTGGTACCGGGCCTGCCGGTGACGGCCGACATCGAGCCGGGGGGCGGACAGTTCCTCGTCATCCTCGCCGCCGGCCGTCGCTGACCGGCAAGACAGCGAGAAGGTGCGATGCACCCCTCGCAGGCACGGGCCGGGGACTTCACGGTTTCCGGCCCCTGCGTTCTCGCCTGCACGCACGGCAGAGTGCCGATCTCCGCCGTCCGGCGGAAAGACGCACGGTCAGGCAACACCGGCGGAGGGCCGGCGGCCGCTGGCTGGGTGTTCCGGGTGAGGATGGCTGGTAGCCACACATGTACGAGGGAGCCGTACGATGCCTCCCGTGGATACCTCACGGGACGACTTGCGATGCGGGCTCTGTGGGCAGGTGGTGAATGCCCTGCACGAGCAGCACCACGAAGAATCGGTCGTCGGCGCGGGGAGGCGTGTGGAGTACGCAGTGATCGGACTGCGCGGCGCCAATGCCCTCTATCACGCTGCCGACGAGCCCTCTCGGACCCGCAAGACCGGTGCCGCCGACCTGGCGAAGGCACTGGGTGTTGAGCTGCCCGATCTTCCTGGCCGTCGTTACACGTGCTGGGAGGTTCCTGGGGAGTACGGCGGCGTCTTCCGGAGCGGCTTCGAGTTGGCCTGACATGGCGGCTACGCACCTGGACAGTCTCTGTCGGATCATCTCGCCGACCAGATGAAAATGGCAGTGAGGTGGAGTCCGGCCAGTGAACGCGATCGCGTCGATCACCTGCCGGTGATCACGCCACCGCCCACCCCGCCGAGGTGCCCGGTCCGGCAGCAACGGCTCGGCCGTCGCCCGCTGGGCGTCAGTCGATGACACACATCTACCAACGATCAGATGATCCGAAGGAAACGGCTTAGCGCGTGCCTCTCCGGTGGGTTGGTCAGTTGATCGGATATGTCTGTCCGATTAGTGATCACCGATGCGATGTGGGACCGGATCGAACCGTTGATGCCGATCGATCCGGCGCGTGGGCGGCGGTGGGCTGACCACCGCGGAGCGCAATGCCGTCGAGCGGTGCATCGCCCGACTCAAGCAGTGGCGTGGCCTGGCCCCGCGGACGGCCAAACTCACCATCGCCTACCAGGCCGCACTTCACATTGCGTCCATCCCTGTCTGGGCGCGTCAGTGACGTGGCTGCGGAAGCCAGCGGCCCAGACTCGAGACGAAGCCCGAGAAGGTAGGTGCCACAACCCGCCACTCGCACAGAAGGGGGTCCCTCCAGAAGTCACTGCCGACGACGCGGGGATCCGAGGGGTCGGGCCGGAAGTCGAGAGCCAAGGCGCCATCATCACCGGGGTTGCGAGTGGTGGCGATCAGCACTGCCTGTTCAATGTCAAGCCAAGGAAGTTCGAGTGGGGCGACGTTCCTGCTTCCGCGTGCCTGGCGAAAGAAGGCGGAGTGCGGATCATCGGCGAACATGTCCATCGATTGGGACGCGTACGCCATCTGCTCGGGGTTCGACACGAAGCCAAGTGGGTCCTTGAACCAAGGAATGGCCTTCGCCAGCACCACATCACCCGGGTGACGCCAGAGGTCGCGATCAATGAGCGACGTCAGCAGGGCGGGCAGAGCAAGTCCACGGACTGTCGAAGGCGCCATGGCGCACAGCTTCGCACGGCGGACAGCACCAAGGAGACACGCTCCAGGCCGCCCCGTGCCTCTGCCACGCCCACGTGCTCGTCGGCCGCCGACGGTGTCAGAGCCTGCGCCTAGGCTGCTGTCGTGGAGATTCGATCAGGGAGTTCGGCAGTGCGAATAGAGCGTCACCAGGTGGGCCGGGCGGTCGTGTCGGCTGCCCGTAAGGACTTCACCGACCGTATCGGGGGCCAGGTGCACTCCATGTCACGGGCCGGACGTATGGCCACCTACGAATGGCAATCCATCGCCGAGGAGTTCCTCGACTACTTGGGGGCGCTTTCCGTCGACACGCCCGACCTCGGTACGGCAGAGGCCCGGTCTGCGCTGAAGAACGCCTCGGAGGCCGCGGCCGGCGCCGTCGCCTACGCGGCGTACCACCCGCACTGCAGCTTTCAGGTCTTCCTGGACTACGTGAACTTCGGCATGTGCTACGACCCAGGTGAGGACGCCCCCGAGGAGGCCGTCACGCCCGGGGATTGGATCGACGCCCTCTGCCTGGCAGTGCTCAGGGACAAGGCCAGGTTTCACGGCGAGGCCTTCCACTTCGCCCGGCAGAAGTTCACCGCACGGGCACACGGCACGCCCGCCGGGGAGCTCGCCACGGGATTGATGGCCGTGGTCCTGGACGACACCGGCAACGACGAGGAGTACCCGCCGAGCGCGCAGGCCAAGGTCGCGGCCGTCGACGCGGCCCTGGACCGCGTCCGTACCCGCGCGGACGAGAGGGGCGAACTCCTCCTGGACCGGCCGGACAGCGCCGCGCTGCGCACGCTGCACGCCCTGGCCGCCGAGGACCGGGAGGCTTTCGACGCCTCGCTCGCCGACCTCTTGGCCCGCCATGCCGCGGCACACGGCCCGGCGGCCTCCCCCAAGTCCCTTCTGCCGCTCGTCCCCCTCGCCCTTGCCGCGTTCGCCTACCGAACTCTGGGCTGGGCACCCGCCGTCGACACCGAGTACCTGCCGCACGCGCTGGTCACCGGATTCGAGACGCGAGGCCCCCGGGTCGCGGGGTTCGGCCGAAACCGCCGGCCGGACGCGGTCACGGCGCTCGCCGCGGGCCCCGTGGTGGTGGAGCGGCCTGCCTGTGAGAGGACCGTGGGCGCGCAGGTCACGGCCGTGTACCAGGAACACCTCGACAAGGCGTTCACCCCGGTCGGCAACGAGCCTCTCGCCCTGTGGCGGCTCGGCAGCGTCATGGGCGACCAGGAGCGCCTCTTCAAGTGGCGCGCCGGGGACCCCGGCTCCGGCGCCGACACGCAGCTCGCGACCCTCAGGCTGGCCTCCCAGGTGGGCGCGGCGCTGTTCCGCATCGGCCTCGCAGAGCCTGGCGCATTGGCCGAGGTGAGCGTCGACGGACGCATGCTCACCTACCCGGCCCAGCGGGGCGAGGAGATCGGTGCCGGCAATTGGCAGCGGGCAGTTTCCTACGCTCTGATCACCGGCGCACGCGAGGACCTCGCGCCTCTCGTCCTCACCGGCCCCGCTTTCGCCCGCCCGGACGGCTCCGCGTTCAGCGCGTACCGCGAGGCCCTCCACGCCTACCTGAGAGGCGCCGATCCAGAAGCGGCCGCGCAGCGGGCCTTGGAGCAGGCCGAACGGGCCAAGGACTGGGGGTTCGCCATGCCGCCGGCCGTCCTGCTCTCGCAACTGGTCGAGGGGGACGAAGAGAGTTTCAACCTGGCTCTCGCCGACGCGCTGGAAGCCCACCGCGACTACTACCGGGTCGCCGACCGCGCCGACGACCCGGATGCCTCGGTCAACCTCGACATCCTCGCGCTGGCCTGCCACGCCCGACGCCGGGGCTGGGCCATCCGCGTCGAATCCCCCTACCTCCCGCAGGACCTGGTGCGGTCCGCCGAACCCTTCTGACGTGTGGGGGAAGAGAGCTGGGATTCTTGTTCACTCCTCACGGGCTGCACAGTTGACCGGGAGACGGGACCGAAGTCCAGCCGGGGGCTGACGCGCCACGAACTGCACGGGTAACCGATGCACGGGCGTCCCACGGCCGGCCGCTACCCCGCCCACGGTGGTACCAGGGGTGGGGTAGCGGCCGGCCCGACGGCTGGGGGGTCAGCCGCCGATTCCCGAGTCCTGCGCGGCAGCAACGATCGCCGCCGCGTCCTCCGGGAGCAGGTATCCGGCGTCGACGGACATCTGCGCTGCCGTGCGTACCTTGCCCACATAGCCGGCGTGGGTCGGGTAGAGCCGGCTGAGCACCGGCTCCGCCGTGGCCGGGAAGGACGGGTCGGACGGATCGCCGTCGTCGTGCCGGTCCCAGCCGTCGGCGTCGCCGTTCCACGGGTCGCGGGCGCCGTACAGACCGCAGAAGACTCCGCTGTCGGTGGTGTCGCGCGACCCTGTGAGCGTACGGGTGGGCACAGTGACGTCCGGCAGGCGGACACCGCCGGTGGCCAGGCCGGTGGCCGGGTCGCGCAGGACGGTGCTCAGTGGCTGGCCGCTCGGCGGCCGCGCGCCTCCTCGCGCCCAGACGGCCAGATGGCGCAGCGCGGCGTTCATCGCCCAGTGGCCCGGCCCGTCGTTGAACGGGGCCGACCCGGCGGCACAGTCGGTCGACGGCGCTGCAGAGCCCGCAGACTTCTGCACCGTCGGGTCGCCGAGGTCGAAGGCCCACTGGTCGCCGTGTGCGGTGCCGGCCAACTCCCAGTGCACGATGCTGGTGGTGTCCGGCTGCCGCGCGGTGGCAGCGCCCGGCACATCGGTCTCCGTGAGCACGACGAACGTCGGCGCTGCCAGGTCGCTTCTGATCCGCGACGGGTTCGGCATCAGCAAGGTGTCGGCGAGCACGCCGCTGATGGGCGAGGCGATCGCGCTGTTGCTGTGCACCATGAAGCCGTCGTAGACCCTGGACACCGGCTGGACAGCGTTGACGTACGTCGTCATGAACCCCGCCGACTGCGACTCGCCGTCGGCGAGCAACGTCCGGACCGTGAGGCCGCCGAGCGGGTTCAGCCCGTTCGGGGCGCGTAGCGCCTGGCCCGCCTGCGAGAAGATGTCGTAGGCGAAGGCATCCCCGGGGTGAACCAGACTGCCGTACCGGGCCGGGTCCCAGCCCTTGAGGCCCTTGATCTCACCACGCCCGCCGTTGACCCCGACGGCCTGTGCCGAGACGCCGACCCAGGCGTAGCCCTCACGCAGCAGCTCGTCCCGCTCGAACCAGTAGTCCGGAGAGAGGTCGAGCTGGCCGCTGACGTTGAGCCACTCCACGACCACCGTGCCGTTGAACTTCGCCGGATCGGCAGGGCGGCGCACCAGCAGGCGAGTCTTGTAGGCAGCGGTGCCCGACGCTCGGACGTTCCACCGGCCGTCCGACGTCCACAGGCCCGACTTGGCGTAGGACGTGGCGGCTCCCGAGATGAAGTACTCGCTCTCGGTGTAGCCGAACGAGCCGAGGTCCTCCGCCGCCGCGAGGAACGGGAAGCCGTGCGTGCCGACGGGCGGAGCAGTGACCGTTGGGCTCGCAGCCGGAGCGGCGGAAGCTGCGGCCGGGGCGGCCGGGGCGGCCGGCGGGGCGACGGCGAGGAGCGCGCCGCACAGCAGCGCCCCCAGCGCGGTGGCGGTGACGGACCTCCGGGATAATCGAGCAAGCATGCGCATGATCGCCTCCGTGAGTGCATGTCCCAATGGGTTGAGACCGCAGTCTCGACCGAGCAGGAGGGGCTGGCATCGGCGAATCCACCAGCGTCCCGATACCGGTGACCGCTCACCGGTCTTCGGTGCATCGTTCTTCGGAGACCTGTCTCCAGCGCACCTCCCTGTACCTCACTGCCTCAACTCTCGTGACTGCCTCAACTCTCGTGCCAGGACCAAGCGATGTGGACACCTGAAGATCTACCGGCCGTCACCCGGGTCCGACACAATCACCCATATGACGATCAGCGCGGGCACGCCGCCCACGAGCGCACCGCCCACAGGCACCACCCCCGGCGCCGTCGTCCTGGGCTTCCTGACGGGTGGAGTGACCGGGACTTCGCTGGCCGCTTTCGTCGTCGGCTGCGTCCTCGAGAACCTGCCACTGTGCCTCACGGGGGTGGGCCTGCCCGCCGCCTACGGCCTGCTCCTCTTCCTCGCCGGTGCGCCGCGGCGCGCACGTGAGGCTGCCGTCGCACCCCGCACTGCGCTCGCGATGATCGAGAGCCTGCACGCCGTCGGGGGTGAGGCGACGAGTGACGTGGCGGTGCGGTTCGACCTCACCGTCGCACCGGACGACGCGTCGGCGCACCGCATCGAGGTCACGCAGAACATCAACCTCGCCGACCTGCCCGACTACCGGCCCCGCGGCATCGTAGTGGTGCAGTACCCCCCGGACCGGCCGTGGCGAGTGAGGATCGTGAAGCGGCCGACACCGGAGTGGGAGGACCGTGCGGCCGGGGCGCGCATCGACTCGGCGCCCGGGCCGGCCCGGGTGAGCGAGCCCTCCAAGGGGTGTGCGGTCGTCCTCGTCGCCCTCCTCGGCCTACTGCTCGGCGCAGCCTGCGTGATCCTGCCGGTCCGCGACGACCTGTTCGACCAGGGCACCACCGCGCGCTCCCCCTCCTCCGTCGCGCCCTCCGTCTCCTCCACGTCGTCGACCACGGTCGTGTCGTCCGGATCCGCCACCGTCACGCTCGGCCCGCACCAGTCGTTCCTCGACGAGAACGACCTGCGCCGGGCCTTCGACTCGCTCACCGAAGGCAAGGACAGGGAGGAACGCCAGGCGCTCACCGTGGTCGTACAGGAACGCGTGCTGTCGGTTGTGTACGCTCCCGCCGGCACCCACGCCTCAGGGTTCGACCTGCGCTCTCTGCCCTATGAACGCTTCCCCGCCCTGGTCCGGACGGCACGAACCACCCTCGGTGTCCACTCCCCACGGACCTGGCAGATCACCGCCGAAGGCCTCACCGGCTCACTCACGATCAGAACCGGCGTGAGCGGCTCCGACGGCGCGGCCTCCTTGGAAGCGGACAGCAAGGGCAAGATCGTGCGACGTACCCCGGCACGCTGACCGTGAGGGCGGGCCGTTCCTCGGACCGTCAGCAGGACCGCAGGCGGCGAAGCGGCAGAACGGCCCTGGGCAAGGCCGCACTTGAAGCGACAGGAGAAGACACGTGGACTGGCTCGATGTTCTGGCGCTGTGGTGCGGGGTGTTCGCGATACTGGCGCTGATCGGGTACGCGCGTTCGCTGGCCGGGGTGACCCGGGCCCAGCGGAAGGTCCGGGTCATGGGACGGATCGAGCGGGTCCAGCAGCCCAGGCACGGAAGCTCCGGGAGGGACGGGATAGGCGTCGTGGTCTCCTTCCAAGATCCTTCCACGGGGCAGGAGTTCACCGTCACGAACGACGGTGAGTGCGGCGAGAGGATCAGCACCGCCTGGACGGGCCGGGACATCGGCGTCCTCTATCCGCCCGGGAGACCTCACGCCGTCGAGTTCACCAGCGATCTCTCGGCAGGCCGCAACGGACTCGCCTGGCCGAACTTCGCGGTCTTCCTGGTCTACGTCGGGCTGGTGGCCGTCGCCGCGATCGAGTGGGGCTGGCCGTGGGCCGTGCTCGGGACCGGCGGGCCCTGGACCGTCCTCGGCGTGTGCTACCTGCCCGGCATCGCGCGCCAGGCGAGCCGCCGAATCGAGGCTCTGACCGCCCTGGACCCCGTTCCGGGCCGGGTCATCGCCGTGCTCAAGGACGTCAGCACCGACGAGGACGGCCACACCAGCACCACCCATACGCCGGTCATCGCCTTCACCACCCACGATGGCAACGCCGTAACCGCCTTCCGCACCTCGGGTCTGCCGGACCCGGTCGGCTCGTACGGCCGCGATGTCACCATCCACTACACACCCGCCGACCCGGCCGTCTTCACCCCGGACCTCTCGGCCGAACACAGGTCCCGGAAATCCGAGATCGCGTCCGGTCTCGTGGCCCTTCTCCTCGGAGTGGCGGCGGTCACCGTGGGGGCGGTCGCACTCACCCCGTGACGTCCGGCAGGCGGTGTCCCTGCTGGGCGCACGGCGCGGAACCGGGCGCGGAGGACGGTCACTTCCGGGGCCAGTGCGGATCTTGATGGACTGTGCCTCACTACGGGCTACCAGGCCGGCGTGGTCATTGCTCCAGCGCGGGGAGCCGGGCGAGGCCGGTGTCGTGCATGATGCGGTCGACAGTGTCCGCCAGGGTGCTGTCGGCGCCGATGACGATCTCGACGCTGCCGGGGAGGAGATCGAGCGGCCGGAACCACTCGCGCAACTGGTCTTCGCTCACCTCGCCCACGATCGGTTTCGTCTCATGCCTGGCCAGGGTTTCCGGGAAGGGAACGTCCAGGTAGTAGCAGTGGGTGTGCCCGCGATGGTCGGCACGCAGTTGCTGGAGCATCTGCCCGTAGCGGTCGGCGTTCAGGATTCCTTCGAGGACGACGTGGTACCCGGCATCGAGGCTGTAGCGGGCGACGGTGTCGATGAGACCGATGTTCGCGCCGCCGGGGCGGTCGCGTTCGCGCAGAACGATCCGGCGGAGGTTGTCCTGGCCGACCAGGGCGAGGCCGCGACCGAAGCGCTCCCGGATACCTGCCGCGACCGACGACTTGCCCGACGCACTGTTCCCGCGCAGGAGAACGAGCCTGGTCTCTGCCGTGCCCACCATCATCCGCACCACGTTACCGGCGGCCACTGGCTCACCCGTCGGCTTCGGCCGAGCCTGCGAGGCGGTAGGCGGCACACGCGCCGGCTGTCAGCACTGCGGGGCCACTGCCTTCGCGCTGCGGTAGGTGGAGATCCCCAGGGCCAGCAGCCAATAGCTGAGGATCGCCCCCATCAGGGCGGTGGTGCCCCAGCCGTTCGCCGCGTAGAAGTGCGCAGGCGTGTTGCCGAAGAACAGGGAGGGCACGAAAGCCAGGTTGACTCCGGCCAGAACGTAGGCCGACCCACTGGTCCAGCGCGGCAGGAGTTTCGTGCGGGAGACGACGTAGCCAAGCGCGGTCAGGAAGAACGCCAGCATCAGGCGGGAAATCGACCCGTAGAGGATGTACGTGCCGCTGACGTCGATCGTCGGGTCGATCGGATGGTCGGCGGCGATGACCGCCCCGGCTTCCAGGCCGCTGGAGACCAGCGTGATCGTCGAGTAGACCAGCCCCGCCGTGAACGCCAGCGAGCCGGCCCACTCGTACTTCGGGCTCACGCTCTTCACCAATTCACGGAACGCAGTCACGAAGACGAGCAGGAACGCCAGCGCGACGATCCCGACCAGCAACCTGGTCAGCACATTGGCGTCCGGCGGCGGTCCCGAATAGATGAAGTACAGGGGCACTTCGACGATGAGAGCGACGGCGGCGGCAATTCCCGCGCCGCCCGTCAGGCGCCTGGCCGACATTTCGTTCATGGGGTCCCCCGGATTCTCCGCGTGGTGGATTCGGTACGCCATGAATCCTGCCGCCGACGACGCTGACGGTCCCTGGGCCTGAACACCGAATCGGGGGTGGCCCTACCGACACCCCCAAAGGGGACACGCGGAGTTCGCGCGACTGCACACCCTGAGGACTGTCCGTCAGGGTGTGCGGCGGATCGCTCCTCGGGGGTCCGCGCTTTAGCCGCGCAAAGAAGTGCGCGTGTCCAGGGGCCCCCACGCAACCGGCTGAATGCCGTTGGGGGTGGCCGGAGCATTTCAGGATCTCGGTTCAGGCACCGGCGCCGCCGTCCACCGGCACGATCGCGCCGGTCACCATCGAGGCACGGTCGCTGAGCAGCCACGCGGCCACCTCGGCCACCTCGCGGGGCTCGAGCATGCGGCCGGCCGGGATCCTTGTCGTCAGCTCGTCGACGATGCCGGGTGTCGCCGCCTCCCAGGCGTTGATCATCTCGGTGGCGGTGCCACCGGGGGTGATCCCGTTCACTCGGATCCCCTCCCGGGCCCAGGTCACGGCTGCGGTCTCGGTGATGCTGTTGAGCGCCCGCTTCATCGCGCCGTACGCGGGCAGCGCGGGGTTCGCGCGACGGCTGCCGATGCTGGAGGTGTTGACGATCGCGCCGCCACCACCTCGGCGCATGAGTGCGGCCTCGGCGGTCATGGCGGTCCAGTGCGAGCGGAAGTTCACGGCGAACTGTTCGTCGATGTCCTCGTCGCTCGTGGTGTCCAGCGGTCCGGGCTGCTGGATCACGGCGCCGTTGTTGAAGGCGCCGTCGAGCCGGCCGTGCAGCTCCTCGACACGGTCTACGGCCGCGCGGATACGCGCGGGGTCGGCGAGGTCCAGGGTGATGGCATCGGCGACGCCTCCGCCGGCGCGGACGTCGCTGACGACACGGTCGAGGGCGTCCGTGCTGCGTGCGGCGAGCACGACGGCGGCGCCCTCGGAGGCGAAGAGCCGGGCTGCGGCCGCCCCGATGCCGCGGCTGGCGCCGGTGATGAACACGACTTTGCCGGTGAGCAGGCCGATGGGTGGGATGGCGATGTCGCTGTTGTTCCTCATGACGTCAGTGTCAGTAGGGCCTGCCGGCGGATACAGGCACAGGCAGTACCAGGATGCGGCGCCGAGCAGCGCGCAGACTGGGGGTATGAACAAGCAGGAGCTCGGGTCGTTCCTCCGCAGCCGTCGCGAGCGGCTCCGGCCGCAGGACGTCGGCCTCCCCTCCGGCCCGCGACGCCGCACACCGGGTCTGCGCCGCGAGGAGGCCGCGGTCCTCGCGCACATCTCCACGGAGTACTACGTCCGGCTCGAGCAGGGGCGGGCGCCGCGGCCGTCGGGAGAAGTTCTCGCCGGGATAGCGGGCGCGCTGCGGCTCACGGATGCCGAGTCCGACCACCTCCACGTCCTCGCGGGAACCGCGCCGACCCGTCGTCGCGCACACCGACGGGACGTACGCCCCAGCGTCCTCGCACTCCTCGAGCGGCTGCCGCAGACGGCCGCTTTCGTGACTTCCGCCGTGTTCGAGGTGCTCGCGTGGAACGACCTCGCGGCCGCGCTCATGGAGAACTTCGCCGGGCTGGCCCCGAAGGACCGCAACCTTGCTCGCCGGGCGTTCCTCGGGACGGATCCTGGGAGTATGCCGCTGTACGGGGTCTCCGATGCCGCGGAATTCCGCCACCACGTCGTCACGGGTTTGCGATCCACCGTCGCCCGGTACCCGTCCGACCCCGCAGTGAGCGAACTCGTCAAGGAACTACGCGACGCCAGCCCCGAGTTCGCCCGGCTCTGGGAGCGGCACGACGTGCAGGGCGCGCCGATGCTCACGAAGACCTTCCACCACCCGGTCGTCGGGGAGGTCACCGTCGACTGCGACACGTTCACGCTCACGGACCGCGACCAGCACCTCGTGCTCTACAGCGCGCCGCCCAGATCCCCCGGCGCCGAGGCACTGGCTCTTCTGCAGGTGGTCGGAACCGAGACCGCTGCCCATCTGCGGTGACGCCACAGCCGACGCAGGCAACGCGCCTCGGCGCCTGTGCGCTCGCGTCGCGACGACTGATCCGGCAAGTGGCTCAGCCCACGGATGCGAAGCATTCGTAAGCGCCCTCAGCCCTCGGTGCGGCGGAGGGGCAGCGGGGCGTCTCCTGCTTCCCGCCGGGCAAGTGCGGAGACCGACGCGCGTTCCGGTGGCGCCTTCTCGGGGTGACGGCGTTGCCAGTAGGGGTTGTCGTGAGACAACTTGCTGGAGACGCGGCCGTACATACCGAACGTGGCGATGACCAGCCCCATGACGAAACTGAAGATCACGTTGGTCATGCCGAAGTCGAGGACGTTGGCCGGACGGTCCAGGACGAAGATGTGGGCGAAGCCGCTCAGCACGAAGAGCACGCCGACCGTCATGTTGAGGACGGAGGCGAAGTTTCCGCCGATCACCGCCCCGGCGAGCAGCGCCATACCGACGACGGTGGAGATGGCGCTGAGCGCGACGTTGGTGCTCATGCCGACGATCGTGTCGCCACCCGTATCGAAGGGGCTCAGGGCGTCGGCGAAACCGAGACCTGCGAAGACCAGCAGGACGAGGCCGCAGAAGCCGGCACCGTAGCGGTAGACAGTGGCCAGATGGTGATCGACGGGCAGTTCATCTTTTAGCCTCATGCCCGCATTTCGACTGATGTGCCCGCTATGGATGCACGGTGGTGCAACTGGTCCTCCCGCGTGGCCGGCAGGGCGGGGCCAGTGGCGGGCGACCAATGAAGCGCGGTGGGCGGGCCGGGGTGGCCGTCGAGATGCCGACGCACTTCCGTGCACGTGCCACGTTCCCTGGGCTCCCACCCGCCCGGCTCATGCGCGCCCGGCCGGGCGCTTCACCCGACTGCCCGTACAGCGAATGCCGACGGCTCGCGGGTAACGGCCCGTCCTCTCCGCGGGGCCGCTCGCCCCACGGGGGGCGCCTGCCAGGCAGCTGACGCGAACGGTCCGACCGGTTGTGTGATCGGCAGCCTGTTGGTGCATCCGCCGCAGCTGTTGAGCGTGAAGTAGAGGGTGACGACCAAGCGCGGGTGGCCTGCGCCGCCTGGCCCTGCGGCCAGGAGACGCTCATGAACGATGTGGTGCCGGATCAGGCGTTCGACGCGCCGGAACCGGACGGTTCCCGGCTCCTCGTCACGGTGGCCGGCCACCTCCGCCGCGACGGGCACGGTCATGTCGTGGGGTCCATGATCGGTCGAGAGGGCACGGTGGCGCGGACGAGCCGGGAGAAGGGAATGCGGCGATGAACGGACAACGGAACGGGGAGCCTTTGCTCTGCCTGGTGACCGGCGCGTCCGGGTACATCGGCGGGCGCTTGGTGCCGGAGCTGCTGAGGGCCGGCCATCGGGTGCGGTGTCTGGTCCGCTCCCCCGCCAAACTCCGGGACCAGCCCTGGGCGTCCGACGTCGAAAGCGTCCAGGGGGACGTCACCGACCCGGATTCGGTCGCCCAGGCGATGGGCGGCGTCGACGTCGCCTACTACCTGGTGCACGCCCTCTCATCGGGTGCCGACTTCGAGGACACCGACCGCCGCGCGGCACACATCTTCGCCCGGCAGGCCCACGCGGCAGGCATCCGAAGGATTGTCTACCTCGGCGGTCTCACTCCGCGAAACGTCCCCGAACAGTCGCTCTCCCCGCATCTGCGTTCCCGCGCCGAGGTGGGCCACATCTTCCTCGATTCCCCGGTTCCAGCCACTGTGCTGCGGGCCGCGGTCGTCATCGGCTCGGGGTCCGCCTCGTTCGAGATGCTGCGCTACCTGACCGAACGGCTGCCCGTCATGGTGACGCCCAGTTGGGTGCACACCCGCACCCAGCCCATCGGGGTCCGCGACGTGTTGCGATACCTGGTCGGAGCGGCCACCATGCCGGACGACGTGAACCGGGCGTTCGACGTCGGCGGTCCGGACGTGCTCACCTACCGCGAGATGATGCGCCGATATGCCGCCGTCGCCGGGCTTAGAAAGCGGATCATCGTACCGGTACCGGTGCTCACCCCGAGGTTGTCCAGCCACTGGGTCGGTCTGGTGACTCCCGTCCCGGCCTCCATCGCCCGTCCCCTGACGGAGTCACTTCGTCACGAGGTCGTTTGCCAGGAACACGACATCGCCCAGTACGTCCCCGACCCTCCGGGCCGGCCCCTGCCGTTCGACGAGGCCCTGGCCCTGGCCCTGCGGCGGGTCCGAGAGGCACAGGTCGCCACTCGCTGGTCGTCCGCCTCCGTCCCGGGAGCCCCCAGCGATCCCCTCCCCACCGACCCGGACTGGGCCGGCGGCAGCCTGTACCAGGACGAGAGGCAGCTCTCCGTCAACGCGTCACCCCAAGCGCTGTGGAAGGTGGTGGAGGGAATCGGCGGTGACAACGGCTGGTACTCCCTGCCACTGGCGTGGGCCGTCCGCGGCTGGCTGGACCGGTTCGTCGGCGGTGTCGGTCTGCGCCGCGGACGGCGGGACGCGGAACGCCTGCGGGTCGGCGACTCACTGGATTTCTGGCGAGTCGAGGAGATCGAGCCGGGGCGACTGCTACGACTGCGCGCGGAGATGCGGCTGCCGGGACTGGCCTGGCTGGAGATGTACGTCGAGACGGACGATGCAGGGAGCACCCGATACCGGCAGCGTGCCCTCTTCCACCCGCGCGGACTCCTCGGTCACGCCTACTGGTGGGCCGTCTCCCCCTTCCACGCCGTCGTCTTCGGCGGCATGGCCCGCAACATCACCCAGGCCGCCGCCAAGGGCCTGACCGCCCGCAAGGGTGATCGGCGCATCCGCCGCCGCCACCGCCGACGAAGTGCGCAGCACCAGGCATCCGTTCACGTACCACCGCCAGGAGTGAAGCCATGACCGTCGCGGTCGTCCTGTTCACCTCGGACCTGCGTCTGCACGACCATCCGCCGCTGCACGCGGCGCTCAAGGCGGCGGACGAGGTGGTGCCGTTGTTCGTCCTCGATTCCGGGATCCACGCGGCAGGGTTCGACGCTCCCAACCGGCGGGCCTTCCTCGCCGACTGCCTCAACGACCTCGACGCCTCGCTGCGCCGCCGCGGTGGCCGCCTCGTGGTCCGCGCGGGCCCGGTCGTCCGGGAAGTCCGCGCGGTCGCCGCCGAGTGCGAGGCCGTCGAGGTACACATGGCCGCCGGAGTCACCGCGTACGCCCACCGCCGGGAGGAACAGCTACGCGAAGCCCTCGCCGACACCGGTGTGGCCCTGCGCGTGCACGAGACGGTCGTCACCGTGGTCGCCCCGGGAACGGTGACGCCCTCGGGTTCCGACCACTTCGCTGTCTTCACCCCCTACTCCCGCCGCTGGTCCCAGGAGTCGCTGCGGGCCCCCTTCTCCGCGCCGCGGTCCGTGCGCGTCCCGGACGGGGCACGCGGCGAGCCGCTGCCGGAACGGGCCGATGTGGCCGGCGTCTCGCCCGGGCTTCTGCCTGGAGGAGAGACGTCCGGCCGTGACCGGTTCTCGCGATGGTCGCGTTCGCTGCTGTCCCGGTACGAGGACCGCCATGACGACCTCGCGGGTGACGCCACTTCCAAACTGTCGCCGTATCTCCACTTCGGAGCCCTCTCTCCCGTGGAGCTCGTCCACCGGGCCCGCAAGCACGGCGGTGCCGGTGCGGACGCGTTCGTACGTCAGGTGTGCTGGCGGGACTTCCACCACCAGGTGATGGCGGCCCGGCCCGAGGCATCCGGCAAGGACTACCGCACCCACCACGACCAGTGGCGGAACGAGGACGACGCAGCCGAGGACATCGCCGCATGGCGGGACGGACGTACGGGATACCCGATCGTCGACGCGGCCATGCGACAGCTGCGGCACGAGGGCTGGATGCACAACCGTGCGCGCCTGCTGGCAGCGAGCTTCCTGACCAAGACGCTGTACGTCGACTGGCGGATCGGCGCGCGGCACTTCCTGGACCTCCTCGTGGACGGCGACATCGTCAACAACCAGCTCAACTGGCAGTGGGTCGCCGGCACCGGCACCGACACCCGGCCCCATCGCGTACTCAACCCACTCCTCCAGGCGAAGCGGTTCGATCCGGACGGCACCTACGTACGCCGCTGGGTCCCCGAGCTCACGGACCTGGAGGGTAAGAAGGTGCACGAACCCTGGCGGCTCCCGGCGGAGCAACGCGGTCGACTCGACTACCCGGCCCCACTCATCGACCTGGCCGACGGGCTCGCGCGCTTCAGGCACGCTCGCGGCCGCGACTGAGGAGGCACCCCTCGTGCACTGGCTCTTCGGCGACCAGCTGGGCCCTCACTTCCTCACCCCGGGCGAAGAGGGACCCGGGCGCGACACTCCCCTGCTCATGATCGAGGCGCGCTCCGTCTTCCGGCGGCGCCGGTTCCACCGGGCCAAGGCCCACCTCGTGCTGTCCGCGATGCGCCACCGCGCGGCCGAACTCGGCGACCGCGTCACGTACGTACGTGCCGACACCTACCGGCAGGGGGTGGACCGGGCCGCGCGAGGACGCCCGGTCAGCGTCCACCACCCCACCTCGCACGCCGCCCTCCGCCTGATGCGTACCCTCCCCCAGGTGACGGTGGGCCCCGCCCGCGGTTTCCTCGTACCGACCGCCGATTTCGCCGCCTGGGCCGACGGTCACGGCGGGAAGCGCCTGCGGCAGGAGGACTTCTACCACTGGGTGCGCCGCGAGCACGATCTGCTGATGGACGGCGACCGGCCCGCGGCAGGCCGGTGGAATCTCGACCACGACAACCGGGAGCCGCCGCCCCGCGACACCGCCACCCTCCAGGTCCCCCGCCCCTACCGGCCCCGTGAGGACGACATCGATGAGGAGGTCCGGCACGACCTCGACCGATGGCAGAGTGACGGCGACGTCTCCTTCGTCGGACGGGACGGCCCGCGCCTGTTCCCTGCGACCCGCACGGAGGCACTGCGGGCCCTGCAACGCTTCGTCGAGCACCGGCTCGCCACGTTCGGACCCTACGAGGACGCCGTCCTCGCCTCCGATCCCGTCATGAGCCACAGCCTGCTGTCCTCCTCCCTCAACCTCGGTCTGCTCGACCCCGCCGAATGCGTCGAGCGGGCCGAAGCGGCGTGGCGCGAAGGCCTGGCACCGCTGAACAGCGTGGAAGGTTTCGTGCGCCAGATCGCCGGCTGGCGCGAGTACGTCTGGCAGCTGTACTGGTACTTCGGCGAGGATTACCGGCACTCCAACGAGCTCCGGCACACCGCCTCGCTGCCCGACTGGTGGAACGACCTGGACGCGGATGCCGTCCGGGCCAACTGCCTGCGTACCGTCCTGGCCCAGGTACGCGACACGGGATGGACGCACCACATCCCCCGGCTGATGATCCTCGGAAGTCACGCGCTCCAGCGGGGCTGGGACCCCGCCGCCGTCACGGACTGGTTCCACCGGTGCTTCGTGGACGGCTACGACTGGGTGATGCTCCCCAACGTCGTCGGCATGTCCCAGTACGCCGACGGCGGCCGGATGACGACCAAGCCCTACACATCGGGGGGCGCGTACGTCAATCGCATGAGCGACCTCTGCGGTCCTTGCGTCTACCGGCCGGGCGACCGGACCGGCGAACACGCGTGCCCGTACACCGCCGGCTACTGGGCATTCCTCGACCGGCACCGGAATCTGCTGGCCGGTAACCACCGCGTCGCCCAGCCTGTGCGGCAACTCGACCGGCTCGCCGACCTCGCGGAAGTACGCGAACAGGAGCACGCGCGGGGTGACACACCGCCATGAATCACCCGCCCACGGGCCGCCGAGGCAAATCCACCCGGCGCCGGCGCCGTTTCGGCAGGAGCCGGCGCATCCGCATCGAGGCATCCGGCGGAAGCACAGATGTGCGGATGACCGGGAGTGAGAAGGGGTTGTACATGCTTGGACTGCCGCCGATGGTGGCCCCACCGGCCGAACTCGTCGACGATCCCCTCGCCGCGGCCGCCGGCACGGACGCAGTCGGCAGCGTCCTCAGGCACGTCCTCGACGTACGCCTGCGTCATTCCCGTGCCGTCGATCCCGTCTTCGCCCGCGAGCTCGCCGACCGCCTGGCCGCGCTGGTCGAGCGGGGCGGCAAACGACTGCGCACGGCGTTCACCCAGTGCGGCTGGCGCGCCGGGGGCGGATCCGGTGACACCACCGCGGTCCTGCGCACAGGAGCCGCCCTGGAACTGCTCCAGGCGTGCGCCCTCGTGCACGACGACGTGATGGACGGATCGCTGCAACGCCGAGGTGCCCCGGCCATGCATGTGCAACTCGCCCGCAGGCATTGGGCGGCGGGCATGCACGGTTCCGCGGAGTCGTTCGGGACCTCGGCCGCCGTACTCGTCGGTGACCTGGCGCTGGCCTGGGCGGACGATCTGCTCACCGAGACGGCCCTCGGTACGCCTCACGGTGTGCGCCTGCACGAGGAGTGGCGGGCGATGCGCACCGAGATGGTCGCCGGACAGTACCGCGACCTGCACGCCCAGGCCGCTCGTTCGTCCGGTGTCGACGAGGCCCTGGCCATTGCCACGTTGAAGAGCGCCCTGTACACGGTCGCCCGGCCCCTCGCACTCGGCGCTTCTCTGGCCGGGGCAGATGATCACGTGCTGGACACACTGCGGGCGGCAGGCCGATGCGCCGGGCTGGCCTTCCAGCTCCGAGACGACCTCCTGGGCGCCTTCGGCGACCCCGCGCTGACCGGCAAACCGGCCGACGACGACCTGCGGTCCCGCAAGCTCACCTACCTGCTCGCCGTCGCCGTGCAGCTCGCGGACGCCGCCGACGATCATCAGGCCGCCGCCGCGTTGGCTCCGGACTCGGACCCGAGGTCCGAGTACGCCGTGCGGCAAGTCCGGGCGGCGCTGGAGCGCACCGACGCACGGGACCTGGTGGAGAAGAAGATCGAGGAGCTGACCGCGATGAGTCTCGAGCACTTCGGGCGTACCGGCGCGCACCCGGCCCTGCGCCGCGAGTTCGCCGCGCTGGTCGGAAGCGCGACGGGCGCGCGACCGCGGCGTGCTCAGGAGACGGCGTGAAAAGGCTCCCGGGGCCGACCGACCACGTCGTCGTGGTGGGTGCCGGGCTGTCCGGTCTGGCGTGTGCGCTGCACCTGCTGGGTGCGGGGCGCCGGGTCACCGTCGTCGAACGCGACGACGGCCCCGGCGGCCGGGCCGGCCGGCTGCGCGTCGGCGGATACGAGATGGACACGGGCCCCACGGTGCTGACCATGCCGCATCTGGCCGAGGAGGCGTTCGCCGCCGTCGGTGACAGCCTCCACCGCCGCGTCGAACTGATGGCTCTGGACCCGGCCTACCGGGCCTGCTTCGCGGACGGGTCCTCACTGGACGTGCACACCGACGGCGACGCGATGGAGGCGGAGGTACGGCGGTTCGCCGGACCCGCGGCGGCGGCCGGCTACCGCGATCTGCGGCAGTGGCTGGAGCGGCTGTACCGGGTGCAGATGCGGCGCTTCATCGATACGAACTTCGACTCCCCCTTCCAGTTGCTGCACCCGGATCTGGCCCGGCTGGCGGCGATGGGCGGGTTCGGCCGGCTGGACGGCCGCATCAGCCGCTTCATCGCCGACGACCGCCTGCGTCGCGTCTTCTCCTTCCAGGCGCTGTACGCCGGTGTGGCCCCGGCCCGCGCACTCGCGGCCTATGCCGTGATCGCGTACATGGACACCGTGGCCGGCGTCTGGTTCCCGAAAGGCGGCATGCACGCACTCCCCCGCGCCATGGCCGACGCGGCTGCGGACGCGGGTGCCGAGCTGCGCTGGAGCTCCGAAGTGAGCACGTTGGAGCGCTCGACGGGACGGGTACGCGCCGTTCGCCTGACCTCCGGCGAGCGCATCCCCTGCGATGCTGTGGTGCTGACCTGTGAGCTGCCCACTGCCTACGAGCTGCTGGGACGCCGGCCTCTGCGTCCGGCAGGGCTGCGTCACTCGCCGTCCGCCGTGATCCTGCACGCGGGCACCGACCGCACCTGGCCGCAGCTCGCGCACCACACCATCTCCTTCGGGGGCGCATGGGAGCGTACGTTCGACGAGTTGACCCGTACGGGCGAGCTGATGAGCGACCCCTCTCTGCTGATCACCCGACCGACCACCAACGATCCCTCCCTGGCGCCGCCGGGACGCCATCTCCACTACGTTCTGGCCCCCTGCCCCAACACCACGGTCGGTCCCCCGGCCGCCGCGTGGCGAGACCTCGGCCCGCGCTACCGCGAACGCCTCGTCGGCGAGCTCGAACGCCGTGGGCTGGACGGGTTCGCCGGCAGCGTCCAGGAAGAGGTCCTGGTCACCCCCCTCGACTGGGCGGCTCAGGGCCATGCCGCCGGCAGTCCCTTCTCGGTGTCCCACACCTTCGCCCAGACCGGACCGTTCCGCCCGCGCAACCTCGTACGAGGCGTGGAGAACGTGGTGCTCGCGGGGTGCGGGACCACTCCGGGCGTCGGCGTTCCGACCGTGCTCATCAGCGGCAAACTCGCGGCCGCGCGCGTCACCGGCGGCAGGCCCGGCCCCCGGTCCGCACGACCGCGACCGCTGCCGGCCACGGCCGACGTGTCCACCGTCCCGACCCCGGCAGGTACTGATGACCCGTCATGAACTGGACGCGGCGGGGATCACCGATCCCGCGCTGCGCGCCGCCTACACCCAGTGCCGACGGCTCAACGCCCGCCACGGCAAGACCTACTTCCTGGCCACGCGTCTGCTGCCGCTGGAACGCCGCTCCGCCGTGCACGCTCTGTACGGCTTCGCCCGCTGGGCGGACGACATCGTCGACGACATCGACCGGCACCGGACGCCCGAGGAGCGCGACCGGCTGCTGCACCTTCTGGAGAGGGACCTCGCCGACGGGCTGCGCACCGGCGCCGGCGACGAACCGGTGGTCCGAGCCGTCGCCGACACCGCCGACCGGTACGGCATCGGGCATGTGCTCTTCGCCGATTTCCTGGCCTCGATGCGCGCCGACCTGACCGTCACGGACTATCCGACCTACGCCGATCTGCAGAAATACGTCCACGGTTCGGCGGAGGTGATCGGCCTGCAGATGCTGCCGGTCCTCGGCACGGTCACACCCCGGGAGGAAGCGGCACCGCACGCGGCGGCGCTCGGTGTGGCGTTCCAGCTCACCAACTTCCTGCGGGACGTGGGCGAGGACCTCGACCGAGGCCGTGTCTACCTGCCCGGCGATCTGCTCGCAGCCCACGGTGTGGACCGGCCGCTGCTCGAGTGGAGCCGGCGCACCGGGCACCGGGACGCGCGAGTCCGGGCGGCTCTGGTGGACGCGGCAGCCATGACGCGGGACGTGTACCGCACGGCGGAGCCGGGCATCGCCATGCTCGATCCGCGGGTGCGCCCCTGTATCCGCGTCGCGTTCACCCTCTACGGCGGGATCCTCGACGCGATCGCCGAGCAGGACTACACCGTGCTGCATCGTCGTGCGGTGGTGTGCCGTCGGCGTCGCGCGGCCACCGCCGCGGCCGGTGTGCTGCGCGTGGCCGGTGCCCGGTGGCGCGCACGCGCCCAGCACCGCGCGGCCGGGGAAGGCGCGGTCGGGGCAGGCGGTCAAGCAGTCAAGCGGAAGGGACCGGTGCGGTGAGCGAACCAAGCAACGGGAAGCGCTGGTCACCGCCCTTGCGCCGCAGGCGCTCCGGCCCGGACTGGGCGACGCAGGCCCCGACCTGGCGTCAGGCACGGCCGGCGCTCATCGCCGAGGCGCTGAAACGGGCATCCGCCCGTCCTTCCGGCAACTGGTACGTGGTCGGCGCCTCCCGGGACGTACGTCCGGGCCGACGCCCGTACGGCACGTCGGTCGGTGGTGCGGAGGTGGTGTTGTGGCGCTCGGACGACGGCGAACCGCACGCGGGACCGGGCATCTGCCCGCACCTCGGCGCTCCGCTGCGCGACAGCCGGGTGGTGTGCGGCACGCTGGTGTGCCACTGGCACGGCCTTGCGCTGGACGGTTCCCCCACCGCCGGCTGGCAGCCGTTCCCCGTGCACGACGACGGCGTACTGATCTGGGCACGGCTGGACGATGTGGGCGGGGAGGAGCCCACGGAGCGCCCCCTGGTGCCCCTGCGGCCCTCGACGGGCAGGGGGGTGGACGCGGTGTTCACGGCGGTGGGCCGGTGCGAACCGCAGGACGTGGTGGCCAACCGGCTCGACCCGTGGCACGGCTCGTGGTTCCACCCGTACTCGTTCGTCGACCTGTCGGTGGTGCGGGAGCCGCAGGGCGACGAGGACGACGCGTTCGTCGTCGACGTCTCCTTCCGGGTCGCCGGGCGCATGGTGGTCCCGGTGCGGGCCGAGTTCACCGCTCCGGAGCCTCGCACGGTCGTCATGCGCATCACCGAGGGCGAGGGGACGACGTCCGTGGTGGAAACGCACGCGACGCCACTGACCGGACCGGACCACGAACGTCCGCGCACCGCCGTGGTCGAGGCGACGGTCGCCGCGTCGAACCGCTCCGGCTTCGCCCTCGCCCGGGCCGCCGCTCCGGTACTGCGCCCGCTGATGCGCCGTACGGCCGGGCGCCTGTGGCGTGACGACCTGGCCTACGCCGAACGCCGCTGGGCGCTGCGCAGTACCGGGCGCTTTCCCGGCTGATCGACGACCGCAGGCCTCCCGCGCCCCGGCACGCGGGAGGCCTGCGGTCAAGGGGACGGGCGACGCCCCACGATCGCGCCGAGTGCCCGGAGCGCGGCTGAACGGCCCGCCCTGGGGACCGTCCACAGCACTTGTCCACGAATCCCCCGGTCGGCGAGCAGGGCGTTCGCCGCCAGGAAACCGGTGGTCGCGGCGCGTTCCATGAGGGCGACGGGCAGGTCGCAGCGGATCGCGTCACCCGCCAGGGTCAGCCAGGAGTGGGGAGTGCGCACGGTGGGGCGCCGGCGGTGGGAGCCGATCGCGAAGTGCGGGCAGTCCGAGCGCCACTCGTGCCGGGCATCGACGATGCGCGCCTCCCGGGTCTCCGGGTACACCTCGTGCAGCTGGTCGACGAGCCCGTCCTGCACGTCCTTTCGTTCGGCCGAGGGATCGGCGGCGTAGGCGTGCAGTTCCACGACCGAGCCCCCGGTGCGCGCGGCCCAGCGGGCGGCCTCGCCCTCGTACCGCTCCAGGGTGCTGATGTTGTCCAGCCCGCCGTAGCCGCTGGTGCCGAGGAAGCCGGGCCGGTCGGCGCGGACGGGCCGGTCGAGCCAGAGCCGTGAGACGAGGAAGGGTGGTGCGGTACGCAGGGCCGCGATGCTGTCACGCCAGGCGGATGTGCCCAGGCCGGGTGACGCGGCGACGGTCTGCCGCAGACCACCGGTGTCGAGCGCGAGCACCACGGCCTCGTGGCGGTCGGTTCCGGCCTCGGTACGCACCTCCGCTCCCCCGCCGTCGCGGGGAAGGACCTCGTGGACGGGGGTGCCGGTGCGCACGAGCGCGCCCAGGCGCTGGAGGTAGTCGCCGAGCGGATCCCAGAGTGCCTGGGGGAACGGCTCGCCCGGCACGTCGAAGAGCAGGCCCTCGGACGATCCGAGGAAGTAGATGTGGAACATCAGCAGCAGTTCGGCGGCGGACAGCTCGCGCGGGTCGGCGAAGAAGCTGCGCGAGAACACCTCGAAGGCCAGGTGGTGCGCGGCTTCCGGGAAGCGCACGCTCTCCAGGAAGCCGGTGGCGCTCATGTCGTCGAAGCGTTCGTACACCTCGGGTACGCGCACGTCGAGGAGCGGGAGCGCGGCCCGGGCGTCCATGGCTGCCAGGTCACGCCAGCCGAAAGTGGGGCTGAGGGCGACGAATCCGAGCGCGCTGAAGGGCGGGGTCCTCGGGACGCGGGCGAAACTGTCGGTCAGGCCGCCGCTGTGCCGCAGGGGGTAGTCGGGCAGCGGTGTGAGTCGCGACAGGGCCGGGTCCGTACGGCGGAGCAGGCCGCGAAGGTTGTAGTACTGGCGGAAGAAGGCGTGGAACCCGCGGGTCATGGTGACCGGAGAACCGTCCGTCAGTGTGGTGCGCCGGCCGGAGAGCCTGCCGCCGAGTGCGCCGTCCCTCTCGTACAGGGTCACGCGGGCGCCGCGTTCGGCCAGCAGGGTGGCAGCGGCCAGACCGGCGATTCCGCCACCGATCACGGCGACGGACGGTTCTTCCCCGCGCCGGAAACGCTCCGCGCCGGGTGCGGGGAACAGAATCTCGGCCTTGCGGTCGCGGCCCCGGCCGGCGGCATCGGTCCTGTGGGCTGTCACTGTGTGCGCTCCCTTGTCGTGGTCGAGCCACCGTTGCCTGCGAGAAAGGTGTGCACGATGCCCTTCTGCCATCCGGCGACGGGGACGGTCTGCACGGAGGTCAGGCCGGCTCGCCTCAGCCGGCCGGCGAAGGCGGGGGCGGTGTCGAAGGCGACGACGCTGTGCCAGAGGTGGCGGTACAGGACACGGTCACCGGTCAACGTGCCCGCGGGGATGACGACTCCGTGGCAGACCGCGGTCCACAGCGCCCGGTGCACCCGCGAGCCGCTGAGGCTGTACTCGTGGACGGCCAGACGTCCGCCAGGCCGAAGCAGAGTCCGCACGCTCCGCAGGACCGCGTCCGGGTCGGTGACGTTGCGGAACAGGTAGGCCGCGAAGACCGCGTCGAAGGGGCCCTCGCCGGCCGTCGCGAGTTCCTCGGCGGTCAGGTGGAGGAAGCGCACACGCGCGGGCCACGGCTTGGCCAGTGCGTGGCGCAGCATGCCCGCGGAGGCGTCCACGGCGGTGATCCGGGCCCGGGGCGCAACTCTGAGCAGGGCTCGGGTGGAGGCGCCGGTGCCGCATCCGAGGTCGAGCAGATGCAATCCGGCTCCGCCGTCGGGAAGGCGGAGCCGGCGGGCAGAGCGCAGGAGGCCGGTGCGGTAGCCGGGGTTGAGGGCGGTGAGGCTGTCGTAGGTGCGCGAGGCGTGGTCGAAGGCGCGGGCCAGGTCGTGGTCGCGCAGGAGGCTCATCGGTGGCTCTCTCCGCTTCTTGCGATGGGCCGGGAACGGCGGGGCAGGAAAGGCAGTTCGGCCGCCGTGAGGAGCATCGGCCGCACGGGGGTGCGCAGCCCGATGCCCCACTCCTCCCGCAGGGAGGTGGTGCCGTCGAGGAACCGCAGAAGGCGCTCGGCCGGGACGTTGCGGAACAGGTCGCTGAAGAAGTCCGGGCCGTTGATGCGCCCGGTGTCCAGAGCACGCAGCAGTATCGCGTCCATGGCCAGCGCGCGCCGCCCGTACGGTGCGGGGAAGGTCCCGTGCCCGTCCCGCAGGGCGGCGGCGATGGATCTGCTCTGTCGTTGTGCCGCGGCGAAGGTGTAGCCGGTGGCGGGGCGGGTGGTGCCGCCCGCTGTCCCGATCCGGAACACGCCGGCCCCGGCCCGTCGCGGAAAGCGGGCGTCGGTCATGGGGATGACTCCCTGTTCCGTGTTCTCCGGTGTGAACGCGCCGAGGCCGAGGATGTCGCGGCAGTAGTGACCGAGCGCCGCATCGTAGGCCTCGGTGGTCAGCGTGTTGCGGGAGAACTCGGTGTACTCGACGAGCGCGCGGTCCGGCGCCAGGGGCAGGACGTAGCCGAAGGCGAGCCCGTGGGCCGGCTGGGGAACCCGGAAGTCCATGAGATCCGCCACCGCGGGATCGAACCGGGCGGTGTCGGTGTGTACGAACCAGCCGCGGAAGTGCTGCAGCAACTGCGTGCGAGCCGGCGGCAGGGCGGTCAGCGGCCGCGAGTCGAACACGTGGCGGGCGCGCAGGGTCCGGGACGGGCCCTCGGGCAGCCTGCACCGGACCTCCGCGCCTCCGGCCACGCTGTGCACCGATTCCGCTGTCGCGCGCAGGACACGTCCGCCCTCCGACCGGGCCAGGTGGCCGTGGACCAGGCCTTCGAAATCGGTGGAGCGCACCATGCGGTAGGTGAAGGGGGCGGGTTCGACGGTGATCGGGCGGCCGTCGGCGCCGTACACCCGCACCACCTTCCATGACGCGCTGACGACCCCTTCGAGACCATCGGCTCCCGCGTCCCAGTAGCACCAGGTCCGTTCCGCAGGGCGTAGCGGACCGTCCGGCGGCTCGATCACGGTCACCGTGGCGGAGCTGGTCTCCACCAGCCGGTGCGCAAGGCTGAGACCAGCTGCACCGCCACCGACGACGACCACGTCGGACCTGTCGGCGGAGGAGGACTTCACCGGGATCGCCGTTCCACGACGGGCGTTCCGTCGGGGCGCGTGCGCAGCAGCTCGGCGTCCGCCGCCAGTGCGTCCGCGACGGCAGCGGCCAACTGTCGTGGGTCGCCGCCACCGGGCAGGGGCGGCGCGGTACCCGCTACCGGACGCTGGGCGAAGCCGGTGTCGAGGTGCCCCGGCCGGATCTCCAGCACCCCGACACCCGCGCTCCGCGCTTCGCGGCGTACGGCGTCCAGCCAGGCCCTCAACGCGGCTTTGGAGGCGCTGTAGTCGGCCATCCGGGGCTGCGGCCGCTCGGCCACCACCCCGGTGACGGCGGCGACCACGGAACCGGGACGCAGGATGCCGAGCGCGGCACGGAAGAAGGCCGCGGGCGCGAGGTGGTTGACCGCCATCAGGTGCTCCGCGACCTCGTCGCCGACCTCCTGCGCCGCGCCGAAGGCCACCGTCCCGAACGCGATGACGACGGCGTCCAGCCCCTGGAGGGCGGCCGCCGTGTCATGTACGGCGCGAGCGCACGACGCGGGGTCGTAGGCATCGAAGCGAGCGGTCGGGGCGCCAGGGTAGGACCGGGCTGCATGGGCCAGGCGGCTCGGGTCGCGTCCGGCGAGGGCCACGAGCGCACCCCGGCCTGCGACTTCGGCGGTGATCGCGCCGCCGAGAACTCCGGTGGCACCGGCCACCATGACACGGGCACCGCTCAGTTCCACGCTTCACTCCTGGATACGGATCCGACGAGGTGTTCCGGTCGGTCAGTACTACGGGTCGTGGGCCTTCCACGGATGCGGCCGGCCACGACATGGTCCCGTGTCATCCCTGCCGCCCCGGGCCGACGGGCGCCTCCCGGGCAACCGCTGCTCCAGCGGACCACGTTCCGCCGGCCGATGCCAGGCGCCACGACCAAGTGACCGGGACGACGAGACGTCACCGACCGGTCAGCGACTCCAGGGCGGTGACGGCCTCGGCAAGTCCCACCGGGCGCACCGTGCCGGCCGGCGCCCGACCTGCCCAGCCCGGTCCGAGGGCCAGGACGACCGGCCTGCGTCGGGCCCCGCGCACGCCCCACTCCATACCGGCCACGTGCTGGGCCAGCGGCCGGCTGGCGGTGGTCCGGGACTGTGCCCACAGCCCCACGGCGGCCGGTCCGGTCCTGCGCACTGCGGAGACGAGCGACTCGACGGGCAGCGCGCCCCCGAACATGCGCACCGGCACGCCCCTCTCCGTCAACGCGGCGGACAGCACCTCCAGCGGCAGTGTGTGCATCTCCCCCGGTACGCAGGCGAGCACCGTCGTGGCGCCACGACGGTCGGGAGCCGTATGGGGCGCGGCGCGGCGCAACGCACCGGAAACGTGCCAGGAAAGGAAGTGCTCGACCTCGACGTACTTCTCGCCCGAGGTCTCCCACTTGCGACCGACGGCCTGGAGCGTCGGCATGATCACCTCGGTCCAGGCTGCGACGAGTCCGTGCTCCGTGATCGCCGTGAGCAGCAGCTGGTCCAGTGCGGCGGCGTCGAGGCGCAGGGCGGCCCGGGCCACTCCCTTGCACTCCTGACGCACGTCGCCGAGTCGCAGACCGCTCCCCGCCCGGCTGCGACCACCTTCCGGAGGCTGCGGCGCCCTTGCGGCCGTCCGTCGGGGCGGGGCCGCCGTCAGCGGCTGCTCCGTGCGCGCCAGGTGCGCCGCCTCGGCCGGCGGCAGTCCGGTCGCCGTCCATGCGCACATCCGCTCCAGCCGGGCCACGTCCCGCACGGTCCAGCGCCTGTGCCGGCCGCCGGTGTGCGCCTCGGGGCCGAGCCCGTACCGGCGGTCCCACGTACGGATCGTGGTGGGGGCCACCCCCAGACGCCGGGCCACCTCGCCGGTGGTCAGCCCGCCGACCTCCGGGCCGCCTTCGCCTTCCTGATCCTCACCGCTACCCGTCGTGACGTCCATGCCTCCACTGTACGACGCACAAACGACGCATGTTGCTTGCGTCGTTTGTGCGTCCAAGACTGGAAATCGCACGGCGGCCATGTACGGCCGACCGGCGAACTTGCCGTTCGGCGCAGGACCTTCCGTCCCCGCATCACACACGGCAGGAGGGATCAGGCCATGAACACGAGCACGCGACCGATCACCGTTCCCGTCCCGGCCATGGAGGGGACGCGGTACGAGGAGGACCTGGCCCGGGGCCTCGTCGCCGCCGACGAGGAAGCGTTCGCCGCCATCTACCGGCACTGGGGTTCGCTCGTCCACACCATGGCCGCCCGCTCCCTCGGAGACGCCCACGAGGCCGAGGACGTGACCCAGCAGGTCTTCGTCGGTGCCTGGCGCGGACGGCACGGATTCCGGCCGGAGCGGGGCGCGCTCGGTGCCTGGCTGGTCGGCATCACCCGCCGCAAGATCATCGACGCGCTGGCTGCCAGGACACGGCGCATGGCCGTTGTCGACTCGGCCACGCACGACGCCACCCCCGCCCGCCCTGCCGAGCCCGCACCGGACGCCGTACTGGACCGTGTGCTGCTCGTCGACGCCCTGCACCAACTGCCGCGCACTCAGCGCGAGGTACTGTGCCTGGCCTTCTACGAGGACCTGACACAAGTCCAGATCGCGGAACGCACCGGGGTGCCGCTGGGGACGGTCAAGAGTCACACCCGCCGCGGTCTGCACCGGCTGCGTCTGATGATCGACCAGCCAGGCACGCACGGCACGGCCGCCCTGACGGGAAGCTGAACCCGAGGACCACGGGGCCGGGTACGTCTTCGCCCCGGCGCCCTGCCCCACGCGCCCACCGCTCGCGGCGGCCCTGTCCCAGGTTCCGGCGGCCGTGCCGTTGCCGGTATTCGCGCTCGCCTCGCCGGCGAGGCCCGCGATCCGACCGCGGCCGGGCCGCCACGCCGGGCCGGCAACCCTCCCCCGCAAGGACGCCTGGGGCCGGTAGACCGGGCGGACCGAGGGAAAGGCAGGCGGATGGACGACGACACGACCGGGGCGGCGACGGGCCGTCCCGTGCGACTGCTGCTCGTCTCGGACACCCATGTGCCCCGGCGCGCAAGGCGGCTCCCCGACGAATTGCTGCACGAGGCGGACCTGGCGGACGTCGTCGTCCATGCCGGGGACTGGGTCGACGTGGCCACCCTGGACCTGCTCGAAGGTCGCGCGCGTCGTCTGGTCGGCGTGTACGGCAACAACGACGGCCCGGAACTGCGGGCCCGCCTGCCGGAGGTGGCGCGCTTCCAATTGGACGGCCTGCGGTTCGGCGTCGTCCACGAGACCGGGGCGGCCCGCGGGCGGGAGGAGCGCTGCGCCGCGCTCCATCCGGGCCTGGACGTCCTGGTCTTCGGCCACAGCCACATCCCGTGGAACACCGAGGCGCCGGGCGGCCTGCGCCTGCTGAACCCCGGCTCGCCGACGGACCGCAGACGGCAGCCGTACTGCACGTACATGACCTGCACGGTGGCCGGGGGGATCCTCGGCGACGTCGTCCTCCACCGCCTGCCGAGGCGCTGAGACCCATCCGCCGGGACCAGCGGGAAGAGGGCACCGGCAGGGAGCTCCCCCAGGCGCACCGAGGAGGCCTGTGCTCAGGGTGCCGTCGTGGTGCCCGAACCGCTCCGGGACCAGTGGGCGGCAGGGGCACCGCACCCGGGCTACGATGCGCCTCGCCGTCGGCCGGCGACCGGCCGCGGATCAGCATCTGTCAGAGGCGCGCCCTGATCTCTGGCGATTCACCCGGGGCTGAGAAGGGATTCGTCTGTGTTTGACGAGCGGTTGGAGGAGTTCTGCCGGGAGCGGTTGGGCGGACGCCCCGTGCCGGAGGATCTACGGCTCCTGGCGACAGCACAGTGGGAGGGAAGCGGCCACCCCTTCGAGCAGTTCGGCATCACCGTTCTGGACCCCGGTGCGCAGCACCCGCTGACCGACACCAGCTATCTCAACGAGAAGGAGCGCGCGAACCCTGACGTCATGGCCAATTGTGCGGCGTCCAGGCAGATGGCCAAGTGGCTGGCGGCCGTGGCCCAGGAGGAGGACGGCAGCTTCTACGGGTACTGGCTGCACCCGCAGCAGCGGAGGGACCGGCAGGTGCCTTCGGTCATCAAGGTCGACACGGAGTTGACCTACTGGGATCTGGGCGAGTGCACCCTCTCCGAAGCTTGCTTGTACGACATCGCCTTCGACGATGACGAGCTGTTCGAGCGGGTGGCCGCAGAGCTCGCGCAGCTGCACATTTCCGTTCCTGTCAGGTCCCGCGTGGACCTGGACGTGCTGTCCGCCGTCCCTGACCCGGGAGACATGCACCAGCAGCTCTACTACGCCGAACGGAAGAGACTCAGGATGACGGATCGCCTTGATCCTTGACCGGTGGGGCGGGTTCTTCAGCGGGCAGGAAAGGCGGGTCGCCGAATCTCGCGCCTCGGAATGTCCTCCCCGGCACTGTCGGGGCACGGCATCATCGCCGACATGCTGATCGAACACGAGGGCATCTCGCCCACTGTCCACCCGTCGGCCTATATCGCCCCTACCGCGACCCTGTGCGGTGACGTGCGGGTCGGACCCGGCTGCCGGGTGCTCTTCGGCGCGGTGCTGACCGCCGAGGGCGGGCCGGTCGAGCTGGGCGCCGGCAGCATCGTGATGGAGAACGCCGTGCTGCGCGGAACCCGGCGCGACCCCCTGCACCTGGGGCACCAGGTCCTGGTAGGACCCCAGTCCTACCTCACCGGCTGCACGGTGGAGGACGATGTGTTCCTGGCCACCGGTTGCCGGGTCTTCAACGGCGCCCGCATCGGCGTGCGCGCCGAGGTCCGCATCAACGCGGTCGTGCACCTGCGCACCGTCCTGCCGGCTGACGCGATGGTGCCGATCGGCTGGGTCGCAGTCGGTGACCCGGCCCGAATCCTGCCGCCCGACCAGCACGAGGCCATCTGGGCGGTCCAGAAGGACCTGGACTTCCCCGGCTACGTCTTCGGCCTGGACCGCCCCGCCGACGGTCAAAGCCTCATGCCGGCCCTGACTGAACGCTTCGGCCGCGCGCTGGGCCGTCACGGCGCCGATCGCGCCGCTGAAGAACCCTCAGCGGCAGAGGGTGGGTCCTCGCCGTCATAGGTGGCGGGTGGGCGAACGACTCAGAACGCGCCGTGGGTCACCTTGAGATGCCCGCATCTCGCCCACTGGTCTCCGCCCACACCGCCGTGGTCGGGGAACTCCGTCCGGCAGGGATCCTCGCCACCCGAGCCCCGGTAGCGTCGGCAGCGGCACCAGTGCGGGGTCGGCGGAGGCGACAGCTCTCCGGAACACCTGAATTCGAGCGAGTTCCGCTCCGCGGAGCTCAGCTCCAACCCCGACTCGCGGATCATCGCCGCGGCCTTGTCCTGCGCTTCGATGAGCAGCGCAGCGGCCTCAGCCAGCATCCGCGACTGCGCATCGGTCCTCTCGTTCCGCTTCGACTCGGGCATCTGCGTCCTCCTCATGGGTCAGATCTGGGCGTGCTCGGATTCCGTGTGCTCGCAGGTCCTGGTGGGCGATCCATGGCCGAAGTCCGGGCCGGTGAAGTCGGTCCAGGTGTTCAGGCAGGGTTCTTCGCCGCCCGAGCCGCCGTACTCTCCGCAGCCGCAGAAGTGCGGGGTCGGCGGGGGGTCCAGTGCGGCCATGCAGGGGCGGCCGACCCAGTCGCGTTCCTCGGGGGACAGGTCCGCGCCCGAGGCGCGTACGAGTTCCGCGGCCTTGCGGCGCGCTTCGATGAGCAGGGCCCCGGCCCCGGCCAGGGTCTGGTTCTGCGGTTTCGTTCTGTCGTTCCAGGTCACGGCTGCCGTCCTACCAGGGATCGCGGACCGAACCCTCGTGGCGCGCCCGCGAGGTTCCTCCCGCCCATCCGAAAGGGGGCCAGGAGAACGAACAGCGGGTGGACCGTGCCCTGCTGGTGGCGGTCATACGAGCGGACGAACCTGACGCTGCAACAGCTCGCGTCACTGTGCCGGGTATCCAAGTCAGCGGCGGACCGGAGAGCGAGCGTGAAATCAGCGGCATTCAGCTCGCGACACCAAGGCCCGGCCAACGTCCGTCGTCCCATGCTGCCCGGCAGAACCACGCCGACGAGCGACCCCGAAGGGCCGTCCGGCAGAGGTTCTTAGGCCGTTCCGTCCAAACTTGCCGCCAGAAAGCAACAAAATCTGACGTCATCATTGTGTCGGTTGTGTTCCCTTTCTAGGGTGGGCACGTTTCAACAGGTGTCACCCGTCACACCAGTTGCACGTCCTGGCGCACTAGGAAGGCCCTGTCATGGCCCACCCGAACTCGTCCCCCCACTCTCGCCCCCATCACGGATACGTGAGCCGTCGCCGCCTCCTCGAAGCGAGCGCCGCCGTGCTCGGCGGCCTCGTTCTGGCCGGGGCACCCCCGGTCTCCCGCGCATTCGGCGCCGACGGCGACGTCCCGGCCGCCGGCGACGAGTGGAACGGGCACATCGACCTCTTCCGGCTCGGCACCGAGCCGGCGCACGCCACGCTCATGCCGTACGCGAATCTCAAGCAGGCCCTCACCGCCGACCGCACCACGTCCCCGTGGCGTCGGAGCCTCGACGGGACATGGAAGTTCGCCTATGTGGACCGCCCCGCCGACAAGAAGGCCGACTTCTACCGGACCGACCTCGACGACTCCGCCTGGGAGAACACCCCGGTCCCCTCCGCCTGGCAGTTGCACGGTCACGATTATCCGATCTACGTCAACATCACCTACCCGTGGTGGGGGCCCAACGGCCTCGGCGAGGACGCCCAGCCGCCGGCCGCGCCGACCCGGTACAACCCCGTCGGCCAGTACCGTCGCACCTTCACCGTGCCGAAGGGCTGGGCCGGTCGGCGCACGTTCCTGCACTTCGAGGGAGTCAAGGCGGCCCACTACGTGTGGATCAACGGCCACTTGACCGGCTACCACGAGGACTCGTACACCCCGGCCGAGTACGACATCACCCCGTACCTGAAGGACGGCACCAACCAGATCGCCGTCGAGGTCTACCGCTACTCCGACGGCGACTGGCTCCAGGACCAGGACATGATCCGGCTGAGCGGCATCTTCCGGTCGGTTTACCTGTACTCGACGCCCGGCGTCCACGTGCGGGACTTCAAGATCGACACCCCCCTCGGGGACGGGTTCACGAGTGCCGACCTGTCCGTCACCGCGCATGTACGGGACTACACGGGAAACGCGGACGCAGCGGCCTACTCGGTCGAGACGCAGCTGTACGACGCCGAGGGGCACGCGGTGTGGTCGCGTCCGCTCGCCGGGCGCCCCTCACCGGCCGAGGGCGAGGCCATCAGCAAGGCCGTCAGGTCCGTTCCCTCACCGCGCCTGTGGTCCGCCGAGGACCCGTATCTGTACACCGCCGTCATCCAGCTCCGCGATCCCTCCGGCAGGATCGTGGAGATACTCTCGCACCGGATCGGTCTGCGCGAGTTCGCGCTCACGGACGGGCTGATGCGTATCAACGGCCGGCCGGTCACCTTCCGTGGAACCAACCGTCACGAGATGCATCCGGAGCGCGGTTCAGCTCTCAGCCGCGCCGACCTGGTCGACGACATCACGCTGATCAAGCGGCTGAACATCAACTCGGTCCGCACCTCCCACTACCCCAACAACCCGCTCTGGCTCGAACTCGCCGACGAGTACGGTCTCTATCTCGTCGGCGAGACCAACCTGGAGACGCACGGCATCCGCGACCAGTACCCGGCCGACCGGGCCGACTGGACCGAGGCATGTGTGGACCGTGCGCAGAACATGGTGCACCGCGACAAGAACCATGCCTGCGTCGTCATCTGGTCGTTGGGCAACGAGGCCGGCTCGGGCTCCTCCTTCCGCGCCATGCACGACTGGATCCGCTCCTACGATCCGACCCGCGTCATCCAGTACGAGGGCGACGACGGCCCCGCCACCAGCGACATCCGCTCCAGGATGTACGAATCACCCAGCCGGGTGGAGGCCAGGGCGAAGGACACGTCCGACACCCGGCCCTACGTGATGATCGAGTACGCCCACTCGATGGGGAACTCGACAGGCAACTTCAAGGAGTACTGGGACGTCATCCGCCGCTATGACGTCCTGCAGGGCGGCTGGATCTGGGACTTCGTCGACCAGGCACTCACCTGGCCCACCCCGACGCGCAAGATGCTCATCGAGACCGGTCCGGCGGGCCTGAAGGGCGAGGTCATCAATCCGTCCGGCTCGTTCAGCCATGAGCACGGTGTGAGCGGCGCGACCGTCTTCGCGCGTGACGACCGGCTCGACCTGACCGGCTCGCTCACCCTGGAGGCCTGGCTGACCCCGCGCGTCCGCGGCTTCCACCAGCCGATCCTGGCGAAGGGGGACACCCAGTACGCGCTGAAACAGGCCGACAAGGGCCTGGAGTTCTACATCTACGCGAGCGGGCAGTGGATCGCTGTTTCCTGGACGACTCCGGACGACGGCTGGACGGGCAAGGAACATCACGTCGCGGGCGTCTTCGATGCGGACGCGGGAACGCTGACCCTGTACGTGGATGGTGAGGCCAAGGCCACGAGGAGCACCGCCCAGAGGCCCAGCAGCAATACCGCACCGCTTTCGCTCGCCGGAGAAGTCGACAACCCGACCCGGGAGTTCAGCGGCACGATCCGCCGGGCCCGTGTCTACGCGCGTGCCCTGAAGAGCGCCGAACTCGCTGACGCCGGGCGGGGCCCCGGCGACGACGGCGTGCGCTTCTGGTTCGACGCGCGGACTGTTCGGTACGAGCAGAAGAAGGCCCGGGCGAAGACCTTCCACGCCTACGGTGGCGACTGGGGCGACAACCCCAACGACGGCGCCTTCGCCGGCGATGGCATCGTATTGCCCGACCGCCGCCACACCGGCAAGGCGGCCGAGGTCAAACGGATCTACCAGACCATCCATGCGGCCCGCGCAGACGACGCCGCGCCCGGTGAGATCACCCTCACGAACGAGAACCTCTTCACCAACCTGCGTGCCTACAACGGTACGTGGGAACTGTCCGCCGACGGCGAGACGGTGCGGCAGGGCAGATTCAGCCGGGAGCAACTCGACGTGGCACCGATGACGGAGAAGACCATCACGCTGCCGGTGCGACTGCCCGACAGCGCTGACCCCGGAGTCGAATATTTCCTCCAGTTGTCCTTCACGACGAAGGAACGCACGCCATGGGCCGCCGAGGGCTTCGAGGTGGCACGGGTGCAGCTGCCCCTCGGCGGGGCCGGCCCCAGGACCGCGCCGGTGCCGTCCACCGACGTGCCGGAGCTGGCGTACGCGAGCGGTGACCGCGATGTCACCGTCACCGGCGCCGACTTCGAAGTGGTCATCGACAAGTCGACCGGGATCATCACATCTTACGAGGCAGCCGGTACGAAGCTCCTCGTCTCCGGGCCGGTCCCCAATTTCTGGCGTGCCCCGACCGACAACGACCACGGCAACGGTCAGCACACCCGCAACCAGACCTGGCGGGACGCGGGTGCCCGGCGCAAGGTGACCGATGTGACGGTGCGCGGACTCGATGGACGGGCGGTCGAAATCGCGGTGAGGGGGACGCTGCCGACGAGTACCGCCTCGGCTTACACCACGACCTTCACTGTCTTCGGCAACGGCGAGATCAAGGTCGACAACACCCTCGCCCCGGGCGCGCCGACCCTCCCCTACCTCCCCGAGGTCGGCACGATCCTGCGCCTTCCCGCGGCCCTGGAGCGGCTCGACTACTACGGTCGCGGCCCCGAGGAGAACCATTGGGACCGCAAGGACGGTACGGACGTGGGGCGTTGGTCAGGAACCGTCACCGGGCAGTGGAGCCCGTACCTGCGGCCGCAGGAGAACGGGAACAAGACCGACGTACGCTGGGCGGCGCTCACCGACCGGCATGGTCGCGGCCTGCTCGTCAGCGGCGACGGACTCCTGGAAGTGAACGCCTCCCACTTCACACCGGAGGACCTGTCCGTAGGAGCCCGCCACGACTACCAGCTGACACCCCGTGACGAGGTGATCCTGCGCGTCAACCACCGGCAGATGGGCGTCGGCGGCGACAACAGCTGGGGCGCCCATACGCACGACGCGTACAAGCTGCTCGCCGACCGGGACTACGCGTACACGTACCGGCTGCGCCCCCTCACGGATGTGCGGGACGCTTCGAGCCTGCCCCGCCGGGCCTCGGCAGTGGGCGGGCCGATGCGGTAGGTGCCGGGGCGGAGCCGTCCGCCACCGCCGGGCATCCGCGCCTGCCGCCCCGGCTCCAGGCGCGGATCACCCCGGGTGTGACCCGCCCAGGGGCGTCTCTCCCGCGGCGGTCCGCTCGGCCAGCTTCTGGAACTCACCGAGGTCGTAGTTGGCCAGGACCGAGTCCAGATTGGTGAGGGCACCCAGGTGCTCCACGAATCCCTGGGGGTCGTACTCGATCTGCAGCGTCAGCCGGCTCGTATCGTCGCCCAGCCGGTGGAAGGTGACGACGCCGGCGTGATGGACGCCCTCCGTCGTCTTCCAGGCGATCCGGTCCTGCGCCACGACTTCGGTGAGTTCAGCGACGAAATTCTTGTCGACCCCTGGCAGGGCGAGCTGCCAGGCGAACCGGCGTTCGTCCAGCGGATCGACCCGCTGGACATGGCTCAGGAATTCGGGCCACCGCGTCACATCACTCCACAGTGCCCAGCTGACGGCCACCGGGGCCTTCATATCTACGGTCTCGACGATCGAGGAGGACATGAGGACTCCTTCGTAGGTTCGCGTTCTCTTGATTCGTTCGTAGGTTCTGCGCGGGCTCGGAGAGGCTTGTCCCGCACAGCGTGCCCGGACGCCTACTGCCCGGGGCTCCTGTAGGGGGATCAGCCTGGTGTGGCCAGCGTGAAGGGGTGCCCGGCAGGATCGGAGTAGAGGCGCGCGTCACGGGCGCCCCCGTTGTTCTTCGTGTCCAGGGGACGTGCGCCGAGACCGACGACCTCGCGCTCCGCCTCGTCCATGTCCTCGCGGGCCACCAGAATCCGCAGATGAGCCTGCTGGGAATCATCGGGCCGCGGCCAACTGGGCGGCGCAAAACCGCGATCTCTGCGGATTGCGAGGTGCACCCCTCTGTTGCCGACGACCTCGACCAAGTCTGGCTCGTCACCGATATGGACTTCCGCGTTGAGCAACACGGCGTAGAAGTCGGCGAGTTCCTTCGGCTCCGCGCAGTCCAGGACCAGCACGCTCGTCTTCGGCACCGCCATGGCCATCCTCCTGTGGTTGCGGGCATCCGGGCTCGGGACGTCGTTCGCCTACCCGCGTCCGAAGGCAGCACACCCGGGCCCGGCCGAATGAAGTCGAGGGCCGGTGCGGTGCACCAGTGATCCGGGAGACCGTTTCGCGCCTCAGGAGCAGTTCGTCCGCCTCCACCTGCACCGTTGTGGACGGCAGCCGGTCGCCATGCGGCTGCGCCCAAGGGCTGTCCCGCACTTGCTGGTGGATCAGCGCGCGGCGTCGGATGCGGTGCATCGCAAGGCGGAGAGGCGCCCGCCTGCTGGACGCATTCGGGCGTTCCGACAACGCGGCGAGGTGCCGCAGCTGTCGTCGTGCGCCCGCCAGGAATTGCGGGGCAGCCCTTACAGGCCGAACTCGATGTGTTCTACGTCGGTGTACTGCACCAGGAGCCCGGATGCCCGGCGGCCGCCGTCCTTGAAATAGGTCTCCTGCAGTGCTTCGGCCGCGATGTGCTGGAGTTGCGCCTCGCCGGCCCCCTGGTCGCGTGCTTCGAAGAGGCGGGCGGCGTAGGCGGGAGGGAGGGCGACGGTGAGATGGCGTAGCCGGGCGTCATCGGTGGAGCCGGGGGCTGCGGTGTAGCCGAAGCGTGCACGGGTGTCGATGACGATGCCGTCGGTGGTGGCGGCCTTCCGCTTGGCCTGGGCGCGGATCTGGGGCTGCCATCGTGCGGCGACCTCGCGCTCCAGGCGCGTGGCAAGGTCTCTGCGCGGTGTTCTGATCTGGTCCTTCACGTATCGCTCGACCGTGCGCTGGCTGATCCCCAGCTGCCGGGCTGCGGCTCCGGTGGATTTGAGCTGCCTGACGAGGTAGCGCATGCGTGCCCCGGCCGACTTCGGGATCGGGCGGGTGAACGCTTCGTGGACGGCCTTGTCGAGTCCGTCGGCGAGCTTTCCCATCGGTTACTTCCCGTTGTCGGCGCGGGTGACGTGGCCGTCCTTGACATACCGCGCGATGTTCTCGTTGTGGCCGTGTTCCTCGTGGATGCTCTCGGCCCACAAGGTCGTCTGGGTGCCTTCGTGCTTGACCATGCCGGGACTTACGCCCAGGCGGAAGCCTCCAGGCAGCGGCTTGCCGTCTTCGTAGGGAAGGAAGTCGAGAGGGCTCGGGCCGTCACTGGCATAGACGGCACAGTCGGAGAGGACCGCGATCGGGTACTGGCCCGTGGCGTCGGCGACCTTACGCATCTTGCGGTGCATGTTGATGCGGGCCTTGGAGATGACCGCGGCGCGGATGTCGGGACGCCAGGTGGGCCGGGACAGGGCGCGCCACGGCTGACCGGGTTTCCAGCCCTCGCCCCGGGGGCGCTCGCGAAGCTTTCCGATGCCGCCCTTGACCGTGGCCTTCACCGCGGTCAGGACGATCGCCATCTGCGGGTCGCGCAGGCGGTAGCCGTCCATCGCCGTCAGGAAGTCGGCCGGGGAGAGGTCGGCGGTGACGCCGAGGTCGGCCATCGTCGCGACGTAGGCGTCGCGGAGGCGGTTGTACCAGCCGTCGAGGTAGCGGCCGTTCTCGTAGCGCAGGTAGGCCTCGGCCGGCGTGACCCGGTATCCGAGTTCGACGGCATAGGCGACGGTCGGCGTCGCGTACCACGCGGGCCCGGCGGGGCGTTCACCGCGGGGGGTGAAGGGCGAGGGAAGCCGGTCGCCGAGCTCGATGTGGGAGAGGTCGACGAGCCAGGACCCGGGCAGTTTCGGGTCGAAGGCGGGGCGACGGACGTAGGTGGGTGCTCCCAGGCCCACGGTGGTGCCGTTGGCGGCAGCGGCGAAGGCCATGTTGACGTCGATGCCGACCACGTACCGCCTGGTGCACTCTTCGTCGGTGAGCGGGCGCGCCCAGTCGTAGGCCTCCTCCATCAGCATCTGGTCCGGGGTGCGCTCGTGGAAGCGGGGCAGACCGGCCAGGAGCGGGTGCCCGTCAGGTGCTTCGCACGGGGCGCAGTCCACCGGATCCTTGCCCAGGGAGCCGGGGTTGTGTTCGCTGTGCCGCTTGCCTGCCTCGTCGGGGTCGCCTGCCCTGGTGGGCGGGTGCAGTGCGGTCATCAGCTCCAGACCGGTGACGGCCGTGGATCCGCGAGGTGTGATCACGCGGGTGGCGTAGGTGCCGAGCAGACGTGCGAGCTCGGGGGCCGGAAGCTGCCCGGCATCACCCCAGCTGCGTGCGTCGAGCGCGTTCCATGACGGGATGCACAGCTGGACGCAGGCACGCCTGCCGCCCTGGGCGGGTCGGTAGATACGGGCCCAGGGGCCGAAACCGCGGCGGGTGAGCTGCCAGTTCGCCTTGGACAACTGCTGGATCACCCTGTGGCCGTCCGGGAGCCGCCCTGCCAAGCGTTCCTCGTCACTGAGCTGAAGGGGCAGTCCGTAGCGTTCGCACGCGGCGCCGGTCAGGACGATCAGGGGGTCGGCGTCCTTGCCGTTGCGGCTCAGGCGGGGAGCCCCCAGCTTCGCCTCACGCAGCGCCCACTCGACGAGGGCGGGTACGGACTTGGCCGGCACGTCCAGGACGAGCCCGTCGACGCAGTACGCCGAAATGTGTCCGTCCTCGACGTCGATGACGGCCAGTGGACCGTTCTCGTAGCGCTGATCAGTCCCCGCCTGAGAGGGGGTGGTCCTCGCGGGTACGGAACGTCGTGGAACCGTATGCGTGGCCGTGGTGGGATCAGGGGCGGGCGGAGTGGTGGAGGAGACCGCGGCGCCGATGGCTTCGGCCGTGAGCGCCGCGCCGGAAGCATGGGCGGGAACGGCGGGAGTGGGCGGTCCGGCTGCCGGGGGCTCCAGAACAACCGGTGCCGCGTCGGGTTCGGGGGTGGAAGAAGGGGCGGCCGGGTACAGCTCGGCAAGCTTGTTCACCAGCCGGGCGTAAGCCTCACGTTGCGGCGGGCGGGGCTCCGTCCTGCCGTTCTCCCAGCTCACCACGGTCGCCCGCCGCACGCCCAGTGCGGCGGCGACCTGTTCCTGTGTCAGGCCGTGAGCCTTGCGCAGCCGCTCCCGTTCCTGTGGCGGCGGCAGGGGTGAGTGGTCCGCGATGAGAGCATCGACCGCGTCAAACAGTTCAGACACCAGAAACCTCCCCGATCACCCTTTGACGCTACCCCATAGAATCCACCAAGCGAACTTTCGCCGCACAATGTGCGGCCATTGCGCGTACTCGATCAGGAACGGGCGGCTTGTGGCAGAACACTTGTGCCGGACCCCGCCCTGCACAGGAAGCGCCTGGTGCCTCGGAGGACCGTGGTGCCCCTGATTCATCGGCTCGTGGCGGAGGGCACCACGCCGACCTCTCACTGCGCCGATGACGGGGTGGGCCTGGTGTACCGCGGAACGGACCTGGTGGAGGCGGTGGCAGAGGTCCCGGCCGCCGCCCTTCGTCGACGTCGTAGTGCACCCCGTTGCCGTTGGGCAGAAAATCCGAGAGCGTTCGTGCGCGGGCGCACTACCGGGCCGACGAGTCGGTCGCGCCTCCTCCGACCCAGCAGATGGATCCCGCGCCGACCCCGCTGAGCACGACGCCCTCCTGCCAGGCGACGAGGATGCTCACCGGGCATCATGCCCGCCCGGCCACAACCACCATCGACCTGGACGTCCTCGCTAGAGCGCCGCCGCGAAGGCGTCCACGCCCGTCAGCTCGGCCGACAGGGCCCAAAGGCGCGCGGCCTGCTCGGGGTCGGTCGCGTGTGAGTGCACGCCGCCTTCCGTGCCGTCGCCCGCCGGCTCGGCCACGTCGCAGTCCTCGCAGTACACGCCGCCCATGTCCACCAACTGGGGGGACGTCGCCGCCCATACCTGCGTCGCCGCGCCCTGCCCCGGTCTCTTGAAGGTGGGATCGGCCGGGGCGCCGTTCTCGTCGATCCAGCCCGCGTCGACCATCTCCGCCTTCGCGAGGTGACGCTGCAGAGGGGTGAGAATGCTGCCCGGGTGCACCGCGAACGCTCTCACTCCGGCGTCGCGGCCGAGCGCGTCGAGTTGCACCGCGAACAGCACATTCGCCGCCTTCGCCTGCCCGTACGCCTCCCATCGGTCGTAGCCTCGCTCGAAGTGCAGGTCGTCCCAGCGCACGCCCATGCCATGGGCGCCCGAGGACACGGCGACCACACGTGCGCCACCCCGGACGATCGCCGGCCAGAGGTGATTGATCAGCGCGTAGTGACCGAGGTGGTTGGTGGCGAACTGCGCCTCCCACCCCGGGCCGACCCTCGTCTCGGGGCAGGCCATGATCCCGGCACTGTTGATCACGATGTCGACCTCCCGGCCCGAGGCCAGGAAGCGCTCGGCGAATCCGCGGACGCTTGCGAGATCGGACAGGTCTAGGTCGTCGGTCTCGACGTTGCCGATGTCCTCGATTGCCTTCTGGGCGGCTGCCGGTCGCCGGGCGGGGACGATGACGCGAGCACCGGCAGCTGCCAGGGCACGGGTCGTCTCCAGGCCGAGTCCCGAGTAGCCACCCGTGACGATCGCTGTGCTGCCGGACAGGTCGATCCCGCTCAGGACGTCATCCGTGGTGCTCCGAGCGCCGAAACCCGATCCGATCTTGTGCTGAGGTGTCGTCATGAGGGTGACGCTAGGTGCTGGATCGCGCTCTAAGTCAAGAGCGTTCTGTGCGCTGGTTGTCTCTGCGGCCGGGCCCGGCTCTGCCCGGCAAGCGGGAGCGCGCGGCGGCTCAGCCGAACCAGACCACCATGCGGACGTTCTCGTCCCCGTGCTCAGCCGCCAGCGTGCACATCGATGCCCACACCGGTGCCCAGCTGCCGTCCGGCGGGACAAACATCCCGGCTGTGAGGACCACCGGCCGGTACACGGAGCCGTTCAGGCCGACCTCACCGCCCGGCGGCCAGCCGGACGGGGACAGGTCCTCGCCGAAGAGCTCCTCGGCCGCATCGAGCACTTCGATCGGCGCCCAGACGACGTCGTGCAGGACCATTTCGCCGTCCGGTCCCGGCCGCCACTCGCCCAAGCGGTTGTCGTCGGGGCCGTCGCAGAGCGGCGCGTCCCAGTCGACTGCCGCAACCTCGGCCCACGTCGCGTACGAGTGGCCATGGTTCAGTTCGTCGCATTTCTTCGGCACCTCGTCGCATGCGTCCTCCGGCCACCCCCGCAGGTCGAAGAGCGCCCTCTCCAACCCGAGGCCGGCGCTGTAGCCGAACAAGCACTCGCCGGCGTCTCGCGCCTTGCCGAGGCCGAAGTCGAGCAGATCGACCGCCATCTCCCATTCCCCGCCCGCAGGGCGTATCTCGATCAATCCGTCAAGGTGCGATCCCATGAACGCCGATACTACGGGTGCCCCATCGACGGGAGCGATCAGCTTGTGACGGCCCGCGGCGGGGGCCGCGTGCACATGGGGGGTGACCACTTCCCCGGCCGAGGGAGCGTGGGCGCGGAGTTCGGCTGATCTGTGCCGAGCGCTGCGACATGACACCGGCCGTACCCGAGCGTTCCGTCCGATGCCCTCGGGACCGGTGATCAGTCGTCGGAGAAACAGAGGCAGACCGCGGCAGTTTCGAAGGTCACCTGGTTCTGCGTATGACAATCCCCTTGTCGGGTGGCGACTTCGGCTCCGCAGCCACCGCACACGAGGTTCGTGCCGCCGCTTCCGGCCGGGCCCTGGCAGCAGCCGATCGAGCGCATGGGGTCGGGATGCCGTTCAGTACCGATGGCGTCGGTGGGGTGCACGATGAAGCCAGGTACATCGTCGCTGAACTCGCGCGGCTGCAGATTCGGGGCATAGGTTCCGCGGGCCACGCGCTCCGGACGCGTCCGGACGCCCGGGATGTCCGACATCGGGACCGGCGGCGGCGCTTTCACCTTGGTGACCGGGGCGGTGAGCGGACGTCGGCAATGATCACACAAGATGCGCGGCATGCCGCCTATTGTGCAGATCGAGGGCTCGTGTGACCCGCGCATTCGTCACGCGGATCCGGCGTCGGGCAAGGGCCCTGAACACCTGGCGGGCCGCCGGAGCGTGCTCCGACGGCCCGCGTCACCCTTGAGGTCAGGCGGACGTGATGTTCTCCGCCTGCGGGCCCTTCTGGCCCTGCGTGATGTCGAAGGTCACCGCCTGCCCCTCCTGGAGCTCACGGAAGCCGGTGGCGTTGATGTTCGAGTAGTGCGCGAAGACGTCCGGCCCGCCGCCGTCCTGCTGAATGAAGCCGAAACCCTTTTCGGCGTTGAACCACTTGACGGTTCCGCTGGCCATGCCGGTGCCTTTCGTTCGTTCCAGGATCCGCACCACACGGATCCGCGAATGCCCTGGCCCCGCACAGCAAAGCGCCCGCGGCGGAGCGCGGGCAGCTGGGGAACCACGGCATCTGGAAAAGACGCTACATGCCGAAGCCCGCTGCCACCAGAGATTGACGGAGTGTTGCCGAGGGTCGGGTGGCGGGATCACCGCGACAGCGTCCGGAAATGGGTCCGCCGTAGGGGCCGCGGGGCCGTACCGAGGGAGTCGGCACAGCGAGAACCGGGCGCCGTCGACCGGCTCGTGCTGGGGCGCGGGCGTGGCCTTCGCCGGCGCCTCGGGCGCCGGCGTGCCGCAGTCGGTTCCTGACCCGAAGACGCGGGGCGGGCCTGGGCCGACAGGCCACGTGGCCGGGCGCCGGCCTGGTGCGCGGTCGAGGGGTGGCGACGTCCGGCCCTGGCGGTGCTTGTGCCGCAGCTCTGAAGTACGGCGTCGGCATTCCTCGGGCGAAAACCCGGTGGCTGACCGCTTCCGGCTCTGCGTACGTTCGCACGCATGGCTGACGACTGCTTCGCCCATCCGCGACTCGCCGCACTCTACGATCTGCTCGACCCCGACCGCACGGATCTGGCCGAATACCTCAGGATCGCGGCAGAGGTCGGGGCGCACCGAGTACTGGACATCGGCTGCGGAACAGGGGTGTTCGCACTTCTCCTGGCCGGCCGCGGCGTCGAGGTCATCGGGGTCGATCCGGCCTTGGCATCCCTCGATATCGCCCGGGCCAAACCTGACGGTGAACGGGTGCGATGGATCCATGGTGATGCGACGAGCCTTCCCCCGATGCAGGTCGATCTCGCGACGATGACAGCGAACGTCGCCCAGGCCATCGCGGATCCGCACGCGTGGGAGAGGACGCTCCGAAAGACCTCCGAAGCGCTGCGCCCCGGCGGGCGCCTCGTATTCGAGACCCGGGACCCGGCCGCTCGCGCCTGGGAGGAGTGGACCCGGGAGAACTCCTACCGCGTGACGGAGACCCCGGCCGCCGGCCCGGTCGAGAGCTGGGTCGAGCTGGTCGAGGTCAGTGGGCCGCTGGTGACATTCCGCTGGACCTACGGGTTCCGGGCGGACGGGCAGGTGCTCATGTCGGATTCGACGTTGCGCTTCCGGGAGCGGGAGGAGGTCGAGCGGGACCTGGTCGCGCAGGGGTACGTGGTGGAGGCCGTCCGCGATGCCCCCGACCGGCCGGGACGGGAGTTCGTCTTCCTGGCCCGTCGGCCGTGATCATCGGTGCTGCGCCCCGGTAGTACTGCATCACGCTACCTGAGCTGCGGTTACGCCCCGTGCCCGTACGTAGCGACAGCTTCCTGCGCGACACATCCGCGGAAGGCCTCGCCCCGGACGTAAGAGTGGCGGGTCGACGGTCCGGGGCACGCGTTCGTGGGCCGGGCCATCGGGTGGCCGCGTCTACGAAAGTTCCTTGCGCATCAGCGTGCACATCGTTTCGTAGCGTCGCAGCGATCCGTCCGGCGCCTGTTCGTCCCACGAGTCCGGGCGGCGGTCGTACGCGACATAGCCGAGGCGCTCGTACAGCGATCGGGCCCGGGGATTGCTCTCTTCCACACCGAGCTCGGCGTGCAGCAGACCGCGGCTCCTCATCCGGAGTTCCGCGGCTTCGATGAGGAGTGTCCCGATCCCGCACGACTGCAACGCCGGATGGACTGCCAACTGCCAGAGGGTGCCCACTCCCGCCTTGGCCCGGTAGTCGACGCCCCCCTTTGCCACGGGAATGTCCGCGGGGGTACAGACCGCGAGGTAGTCGACCTCGCCCAGCCGGGCACGCTCCAACTGCTGTGCGACAACGGCCAAATGGTGCCCGGACCCCGACCACCCGCATGCCGCGAGGTCTGCGGGCACCAGATCGCGCACCGCCAGATTCAACACAACGCTGACCATCTTCATCGCCTCCGGCCAGCCAGCATCCATGGCGATCACACCGGATGCAACGCCGTTTCCGCCCGTGCTCGCGCCACAAGGTGCTCCCGGCCCCCTGGTTGTCGGCAGGCACGGCCACTCACCTCCGAGGGCCCGACCGAAATGGTCCACGACCCCGTCTCGGGCTCAAATAGCATGCTCTCGAGACCCTTTGACGTGACCAGCCGACCTCGCGGCCAAGGAGCCAAGAAACGTGACCGTCCTGGATCCTTTCACCGACGCCCTCGACTATCCCCTGTATGTCGTGACCGCCGAAGCAGCCGGTGAGCGAGCCGGATGCCTGGTCGGCTTCGCATCCCAGTGCTCGATCCGGCCGGCGCGGTTCATCGTGTGGCTGTCGAAGGCCAACCGGACCTATCGCGTCGCCGCCCGCGCAGATCGCGTCGCGGTCCACCTGCTGGGCCGTGATCAGGGCCACCTGGCCCGCCTCTTCGGCGGCGAGACCGGCGACAGGACCGACAAGTTCACGCGGACCGCCTGGCACCCGGGCCCGGGTGGGGTGCCGGTCCTCGACGAGGCACCCGCGTGGTTCGTCGGCCGCGTCGAGAGCCGGGTCGACGGCGGTGACCATGTCGGGTTCCTCCTCGTCCCGGAGACGGCGGAGCACCCCGGCGGAGACGACTTCCGCCTTCTGTCTCTGGCTGACGGCCTCGACATCGCTCCGGGGCACCCGGTGGACTGACCGGACGCCCCGGCCGCGTGGAGGGCTTTCGCCCTCGGGACGCTCTCGTTCCAGGTGCATGAGAAGACCCTTGTGCCCGTGCGAGGTGGCATCGACATGGACTTCGGTCTCGTCCGACGTCGGGGTGGTACGAGGCGCCACCCTGTACGCCCCATCCGGGACTCGGACGCCCGGTCCGTTGCGGCCCGGATCCGGCAGGATGGCGGAGCTCTCCCCCTGCAAGAACTTTCACGGGGATGAAAGTTTCCTTCCGGCGACCGGCATCGCCCCAGCTCCACCCTCCCCCGACTGGACTAGACCACAGAGGGCGACTCGTACCCCCTTTACGCGAGCGCCACCCGCGTGCGTCACTCATGACGTGTCCCCATCAAACAGCCTCTTCGTGCCGCATCGCGGCTGCGCCCGGGCTCACCCGAACAGCGCACCGGAGGCTCGCCCTCGGCGCACCGGGCAGCGAGCCTCACCGGGTTCGTAGCTCTGTACCGCAAGGCGTGAGGTCGGCACGCCGAAAACAGGTGCCGCACGGCTCCCCGAATTCTTCTGCGAAACGCGGGAGTATTCCGGAACAGCCGAAAGTTCGCAATCCAGGAACCACGGTGACGGTCGGCCCGCGTTGGCCTGCTACGCGAGTAGACCCACCCCCATCACCCAGGAGGAATGCGTTGTCGTCTCGAATTCACCACTCCAGACCCGCACGGAACAAGCTGATGGTCGCCGGCGTGTTCAGCCTCGTCCTGGCACTCCTCCCCGCGGTTTCGTCGGGCACAGCCGCTGCTGCGCCGAAGCCGCCCGGCAGCACCATTCCCCTCGGGGAGGGCTACATGGGCGCCGGATACCTGACGGACGGAAAGAACTTCGCGCCAGACACACGGCAGATCGAATCCGGCGCCGAGGGCAGCGTATCCACTCAGGCCACCCAGGCCGGCATCGACGTATCTCACTACCAGGGAACGATCAACTGGTCTTCGGTGAAGGCGGCAGGCATCAGTTTCGCCTACATCAAGGCCACGGAGTCGACCACGTACAAGGACCCCACATTCAGCGCCAACTACCTGCACGCCTACAACGCGAAGGTGATCCGCGGCGCCTATCACTTCGCGCGCCCGAGCCTCTCCAGCGGCGCAGCGCAGGCGAACTACTTCGCCGGCAACGGCGGAGCCTGGTCGCGGGACAACCTGACACTGCCCGGCATGCTCGACCTGGAAGGCGGCTGCTCCGGCAAGTCGACCTCGGCGATGCAGTCGTGGATCCTCGACTTCTACAACACGTACAAGGCCAGGACCGGGCGTGACGTCGTCATCTACACCAGCCCGAGCTGGTGGAACACCTGCACCGGCGGCTGGAGCGGCATGTCGGCCCGGAGTCCTCTGTTCGTCGCGCACTGGACCAGTGCGACCAGCCCTTCCATCCCGAGCGGCTTCCCCTACTGGACCTTCTGGCAGTACACCGATTCCGGCTCGGTGAGCGGGATCTCCGGCGCGGTGGACCGCGACCGGTTCAGCGGTGACAGCAGCCGTCTGCTGGCCCTGGCCAACAACACTCCCTGACGGCCTCCGGATTCCGCATCACCTCCCGCAGGAAACGCGGACGTTCCGGGGGGAATGGAGTCAGGAAGCCGGGGCACCTGAGGTCTCGGAGGTTGATACCCATGGTTCCCATCATTCTTGTTCTCCTGCTCGCCCTGCTTCTCTTCGGGGCCGGTTTCGCACTGAAGGCCTTGTGGTGGATAGCCGTCATCGTGCTGGTGGTATGGCTTCTCGGCTTCGTCATACGACCGGCAGCCGGCGGCGGCAAGCGGGGGCGCTGGTATCGCTGGTAGAGACAACTGAACACTCGATGAAATGGGGTGGGGCGCGGCGAATCGCCGTGCCCCACCCCATTTCACGTGCCCCGGCGCCGGGAGAAATGATGTCGGCGGCTCGGGGCATACGAACACAAGGCCGGAGGCGCGGCAGGAACCATGACCTCCAGTGCAGCGCCTCCGGCCCCTGCCGCTCACCGCGATTCACCCGGGTCATGGATGCGTGAGGCACTGGATGCAGGGCAGGCGCACTCTCGAGAGAGCGTCACCGCCACTGCCGGGGACGCCGGCATTCTCCACGGCCGCATCAGTGGAAAATGAAGAAATCTCTATGAAGGAGCCGTTCCATGAGTGACAGCATCTGGGGCTACCAGCCGGCCGCCAACTTCACCGCGGGCACCGACCTGACGGGTTACAGGGTCGAAGCCACCGACGGGAGTATCGGGAAGGTCGACAAGCACTCGGACGAGGTCAACTCCTCGTACCTCGTGGTGGACACCGGCCTCTGGATCTTCGGAAAGCACGTCCTGCTTCCGGCCGGCACCGTGGTCAGCGTCGAACCGGACGAGCGAAGGATCTTCGTCGACCTGACCAAGGACCAGATCAAGCATTCCCCCGAGTTCGACAAGGACAAGCACACAGGCGACGTCGGATATCACGCGCAGGTCGGTGACTACTACAACAGTCACCGCCACGCCTGACGTTCATCGCACCCCAGCGGGAAGTGGCCCGGCCGGAAACTCCCGCCGGGCCC